>CAJUJW010000042.1 GCA_910586735.1 uncultured Oscillibacter sp. | reverse complement strand
GGTGATGAGGTACAGGTCCCAGGCGGAGGTGTAGTGCTGGGAGTCGTGGTAGCCGTGGGGGTTCATGAAATGGGTGTTCTCACAGCCCAGCTTCTGGGCCTTGGCGTTCATCCGGTCCACGAAGCTCTCCACGCTGCCGGAGAGCTTTTCCGCCAGGATGGCCCCGGCCTCGTTGGCGGAGACCACCATCAGGCAGTAGAGCAGCTCCTCCACCGTGAGGACCTCCCCCGCCTCAATGCCGGCGGTGCTGCCGTCCTCCGCCAGGCCCTCCAGGGCCGTGGGGGTGGCGGTGACCTCCTGGCTCAGCTTCAGCCGCCCCTCGTCGATGGCCTCCAGCACCAGCAGGCAGGTCATGATTTTGGTGAGGCTGGCGGGGTAGAGCTCGTCGTGCTCGTTCATGGCGTAAATGATTGCCCCGGTGTTCCGGTCCACCAGCAGGGCGGCCTTGGCCTCCACGGACGGGGGCGACACCCGGGCCGCCTGGGCGGGGAGGGTCAGCTGTCCCATCAGCAGAAGGGCCAGGAAAAAAACTGATAAAAAGCGCTTTGTTTTCATGTCCATCCCCCAATATATGTGGTATAATAGTCCCTGGCAAGGGGCGGAAACGGCGGTCGGAAACTGCCGCTCGACGGTTTCCCCAACAGTATACCAAAAAAAACGGAGGAACGCAACCGTGGAGACGCGCCGAAAAACCGCCTGGGGCCAGGGGGCCCTTCTGGGATTGACGGGAGTGTTTTTGTGCCTGCTCCTGGGGCTGTTTCTCCGGGACCGGGCGGCGCTGGAGGCCCCCGCCGCAGTGGAGACGGACCTCAGCGTCCCCCTGGAGGAGGTCCGCCCGGACCCCTCGCCGGTGAATCTCAACACGGCGGACCCGGCGGCGCTGACGGCCCTGCCCGGCATCGGGGAGGAGCTGGCGGCGCGGATCGCGGACTACCGGGAGGCGCACGGGCCTTTTGAAACCGTGGAAGATTTGACGGAGGTCCCCGGCATCGGCCAGGGGAAGCTGGCGGCGCTGGAGGGCCTTGTGACAGTGGAGGATATGGAATGAAAATACTTGTGGTGGACGACGAGCGGACCCTGGTGAAGGGGATCAAATTCAACCTGGAGAACGAGGGCTATGAGGTGGAGTGCGCCTATGACGGGGCCGCCGCCGTGGAGCTGGCCCGGGAGGGGAAGTTTGACCTGATCGTGCTGGACGTGATGATGCCGGAGGTGGACGGACTGGAGGCGTGTATGCGGATTCGGGAGTTTTCCAACGTGCCCGTCATCATGCTGACGGCCAAGAGCGAGGACGCGGACAAGCTCATGGGCTTTGAGTGCGGGGCGGACGACTACCTGACCAAGCCCTTCAATATCCTGGAGCTCAAGGCCAGGGTCCGGGCCCTCCTCCGCCGGGCCGCCGGGGTCCAGCGCAGCCGGGGCAGCATTTTGACCGCCGGGGGCATCACCCTGAACACGGAGGAGCGGTCCGCCGCCAGGGGGGACACCCACGTGGACCTGACCGCCAAGGAGTACGACCTCATCGAGCTTTTGATGCGCAACCCCCGGCGGGTGTACAGCCGGGAGAATCTCATGAACGTGGTGTGGGGCTACAGCTACGCCGGGGACTACCGGACGGTGGACGTACACATCCGCCGCCTCCGGGAGAAGCTGGAGGAGAACCCGGCGGAACCGGACCACATTATGACCAAGTGGGGGGTGGGGTACTATTTCAAGGAGTGAACGCCCCTATTGGGGCAGCTTGCAGTTCCGCTTCGGCCTGAGCTATATCGCCGTCATTCTGGCGGTGCTTCTGCTTTTGAACACCTATCCCCTTCTGGTGTCCGAGGACCTGGTTTTCCACTCCAAGGCCACCAACCTGCAAAGCAGTGTCTCCGTCATGGTGAACGCCCTGTCGGGCCTCTCCCCCCTGACGGAGGAAAACGTGGCCGACGCCATGGCCGTGGCGGAGGAGGCGGGCCTGAGCCGCATTCTCGTCACCGACGGCGCGGGCCGGGTGCTCTACGACACCCGGGAGACCGGGTCCGCCGTGGGCAACCTGGCGCTGTACACAGAGATTGTCCAGGCCCTGCTGGGGTACGATGCCTTCAGCTGCACCTATCAGCGGGGGGCCTTCCGCAGCCGGGCCTCCTCGCCGGTGATGTACCAGAGCCAGATCATCGGCGCGGTGTACGCCTATGAGTACGACACGGAACAGGCCGCCCTGCTCTCGGGCCTCCAGGAGACGCTGCTGCGCCTCTCCGCCGTGGCGGGGGGGCTGGTGCTGGTGCTGAGCCTGGTGCTCTCCAAGGCCCTGACCCACAAGATCGGCCTGCTCCTCACCGCCATCCGGAAGGTGCGGGAGGGGGCCTACAGCCACCGGGCGGACATCCGGGGGCGGGATGAGATCGCCCAGATCGGCTATGAGTTCAACAGCCTGACGGACCGGCTCCAGACCACGGAGAACGCCCGCCGCCGCTTCGTCTCCGACGCGTCCCACGAGCTGAAAACCCCCCTGGCGGCCATCCGCCTGCTGTCGGATTCCATTCTCCAGACGGAGAACATCGACCGGGAGACAACAAAGGAGTTTGTCACCGACATCGGCCGGGAGGCGGAACGCCTCTCCCGCATCACCGAGGACCTCCTGCGCCTGACCCGGCTGGACAGCGGCGTCCTGGACCCCCCGGCGGCGGTGGACATCCTGCCGGTGCTGGAGCAGGTCATGCGGATGATGAATCTGGTGGCCCAGGAGAAGGGCGTGGACCTGACCTATTCCGCCGGGGAGGACTGCGTGGTCCTGGGGACCCGTGACGAGACCCACCAGGTCATCTACAACCTGGTGGACAACGCCGTGAAATACTCCGCCGCCGGGGGGGCCGTCCAGGTGTCCCTGGAGCGGGCGGGGGACCAGGTGGTCCTCACCGTGGCGGACAACGGCGTAGGCATCCCCGAGGCGGACCTGCCCCGGATTTTCGAGCGGTTCTACCGGGTGGACAAGGCCCGGTCCCGGGCCGCCGGGGGCACGGGTCTGGGCCTCTCCATCGTCAGCGACACGGTGAAGCGCCGGGGCGGCGCCGTGGAGGCCGCCAACCGCCCCGAGGGGGGCGCGGTGTTCACCGTCCGCTGGCCCGCCCTGGAGAGGAGGGAGGAGGCGTGAAAAAAGGACTCTGCGTTCTGCTCCTCCCGCTCCTCCTTCTGACGGGCTGCCGCCGGGAGGAGCCCGCCCGGACCGCCTACCAGCTCTACTTCCAGGAGGCGGACCTGACCTACTCCGCCGGGGACGGGGCCTTCCGCACGGAAACCGTGTACCTGTACGACGAGCGCACCGAGACCGCCCGGGCCCTGGCGGAGGCGCTGATGAAGGAGCTTTTGAAGGGCCCCGCCGACGAGACGCTGAAAAGCACCCTCCCCGCCGGGACCTCCCTCCTCTCCCTGGAGCTGGCGGGGGACCGGGCCCTGGTGGACCTGTCGGCCTCCTATGAGAGCCTCTCCGGCGTGGCGCTGACCCTGGCGGACGGGGCCATCGCCATGACCCTGGCCCAGATCCCGGAGATCTCCTCCGTCCAGATTACCGCCAGGGGGCGGGAACTGGCCTACCGGGAGCGGCAGGTGCTGAACATCCGGGAGGTCCTGCTGACCCCGGAGGAGGACGTGATTTCCACCGTGGAGGCCCGGCTCTACTTCCTGAACCAGGAGGGCTCTCTGATCCCGGAGACCCGGACCCTGGACCTCTACGAGGGGGACACCCAGGTGTCCGCCGTGGCCAGGGCCCTGGAGGACAAGCCCGAGGGCCGGGACCTGCTCAGCCCCCTGCCGGAGGGCTTCCAGGTGAAGTCCGTCTGGCTGGAGGAGAGCATCTGCTATGTGAACCTCTCCTCGGCCCGGCTGGAGGGCGTGGAGGACGCGCTGGTGCAGACCGCCCTCCGGGCCCTGGAGAACTCCCTCCAGTCCCTGGAGGCGGTGGAGGAGGTCCGCTTCCTGACGGACGGCGAGTTCCGCCGGGACCTGGGGCCCTTTGAAGAGCCGTAAGGCTTTCACCCTTGACAGGGCGGGGTCCCTCCTGTAAACTAAAGGTGGACCTTTCCGGGCCCGCAAAAGAGAATGAAGAAACAGGAAGGAGACCCCCGCCATGAGAAACCCCGCCGGCCAGCAGACGCTGTTCCAAATCCGAGGCGTTCCCCCTCTTGGGCCCGCCGTCTCCCTGTCCCTCCAGCACCTGGTGGCCATGATTGTGGGCTGCGTCACGCCGCCCATCATCATCGCCGGGGCCATGATTGTGGGGGGCATCGTGGCGGTCCTGGTAGGCGTGTTCGTGAAGAAGATTCGCCTCCTGTTCCCCCCGGTGATCACCGGTACGGTGGTCTTCACCATCGGACTGTCCCTCTACCCCACGGCCATCAACTCCATCCAGGCCATCGGCGACTTCACCGCCACCATCGTGGGCCTCTCTGCCGCCCTGGGCGTGGGCGTCAGCCAGGCCAGCGGGGCCCTGGGCCAGTTCCCGGAGGGCTTCACTATGATTTTCGGCAAGTCCCCGGTGGTCATCGCCACGCTGATGGCGGTACTGCTGAACCTGATTCTGCCCAAAGAGAAAGATTGAGGTCGCTATGGAAATTGAGATTCTGCGCTTTCACTGCCCCGGCCTGGAGGACGGCGGGCGCTTCCCCCGGGAGAACACCGGCCGGGGAAAGGACCTGTCCCCGGAGATCGTCCTGGAGAACCTGTCCCCCCAGGCCAGGACCCTGGCGGTCACATTAGAGGACATGTCCCACCCCATCAAGGGCTTTACCCACTGGGTCATGTGGAACTTCCCGGCCCGGAAGGTCATCCCCGGGGGCATCCCCCAGCGGGACCGGCTGGAGAGCGGCGTCGCCCAGGGCATGGCCTACGGCGTCCACCGCTACGCCGGGCCCAAGCCGCCCATCTGGACCGTCCACTCCTACCGGCTGACGGTCTACGCCCTGGACTGCGTGCTGGGCATCAGCTCCAACTCCAGGAAGAAGCACTTCCTCAAGGCGGCGGAGGGCCACGTCCTGCAAAAGGGCAGTTTGACGGCTAAATTTGGATAAGGGAAACCGGGGAGGCATTCCTCCCCGGTTTTGCCTCTTGCGCTTTGGGGCCGAAGGTGCTATACTTTAAATCGAAAAATCAGCCCGCGTCAAAGGAGGACCTCCTATGAATTTTGTCTTTGTCTCCCCCAACTTCCCCGAGGCGTACCGCTGGTTCTGCGTCCGCCTCCGGGAGAACGGCGTCAACGTCCTGGGCGTGGGCGACGCGCCCTATGACTACCTGCACCCGGACCTGAAATGGGCCCTGACCGAGTATTACCGGGTGGACAGCCTGGAGGACTACGACCAGGTTCTCCGGGCCGTGGGCCACTTCACCGGGCGGTACGGCAAGATCGACTGGGTGGAGAGCAACAACGAATACTGGCTGGAGCTGGACGCCCGGCTGCGGACGGACTTCAACATCACCACCGGGCCCAAGGCCCACGAGATCGGGAAATACAAGAGCAAGCTGGCCATGAAGGAATACTACCGCCGGGCCGGCGTGCCCTGCGCCCGCTTCGCCCCGGTGACGGACCTGGCGGCGGGCCTGGCCTTCGCCGGGGAGGCGGGCTGGCCCGTGGTGGTCAAGCCGGACAACGGCGTGGGCGCCGTGGCCACCTGGCGGCTGGAGAACGAGGGCGACATGAGGCGCTTTTTCAAGGCCCTGCCGGAGACGCCCTATCTCATGGAGGAGTATGTCTCCGGGTCCGTCACCACCTACGACGGCATCTGCGATTCCAAGGGAGAGGTCCTCTTCGCCGCCAGCCATGTCACCCGGAACTCCATCATGGACATGGTAAACGAGGGCGTGCCCACCTATTACTATGTGGACAAGGAGGTCCCCGCCGACGTGGAGGCCGCGGGCCGGGCCACGCTGAAAGCCTTCGGCGCGGCCAGCCGGTTCTTCCACCTGGAGTTCTTCCGTCTGACCAAGGCCAAGCCCGGCCTGGGGGACGTGGGGGACATCGCGGCCCTGGAGGTCAACATGCGCCCCGCCGGGGGCTATACCCCGGACATGCTGAACTTCAGCCAGAGCGCCGACGTGTACCGCATCTGGGCGGACATGGTGGCCTTTGACCAGCTGCGCCACGTCTACAACGGGCCCCACCGCTACTGCGTCTACGCCGGGCGGCGGGACCGGCAGCACTACGACATCTCCCTGGGAGAGCTGGAGGCCCGGTGCGGAAGCCGCGCCCGGCTCTTCACCCGGATGCCCGACGCCCTGGCGGGCACCATGGGCAACCAGGTGGCCATCGCCTGCTTCGATACCCTGGAGGAGGTGGAGGACTTTGTCGAGACCGCTTTCCGTCCGCGGGAGGGGCGGGGGTAAGGAATATAATATAGAAGGAGGCGGTTTTTTGCCGCCTCCTTTTTTGCCCGAAAATTTTTTTGCCCGGCGGGAACTTTTTCGCGCCCCCCGCCGTCTATCCATCAGAAGCAATCCACCAGAATACATTTTCATAAGGAGACATGATGATGAAAAAGAAGTTTCTCGCGCTGGCACTGGCGCTGACCCTGGCGTTGTCCCTGGCCGCCTGCGGCGGCAAAGACGCCCCCGCTCAGGACGGCGCGCCCAACACCCCCGAGGTCAATACCCCGGAGGCCGGCACCCCCGAGGGCGGAGACGCCAATCCCGCCGATCCCGGCGGGTCTCCCTCCGAGTCCCAGAAGGACGTGGACCTCGCCGCGTTCTACGCCACCCTCCTGAGCGAAAACGAGTGGCCCGAGCTGATGAGCCTGACGGAGGACGAGACCTCGGCGGAACTGCTGGACGCCTACTACCCCGGACTGTCGGCGCTTTCCACGAAGCAGCTGGGGGTCTATATCGCCGCCATCTCCGCCGCGGTGGGCGAGATCGCCCTGGTGGAGACGGAGAGCGAGGAGGACGCCGCCAAGGCGGCGGAGATCTTCCAGGCCCGGATTGACTACCAGGTGGGAGACGACACGAATCCCGGCGGGGCCTGGTACCCGGAGACCATCGAGGGCTGGAAAAACAACTCCAGAATTGTCAGCCACGGCAATTACGTGATGCTGGCGGTGGGAGACAACGCGGACGCCGCCGTGGAGGCGTTCGAGGCGCTGTTTGCGTAAAAAGAAAAAGGGCGGACCGCAGGTCCGCCCTTTTCTTATGACTCCTCCTCATCCTCCGCCAGATTCTCCAGGGCCACCCGGACGGCCTCCACCACAAAGGCCGTAAAGGTACAGTCCTTGCCCCGGATGGCCTCCTCCACCTGCTCGATGACCTCGGTGGGGAAGCGGATGGATTTCGTGGCGGAAACGGGAACCTTGGGGACGTTGGGTATTTTGAATTTTCGCATAGCACACCTCTGCAATACATTCTGTGTGAAACTCGCATGAAAATTGTATTGCAGAGCGCAGCTTGGGAAAGCGTTGCAATTTTGCAATAAAAGTTTATTGCAATTTCTGGGAGAATATGGTAGAGTTAAGGCGAGGTGATAAAAATGAAGGAGCTTCCAAAATTCTACACAGCCCTCGTCAACGCCACGGAGGAGGCGCTGGAGGCCATGGAGCGCATGGACTTCGGGACCGCCAGGACACTGCTGATACAGGGCCAGATTCGGGCGGAGGGGGAGTGCGTCGCCTGGATGGAAAAAGAGGAGTAGAGCCACCGCCGGGAAATGGGCTTGAAAAACAGGGGAACCCTTTGGGGGTTCCCCTGCGTGTTTTACAGGCATTTCACCAGCTCCTCCAGGGGGCGGCGGTCCGTGTGGAGCCGGGCGGGGTGAGCGCCCTCCGCCGGATAGCCCAGGGGCAGCAGGGCGATGGGCTTGGCGCCGGCCATTTCGGGGAAGGACTCCAGGAGCTTTTCCGGGTCGAACATGCCCACGTAGGTAGTCCCCAGTCCCAGGTCCGCCGCCTGGAGCATCATCTGGGCGGCGGCGATGGAGGCGTCGATTTCCCCGTGGTCCTTGCCGTCGTATTCCCGCTTCCAGGAGACGGCGGGGTCGTAGGCCACGGCCAGGATGACGGGGGGATTGAAGTGGGACCCGGAACAGGCGTCGGCCTTTGCCAGGGCCTGGGGGCTCTGGAGGACGAAGATTCTCTGGGGCTGGTAGTTGTGGGCGGTGGGGGCGTTCCGCCCGGCCTCCAGGATGAGGTCCAGCTTTTCCTGTTCCACGGGGCGGGAATCGAACTTGCGCAGGGAGTACCGCGCGGCGGAGAGGGCTTGGAAGTCCATAGATGTTACCTCTTTCTCATGAAATGGTGATACCGGAAGTGTACCACAAATTTCCCCCCGGCGCAATCCGTTTCTCCCCGAAATAATGGGTGACAAGCGGGGGAAAGTCTGGTATACTATACCGTGGAGAAAAACGGTTCCCAAACTTTGGAACACCAAGGAGAAGAGACTTATGAACATCGTATGCCTTGACATGGAGGGCGTGCTGGTCCCCGAAATCTGGATCGCCTTTTCCGAGGCCAGCGGCATCCCTGCGCTTCGCCGCACCACCAGGGACGAACCCGACTACAACAAGCTGATGAATTTCCGGCTGGGTATTCTGAAAGAGCACGGCCTGGGCCTCAGGGAAATCCAGGCCACCATCGCCAAGATCGACCCCCTCCCCGGGGCCAGGGAGTTCCTGGACGAGCTTCGCTCCATCACCCAGGTGCTGATCCTCAGCGACACCTTTGAGCAGTTCGCCAAGCCCCTCATGGAAAAGCTGGGCTGGCCCACCATCTTCTGCAACACCCTGGAGGTGGGCGCGGGCGGCGAAATCACCGGGTACAAAATGCGCTGCGAGAAATCCAAGCTCACCACCGTCAAGGCCCTCCAGTCCATCGGCTATGAGACCATCGCCGCCGGGGACAGCTTCAACGACCTGGCCATGATTCAGGCGGGCAAGGCGGGCTTCCTCTTCAAGAGCACCGAGCAGATCAAAAAGGACTATCCCCAGATTCCCGCCTGCGAGGAGTTCGGCGAGCTGCTGGACGCCATCAAGGGGGCCCTGTAAAGCCGGCGCGCATAATTGAGAAGGAAGGGAGACGAAACATGAACCCGAAATTTGAGAAGCTGGGCTTCTGTCCCGCGAATATCCTCCTGCCCAAAAAGGGCACGGACATGACGAAATGGGCGGTGGTGGCCTGCGACCAGTTCACCTCTCAGCCCGAATACTGGCAGGCGGTGGAGGACACCGTGGGAGACGCCCCCTCCGCCCTGCGGCTCATCCTCCCGGAGGCGGCGCTGAACGCCCCGGACGTGGAGGCGCGCATCTCCGCCGTCAACGCCGCCATGGGCGCGTACCTGGACGGCGGCCTCTTCGAGACCCTGGAGGACAGCCTTTTGTACATCGAGCGGGTCCAGTCCGACGGGAAGATCCGCCACGGGCTCATCGGCATGGTGGACCTGGAGCAGTACGACTTCACCCCCGGCTCCGGGGCCCTCATCCGGGCCACCGAGGGCACCGTCCTCTCCCGCATCCCCCCCCGGGTGAAGGTGCGGAAGGACGCCCCCATTGAGCTGCCCCACGTCATGCTTTTGATTGACGACCCCAACAAGACCGTCGTGGAGCCCCTGACCCGGGCCTCCGGCGAGATGGAAAAGCTCTACAGCTTCCCCCTCCAGCAGGGGGGCGGCAGCATCACCGGCTGGAAGCTCACCGCCGCCCAGATGGACGCCGCGGCGGACGCCCTGGAGGCCCTCTGCTCCCCGGAGGAGCAGAACTGGAAGTACGGCGTGAAGGACGTGCCGCCCCTGCTCTTCGCCGTGGGCGACGGGAACCACTCCCTGGCCACCGCCAAGCAGTGCTACGAGGACTTGAAGAAGGTGACGCCGGAGAGCGAATGGTCCGCCCTCCCCGCCCGGTACGCCCTGGTGGAGGTGGTGAACAACCACGACGACGCCCTCCAGTTCGAGCCCATCCACCGTGTGGTCTTCGGCGTGGAGCCGGAGGCGGTGCTGGAGGCTTTCAAGGCTTACTACCCCGGCGCTTACGAGGGTAAGGGCGAGGGCCATGTGGTGGCCTGCACCCACGCGGGCGGCGCGGGCTTCATCACCGTGCCCCGGCCCAGGGTCCAGCTGGCGGTGGGCACCCTCCAGGCGTTCCTGGACGCCTATGTCAAGGACCACGGCGGGGAAATCGACTATATCCACGGCGCGGACGTGACGGACCGCCTGGGCAGCCAGCCGAACAGCATCGGCTTCAAGCTGCCCGCCATGGGCAAGCAGCAGCTCTTTAAAACCGTCATGGCCGACGGCGTGCTGCCCCGGAAGACCTTCTCCATGGGCCACGCCCAGGATAAGCGCTACTACGTGGAAGCCAGGAAAATCCGATAATCGATAATGAAGCCATAGGAGTGGTAGATCGTGGGACTGTTGAACCTGTTTAAGAAGAAGGACCTGGAATCTCCTCCGCCGCCTCCGCCAAAGCCTGTTGACGACGGGGAAGACCTGTCCGTTTACGGCCATATGCGGGTGGAGGTGACCACCAAGGACGGGCAGATGCTCTTTGTCGCCAAGCTGATGTATCCCCGCCAGCACACGGCGGAACTGCACCAGTATTCCGAGGCGGAGATTCCCCTGCTGGAAAGCTGTTCGGAGGCGGAGCCCCTCCCCGTTCATATCCGGGGTTACCATGACCGGCTGCGGAAGGCTGTGTATATGGAGGGCTTTATCTCCCCCCTGCCAAAACACATATGGCAGGTGATATACCTCAACGTGGTGAGGCTGGGGAACGACCGTGCCTTTTTCCGCCTGGACACAGATCTGGAGGCCATCGCCACCACCTTCGGCCCCAACGGCGGAGAGCGGCCATGCCGCCTGCTGAACATCAGCGTCGGCGGGGCCCGGATTTGCTCGGAGCACCAGTATTACACGGGGGACAAATTCCTCCTGAAGGTCAAGCTCCTGGAGGACCGGGAACCTTCCATCATGTTCTGTCAGGTGCTGCGGGTGATTGAGCCGAAGGAAGGCCCCGTTCAATATGGCTGCCAGTTCCTGGAACTGAACGAGACCGATCAGGACAGGATCACCGAAAACATCTTCGCCGCCCAGCGCAAGAGCCGCCAGACCTCTCAGCAGGGCCCCAAGAGAGACTCCAGATAGACAAAACCGCCCATGCTTTGCATGGGCGGTTTTTTGACCTCCGTCAGAGGCGGAACAGCTGCAAAATCACGCCGTAGAGCACCGAGGCCACGGTGCCGAAGACGATGACCGGCCCGGCCACGGTGAACATCTTGGCCGCCATGCCGGTGACAAAGCCCTCGCTCTTAAAGTCGATGGCCGGGGAGACCACGGCGTTGGCGAAGCCCGTGATGGGCACCAGGGTTCCCGCCCCGCCGTAGCGGGCGATTTTGCTGTACAGGTTCAGCCCGGTCAGCAGGGCGGAGAGAAACACCAGGGTGCAGGAGGCGGCGGTGCCCGCCTCCTCCTTGTTGAGCCCGGCGGCGCTCCAGCCGTCGGTGATGGCCTGGCCCAGGACGCAGATGGCCCCGCCGATGACGAAGGCAAGGGCCACGTCCTTGACAATGGGGGACTTTTTCGCCTTCTGCTTGACGTAGGCCTGGTACTCCTTGGGAGACATGTCCATGGAAAGCATCCTCTTTTCGTTTTGGATTTCCTGGATAGTGTTGCCTTTGGGGGGCGGAAATATTCCCAGGGGTTCTGCTTGGAGATCTTATGATGGGAATTGATAATGGATAATTGACAATGGACAATGAATGTAGGGACGGACACATAGGTCCGCCCCTACTTGCAATGCCCCCCAAAATGTCGTATCATAGACCCAGCCTGTCAAAAAGGAGCTCCCCCTATGATCAGAACCCTTGGCGTCTACATTCATGTGCCCTTCTGCAAGCAGAAGTGCGTTTACTGCGACTTCTACTCCCTCCCCCATCGGGAGGACCGGATGGACGCTTACGTCTCCACCCTGGAACGGCAGATAGAACAGTTCTCCCAGGCGGCGGCGGGCTATAAAGTGACCAGCGTCTACTTCGGCGGCGGCACCCCCAGCTATCTGGGGGCGGACCGGCTCTGCCGGCTGCTGCGGAAGGTCTACGCCGCGTTTCACGTCGCTTACATCGCGGAGATTACCCTGGAGGCCAACCCCGATTCCGCCCAGGACCCAGAGGCCCTCTCCGCCCTCCGGCGGGCGGGGTTCAACCGGATTTCCCTGGGGATGCAGTCCGCCGACGACGGGGAGTTAAGGGCCATTGGACGGGTGCATACCATGGACCAGGTCCGCTCCTCGGTGGAGGCCGCTCGAAAGGCGGGCTTTGACAACCTGTCCCTGGACCTCATCTACGGCCTGCCGGGGCAGGACTTGTCCCGCTGGCGGGAGAACCTGGCCGCCGCCGTGGAGCTGGGGCCGGAACACCTGTCCTGCTACGGCCTCAAGGCCGAGCCGGGGACGCCCCTCTACGCCCGGCGGGACGCCCTGCCGGGGGACGAGGTCCAGGCGGACATGTACCTGGAGACCGTGGACTTTCTGGAGGGCCGGGGATACCGGCAGTACGAGATTTCCAACTTCGCCAGGCCCGGCCGGGAGTCCCGGCACAACCTGAGATACTGGACGCAGAAGGCATATCTGGGCTTCGGTCCTGGGGCCCACTCGGACTTCCAGGGCCGGCGCTTCGCCTGGAAGCGGGACCTGGACGCCTGGTTCTCCGGATTCCCCGAGTATTCGGAATGCCAAATCCTGTCCCGGCGGGAACGGCAGGAGGAATATCTCATGCTGCGCTTCCGCCTGGCCCAGGGGCTGCACCCGGACTGCTTCGAGGGGCTGTTCGGCCTGGACTTCACCCCCTTCCTGCCCTTTCTGGAGCGCTGCCGGGAGGCGGGCTACGCCGTCTGCCGGGACGGCGCCTGGCGGCTGACGCCCCGGGGCTTTCTGGTGTCCAACCAGATTATCGGGGAGCTCCTGGACATCTTCTCCCGCATCAGTTCCCCGGACTGAGAAATCGTTCCTATCCTCCATCTCAAAGAAAGGATTTGTCTATGCACGTCTACACCACGGGCCAGTGGGTCCTGCTGTTTTTCTTCTACTGCTTCTGCGGCTGGGTCTGGGAGTCCTGCTACGTCTCCCTCTGCCAGCGGCACTGGGTGAACCGGGGCTTTCTCCACGGGCCCCTGCTGCCCATTTACGGCTCCGGGGCCATCCTCATTCTGCTGGCCACCATCCCCGTGGCGGAGGACCTGCGGCTGGTCTGGCTCTTCGGCATGATTGCCTCCACGATTCTGGAGTACGTCACCGGGGACGTGATGGAGCGGATTTTTAAGGTCCGCTACTGGGACTACTCCAAGCAGAGGTTCAACCTGAACGGGCACATCTGCCTGTCCAGCTCCATCGCCTGGGGCTTTTTCTCCATCCTGCTGGTGCGCTTTGTCCATCCGCCCATCGCCCGGCTGCTGGCCAGGGTTCCCGCCCTGTGCGTGGACCCCCTGGCCATCCTGCTCACCGCCGTTTTCACCGTGGACGCGGTGCGCTCCGTCCAGGCCGCCCTGGACCTGCGGGACCTGCTGGCCCGGGCCGCCGAGGAGAACGAGGACCTGCGCCGTCTGGCCAAGCGGGCGGAGGTCTACGCCGCCTTTGCCAAGGACGACCTCCGCCGCTTCCGGGAGAAGACGGAGCTGGAAGCCCTGGTGCTGCGGCAGAAGGTGGAGGAGGAGCTGGAGGAGCGCCGCCAGGCCCGGCGGGACCGGGTGGAGGCGTCCCTGCGCCGCCGCTTCAACGCCAAGCTGGAGATGCTCTCCACCATCTCCAATGCCCTGGAGACCTACCGGGACCACCTGGAGGACCTGCCCGGCTCCACTCCCGAGCTCCTGGCGGAGCGCCGGGCGGACCTGGAGGAGGCCATCCGCCGGGTCCGGGCCCGGGAGGCCGCTCTGCAAAACCGCTCCGCCGCGCCCTATCACCGCTCCCTGCGGCTTTTGAGGGCCCACCCCTCCGCCACCGCCAAGGAGTTCGGCGAGGTGCTGGAGACACTGAAAAAACTGGGGAAGGACTAAGCCCTCCCCAGCTATAAGCCCAGGGCTTCTTCTCCCCACCGGGCTTCCCGCTCCCTCAGCTCGCTTAGAAGCTCCTGCCGTTTCTGGGCCAGGAGGTCCTTTGGAACTTCTACGTGGATGCAGTCCGTACAGGCTCCCACAGCATCCAGGCTGATTTTTCTCAGCGTGCAGGTATTCTCCGACCAGTAAACGCAAAATTGGTTTTCGCACATTACGCGCATACTATCACCTCTAGTCATATTATATTCTATATTGAGACGCTTGTCTGCATAGCGCAAACGCTAAATGTAGAATATGTTCAATTTTTTGACTTTGGTTTAAACTAGGGTTAGGTGATAGTTATGATAATTTATGACCCCTTCTGGCGTACGCTGAGAGACCGGGGAATCTCCACGTATAAAATGATTAACAAATTGGGCTATAGCAGCAGTACCCTCTACCGTCTGCGCCACAACAAGGGCATTTCCTCCCGGCTGATCGACGACCTCTGCAAGCTGCTGGGCTGCCGGGTGGAGGATATCCTGGAGTACGTCCCCGACCCGGAAGAACCGGAGGTCCCCGGCACAGAGGAAACCCCATAACAAAAACCGCCGGACGGCTGTCCGGCGGTTTTTTCTCAGCTCATCTGCTTGCGGCGGCTCAGATTCATGGTGCCGTCCTGCATGCTGTTCAGGGTCTCCAGGCTTTTGCCTGTGCCCAGGGCCACGCAGGAAATCGCGTCGTCGGCAATCATGGTGTGAATGCCCGTCCGGGCCGTCACCAGCTTGTCGAAACCCGCCACCAGGCTGCCGCCGCCGGTCATGACGATTCCGTTGGTGGAGATGTCCGCCACCAGTTCCGGCGGCGTCCGCTCCAGCACGGAGTGGATGGCCTCCATAATGCGCTCCACCGGCTCCTCGAAGGCGTCCATCATCTCCGTGGAGCTGACGGCCACCACCTTGGGCAGGCCCGTCAGCAGGCACCGGCCCTTCACGTCCATGATCTCCTCCTCGTCCTTGGGGAAGACGCAGCCGATCTGCTTTTTCATCTCCTCGGCGGTGCGCTCGCCCACCAGGAGGTTGTGCTTGCGGCGCATGTATTTCACCACGGCCTCGTTCAGCTGGTCGCCGGCGATTTTGATGGAGGCCGACTCCACCACGCCGCCCAGGGAGATGACCGCGATGTCCGCCGTTCCGCCGCCGATGTCCACCACCATGTGGCCGTCCGGTTTCGCGATGTCGATGCCCGCGCCGATGGCCGCCGCCACGGGCTCCTCAATGAGGTAGACCTTCCGGGCGCCGGCGGAGATGCCCGCGTCGATGACGGCGCGCTCCTCGACCTCGGTGATGCCGGAGGGGACGCAGATGATGACCCGGGGCTTGAAGATGGACACCCCCGCCACCTTGTGGATGAACTCCCGGAGCATCCGCTCGGTCATGTCGTAGTCGGAGATGACGCCCTCCCGCAGGGGGCGGATGGCGATGATGTTGCCGGGGGTCCGGCCCAGCATCTCCTGGGCCTCCATGCCCACCTTCAGCAGCTTTCCCGTGCTTTTATCCATCGCGACGACAGAGGGCTCGTTCAGCACAATGCCCTTGCCTCTTATAAATACCAAAACCGAAGCGGTACCCAGATCGATACCGATATCCTTTGCCATGGCAACTCCTCCATTTATCTTTTGTCCAATTTATGATAGGCGGAAGTCCGCCAGCGTATCCATAAAGTTACAAAATACATTATACTTGCAGTCCCTCCAGATTGCAAGTCTATTCTTTCCCTTTTTCTCCCCCGTTTTCCCCCTCCGGCCTGGGGAAGGCCGCGGCGGCGCAGACCACCCCCGCCGCCCCCGCCGTCAGAAGGGTTCCGGCGGCGGAGACCAGGGTGGCCCCGGTGGAGCACACGTCGTCGATGAGGAGAATCCGCCTCCCGGCGGGGTCTCCCTGGGCCTGGTAAACGCCCTGGGTATTCCTCCAGCGGGCCTCCGCGCTCTCCAGGCCGGACTGGGCCGGGTTGTCCCGGACCTTGCGGAGGAGGGCCTCCGGTTCGGCACCCCAGAGCTTGCAGGCGCGTTCCGCCAGGAGGCGGGACTGGTCGTAGCCCCGCTTCCGCAGGCGTTCGGCGCTGACGGGGACCCAGGTCACCGCGTCGAACTCCCCGGAGAAGCGGTCCGCCGCCGCCTGGGCGATGAGCGCTCCCAGGGGCCCGGCGGCGGTGACGCCGCCCCGGAACTTGAAGCGGCGGACCGCCTCCCGGACAGGACCCTCGTACCACAGCGGCGCGGCGCAGAGGAGGCCGCCGGGGAGTTCCCGGAGGCCGCGGGCCTCGTCCGTCCAGGGAAGGGACTTCTCACAGGCCGGGCAGACGCCCGGCGCGTCCAGGACCCGGCGGCAGAAGGGACACTTGGGCGGGAAGAGGAGGTCCAGCAGGGCGGCGGCGGCCCTCATGGCGCGGTCTGCCGTTTCCGGGGATACGGAGCAGTCTCGTCCGTCAGGCCCACTAGGTAATCGACACTAACATTGTAATACTTTGCCAGCGTAACTACCGCATCCAGGGGATAACGAATCTCGCCGATTTCGTACTGTGAATAGGTGTTCTGGCTGACGTGGAGCAGTTTCCCAATGTCCTCCTGCGTCAGTCCACGGTCAATTCTCAAATCTCGTATCCGCTCATATTTCAGAATTTCAGTTCTCATATTCATCACCGAATATGAGTATATGTATCTGGAATCTAGATATTTGGTTTTATCCCTGGAGCAGATAAAGCGGGGTATTGTTTGAAAATGTGTCTTCGGAAAGGGCGGCCCTCATGATTCCAGCAGCTGGTCGTAGGTGACGCCCAGGGCGTTTTTGATGGCCCTGAGCTGGGACGCCTGGATGTGCTGCGCGCCCCGCTCGATTTTTACCAGGGCCTCCCTGGTCATGGGGACGCCCTCCAATTGCAGGAGGCGCACCAGCTCGGTCTGCTTCAAACCCCGCTGTCTGCGTATCTCCCGGATGTTCGTCCCAATGGGAATGTCTTGTTTGATCTTTTGTTCCATCATAGCAGCCTCGCAAAAGGACCTGTTTGGGTCCACTTTGGGGAAGCGAACCCCCGGAGAGGCGTATCTCTCCGGGGGTCGTTGCCGTTTTGCGGATGGTTCAGGCGCTCTCCTGGCAGAGCTTGACGCCGCCCAGGGCCACGGCGAAGACGAACCAGAAAATGCACATCACCCTGGGGTAGTTCCAGAGGTAGTCCGCCAGGCCGCAGACCAGGGCCCCGCACAGGGCCGCGCAGGCGGCGGCGGTGATGGTCCTGGCCGCCCCGCCGGCGCAGTGCCGGACGGCGTGGGCCGCCCGCTTCACGCCCCAGAGGGCGGAGCCCACGAAGCCTACGAACCCTAAGACGCCCATCTCCGCCCAGACCTGAATATAGATGTTGTGGGAGTGGACGAAGGGGGTCCGGGCGTGGTAGAAGTTCAGCAGTTTCACATAGCGCTGGACGGCGGCGGTGCCCAGGCCCGCCCCGGAGAGGGGACGGCGGCGGACGACCTCCATGCCCGCCTTGAAGAGGGAGAAGCGGCTGGTGGTGGAGGAATCCGCGGAGTTGAAAATGGTGAGGATGCGGTTCCAGATGCTGACGGGGAGGAAGGGAACCGCCAGGAGGCACAGGGCGAAGAAGAGGGGCAGCAGCTTGGGCTTCCAGAGAAAAATCATCACCACCATGGCGCAGGCGATGCCGATCCAGGCGGCGCGGCAGTAGGTCATGCCCAGGGCCGCCGCCCCCAGGACGAAAGCCGCCGAGGCCGCCAGCTTGGAGACAAGGTGCTTGGAGCAGAGAATCAGGGCCAGGGTCAGGGGCAGGAGGAGCAGGAGCACCTCGGCGAAGGTGTTGGGGTTGTCGAAGAAGGAGAGGACCCGGCTGGGCATGTCGGCGTTCAGGTCCATGTCCACGTAGGACTCGTTGACCTCCAGGCCGGAGAGGCGCTGGTAGATGGCGTACAGGGAGGAGACGGCCACACAGCCGGAGGCCCCCGCCGCCAGGCGCTTCAGCTCCTCCGCCGAGCGCAGGGCGCTGACCGTCACCGCCACGCAGAGGGCGGCGGAAATGTGGTAAATGAGGAAGCGGGTGGAGGCGTTCCGGGTCAGGGAGAAGACTACCCCCAGGACCACCGCCCCGAAGAAGAGGGCGGGGAAGAAACCCAGGGCCTCCACGTCCAGGCGGCGGTCCCCCCGGCCCATGGCCCCGGCGTGGAGCAGGAGCAGGAGGAGGAGAAAGGCCATGAGGGTGTAGGCGTTGTTCCAGTAGTCGTAGGGGATGATCCAGAGGAGGAGAATCAGCCAGCCCTCGGCCACCGCCGTCTCGTCCCCCAGGCGGAAGGCCAGCTGGGAGAAAACGCTGGTTTCAAAGGTGCCCTCCAGGAGGAGGTAAAACCTCCGCAGGAGGCGGGCGGGCAGGTTCACCAGCCAGGAGAGGAGCTTGCAGCAAAGGCTGTCCGGCCAGGAGCGGGCCAGGGCCCCCTCCCGGCACAGGGGGCGGAGGACGGCGCTTTCGTCAATCTGGCGGCTGCACCAGGCCCCCAGGCGGACCGCCAGTCGGTGGAGCCCGCTGTCCTGATAGGCGGCGGCCAGGAGAAGCAGGAGATGGCAGAGGTAACTCTCTTTTAATAGTGTCATGGCGTTTCCCTCAGATCCGGTTCTTCAGCCGGTAGAGCTGAGTCAGGGTGAAGAAGTGTTTGCCCCGGACCAGGTTGGCCACCATCTGTTTGTTGGGGTTCAGGCCCGCGGGGGCCAGCTCCCGGATGGCCTTCTGCATCTCCGGGCGGCGGCAGAACTCCTTGACGGCCTTCTGCCGCTGGCGGATGGTCTTGGGATTGTCCCGGGCGTACTCGTTGCCCACGGCGATGAGCAGTCCCGCCCAGTTGGAGCTCTCCCGCCACTGGGGGCGGCCGGCCTCCAGGCCGTACTTGGCCACCAGGGCCTCCTTCCGCTCCATGAAGCGGGTGAAGACCTGGGCGAAATCGGCCATGTAGTGGTGGGTGGCGGACTCGCCGTGGAGGAAATAGCGGTAGAGGGGCTGGTCCGTCACCGCCAAAGAACGGGCCAGGCAGAAATACTCCAGGACAAAGAGCTCGTCCTCCAGATAGGGCCCGTCGAAGACGAGGTGGTTTTTGCGGATAAGGTCCGTGGAGAAGAGGTAGCACACGCTGTAGCCGTTGAACACTGGCTGGGCCAGCCGGTCCCCCACCAGGGGGTCGATGAGCTTTTCCCGTATCTCCGCCTGGCCGAAGATTCCGGCGGGGAGCTGGCTCTGCACGGACTGCTTCCCGTCGGGGAACAGATAGGTGAGGCCGCAGGCGGCGGCGTCCGCCCCGGACTGCTCCCGGAGGTTCCAGAGGGTCTCCAGGGCGTGGAACTCATAGCAGTCGTCGGCGTCCAGAAAGGCGGCGTAGTCCCCCCTGGCCTCGTTGAGGCCCAGGTTCCGGGCCTCGCTGACGCCCTGGTTCTTCTTCCGGTGGAAGACCCGGACCCGGCTGTCCCTGGCGGCCAGCTTGTCGCACAGGGCCGGGGAACCGTCGGTGGACCCGTCGTCCACCAGGATGAGCTCCCAGTCGGAAAAGGTCTGGCGGCACACGCTGTCCACGCAGCGGTGCAGAAATTTCTCCGCCTGATAGACGGGGACGATGACAGAAATGCTGGGCATAGGAAACCTCCATGGGCCGGGTTCCGCCGGTTAGGGCGGCCTCCGGGATATAGCGACATTATACGCTAATATTGCCGGGAGGTCAACGGGTTTTGCCCAGGGTCTATAGAGCGCCCCCGGCTTCTTCGGGCGGATCGTCCGAGGGCGTATTTTCCAAAAAAAGCTCCTCTGCCTGCCGTTGGGCTTCCAGCAGAGATTCCCGCAGCTGAGACAGGGTACGCTCTGCGTCAGTGACGGCGTTGAACAACAGCAGATACTCTTTGGACAGCAGGGTCATGGTAGATCTTCCTTTCTTATGAAACACAAAATGTAGCCGGTGGCTATGGTTATCATACACAACATTCGGGAAATAACTTGTCTGAATTTGTCGAGGCCCCCTGAAAAATGAGAAAGAGGGGAATCTTGACGGGAAGGAGGGCGTAGAGTATGCTTAAAGCGGCGAAAAAACGGACTTTCCGCCGGAAAGACCGGGAATCGTTACAGACACGCCGGGGCCCTCGGACCCGGCGGACAGGAGGAAATTTATGCCGGAATATGAGAAGCGAACCAGACGCGACCTGAGCGCCGCCCTGCGGGCGCTGCTGAGGGAAGAGCCGCTGGATCAGCTCCGGGTGCGGGAGCTGACGGAGCGGTGCGGCCTCCGGCGGCAGTCTTTCTATTACCACTTTAACGACATCTACGACCTCTTCGACTGGTGCCTCCGGCAGGAGCGGGCGCTGCTGCTGGAGCGCCTGGAGAACTGCCTGACCTGGCGGCAGGCGCTGCTGGAGCTGCTGGACCGGGCCGCCGGGGAACGGGCCTTTTACCAGGCGGCGCTGGACCGGGAGGGACAGGCGGGTCTGGGGAGGATGATTCCTCTGGAGGAGGTGCTGGAGGCGGTCCAGGTCTATTACCGGGACCGCTGCGGCACGGCGCCGGACCGGGCGGCGGAGGAGCGGGAACGGCGGTGCGGACAGGCCCTTCTGCTGTCCTTGCTGGAGGGCTGGATTCGCGGCGGCCTGGCTCTGACGCCGGAGGAGCTGGCGGACGCCCTGGAGCGCACGGCGGAGAAGAGCGCGGCGGGCGCCGTTTGGCAGACTTTGCGGGAACAGGGGGACTGGGACTGGATGTCTTGAGAACAGCGCAAAAAAGAGGACGGGGTTTCCCCGCCCTCTTTTTTTATAGCAGCCATCGACAGGCTTCGAGCGATTTTGACAATTGTTGCAATTATGTCCAAAAACCGACGCTTTATGTAAAATTGTCCCTTTGGTGAAAACGTTCGCCTATTTATAATCGAACCATAACGGGAAGTGATGCTGTGAAAAAAGTCTGTTACACCGTGATTCTGCAAAGCCAACTGGGTCCCAGGGTGGGAAAACTGCTTCTTCAGGAGGACGCCGGAACCGTCTCGGGAGAGTTCCATCTGCTGGGCCAGAGGAACCGGTTTTCCGGCAGTGTGCTGCAAAACGGGAAGTATTTGATCTCCGGCGCGCTGCGGTCCCGTGTGGAAAAAGTGCCCTACGACGCCATTTTTTCCGTCAATCAGGGACGCCTTGCCGGCGGACTGGTGACCCGGCATGGCTGCTGGGACCTCACCGGGGCGGAGATGGCCGGCGTCTCCCGGGAGGCGGGGCGCTCCGCCGCTGTAAACGGCTGACGGATTAAGTCTGGGGCGGCTGGGAAATATTTCTAAAAGTTCGCCGGACTTGCCAGATGAAAGTAACGCAAAGCCGGAAGGGGGGAGCGCCATGGAAAAGGAAAAGAACCGGCGTTTGGATGAGGCCGCGCTGCGCCGCCTTCTGGAGCGGGAGCAGACGGGGCCCGAGGCCCTGGTGCTCCGCCTGGCCTGGCTGGAGGGTCTGACCCGGGAGGAGATTGCCTCTCTGACCTGGAATCAGGTCTCCTTCCTGGACGACCGGCTGGAGCTGCCGGACCGGATGATCCCTCTGGACGGCGAGGTCCGCGCTCTGCTCTGGAAGCTCCACGAGGCCAAGGAGGCCCGGGAGGAGCCGGGGGACCCTCACGTCCTCCTCTCCGCCCGAGAGCGGAAGCCCATGCGGCTGGAGTCCATTTCCCGCCTTGCCCGGCTGGCGCTGGACCGGGGCGGGCTGAAGGACGTGCGCCTGCTGGACCTGCGGTACGACTGGATTATCCGCTGCCTTGACCGGATGGACTGGCCCGAGGCGGCGCGGATCAGCGGCGTGGAGGTTGCCACATTGCAGCTCCGGTTCTCCGCCAGCGCCCCGGCCCGAAAGGCCCCCAAGCCTCCGCCTGTGCAGGTGGACGAGTTTAAATTGTGGAAGGTCCTTCAGGCGGAACGGGAGACGGCGGCGGGTCTGGCTATGTGGCTGGGCTGGCAGCTGGGGCTCCAGGCGCAGGAGATGATCGCGCTCACCTGGGACCAGGTGGATTTTGAGGAGGGGCTCCTCCGCTTGCCGGACCGGGAAGTGGTTTTGACCAGCGCCGTCCGCCGCCTTTTGGAAGAGGAGCGGCAGCGCCGGAAGCCCGGGGAAGACGCGCATGTTCTTCTGACGGAGCGGTCCAGGAAGCCCCTGGACCTGCCGCGGCTGTCCCGGCTCACCCGGACGGCCTTGATTCGGGGCGGACTGGAGCGGGCGACTCTCCGGGACCTCAAGCGGGACGACGGCCGGGACGCCGAGGATGAGCAGGTCCTCCAGCGGGTGCTGGAGCAGGGCTTTGTCTCCCGAGGCGATGTGTCGGACCTGCTGGGCCTGTCCAAAACGGCTACATACGCCCGGCTTCGCCGCCTGACGGAACTGGGGAAGCTGGTGCGGGTAGGGGGGAAGTATTATCTCCCCGGCACCGTGATTCCGCCGGAACAGCACCGGGAGGCCATTCTGGGGTATCTGGCCCAGGCGGGCTTTGCCTACCGTCAGGACATTGTGGACCTCCTCCATATTCAGCCCAAGCAGTGTACGCTGGTGCTGCATCATATGGTGGAAGAGGGCGTGCTGGTCCAGCTGGGGCAGAAGTATTTCCTTCCTCAGAAGGAGGAGCGGAAGGTCGAATAAGGACTCTCGGGGGCCGGGGGACAGGGGGCGCTGCGTTTCGCCAAAGGGACCTGTCCTCCGGCCTTCGCTTTTTGGAAGAAATTGGGCTGCGTTACTTCCTTCCGGCAAATGACACCAGGCTTTCGGACGGCAATTTTCAGTTCGGTTAAAAGGCCGGAAAAAGCCTTGTCAGGGCTTTTTTTTCCTGTTAGATTGCATTTGCGGACGAGGAACGGAAGGGGCCAATTCCAGGCTTGATGTGGGA
>CAJUJW010000041.1 GCA_910586735.1 uncultured Oscillibacter sp. | reverse complement strand
CGTAGGCGTTTTCGCCCTCGATGGAGATGGCGGCGGATTTGATGCCCGCCTCGTCCCCGTCCTCGTAGTCCAGGATTTTATAGGTGAAGCCCTTCCGCTCCACCCAGCGGGTGTACATGCGGTAGAGCATCTGGGCCCAGTCCTGGGCCTCGGTGCCGCCGGCCCCGGCGTGGAACTGCAAAATGGCGTTGCACCCGTCGTACTCCCCGGAGAGGAGGGTGGCCATCCGCGTCTCGGCGGCCCGGTCCTCCAGGGCGGCGCACTCGGATTTCAGCTCCTCCAGAATCTCGGCGTCGTCGGCCTCCTGGCCCATCTCGCACAGGGCCGTCAGGTCCTCCCAGGAGGAGATCAGCTTCTCCTGCCTGGCGATTTTGTTCTGGAGCTGTTTCAGCCGCTGCTGGACCTTCTGGGAGCGCTCCAGGTCGTTCCAGAACCCGTCCTGGGCGGTCTCGTCCTCCAGGCGCGCGGCCTCCTGCCGGGCGGACTCGATGTCCAGGGCGGCGGAGAGCTTGTCAAGCTCCGGTTTCAGCTCCCGGAGCTTCTGCTTGTAGGCGTCGTATTCAATCAAAGCCATATTGATTCTCCATCCTTACAGATTTCTCAGCCTATGTATTATATAGGAGGGGAATTTATTTGTAAAGAGAAAGATTTCCACAGAGGGGGAATTGGAGTTTTCCCCAGGTCCCCCTTTCTGCCGGGGGAAGGAACAGCCCGGCTTTTGTCGTTTTATGATACCAAAATGTTGCCGCTTGTTCACAGTTTGTTCATGATTATGAGAGGGGTTTCCGCTATGGTATAAGAAGCGATGTTATGTAACCCTACCATCTCATTTCAAGCAGGCACGGAGGTACATCCTATGAACAGATTCTGGAAGAAACAACTCCCGGCGCTGGTCCTGGCACTGGTGATGCTGGCGAGCCTCGCGCCCGCCGCACTGGCGGTTGACACTTGTCCCAATGGCGGGACGCATAGTTGGGGCAGCTGGGCCGTCACGATTCCCGCCACTTGCAATACGCCGGGCGCAGAGGCCCGGACCTGTGCTAAGTGCAGGAATTCGGAGTCACGGGATATTCCGGCTACGGGTGCGCACAATTACGTGTATAACAGAGAACAGAATGGAGTTGTGGTCAAACGCTGCTCCGTTTGCGGGAATGAAATCACGGAAGCCAGCACCACCACCCCCAGCACCAACCAGGGGCGGGACTTCACCATCTCCGTGGGCACCGTCGCCGGGAAGTACGTGGGAGCGGAAATCCGGGATAAAATCAACACGGCGTTCCGCAATGTCAACGGGTACTCCGGCTTCAGCCATGTCTACTTTACCTCCAAGAGCGGATATGGAGAGGTCTGCCACAACGACCGGAAGGACACCCTGCGGACCAGCTACTACACCTATAACGAGCTGGGGGACTATGTCTACTACGTTCCCAGCTCCGCCGGAAGCCTGAGTCTGCGATACACCGCCGAGGGCGCCTACAACAGCGCCCAGGTCTCCGGCACCATCACCCTCACCGGCGCGCCGGTGACCTCCAACACCACGGACATCGTCCTCCGGGTGGCCCCCGGCGGCACGGCTTATCTCCGGGCCTCCCGGTTTGAGGAAGCCTTTAGAAAGCTCTGCAATGACAGCGACGTGCTGCGCTCCGTGTCCTTTACCGCCGGCAGCGACTACTCCTATTTTGACGGCTCCCTCTACTCCGGGTCCCGCTCCCTCAGCCGGGACGACCTGGACCGCAACGACTTCTACCCCGACGGGGACAACCGGGTGGATTACACCCTGGACAGCCTGAACTTCAAGGCCCTGAGCCGGGCGGACGTGGGCGACCAGCTGACCCTGACCGTCCACTACCGGGGCCGCTATGAAAACCGGGACGGAACTCTGCGGATCATCGTCGACAAGGAGACCCGGCAGGAGGACGAGGTGGTCTACCGGGTGGCCCCCGGCAGCTCCATCACCTTCAACCGCAGCGACTTCAACCAGGTCTATCAGAACCTGACCAGCTCCACCCGGACCATCAGCTATGTGGAGTTCTCCCCCAACGACGACTATACTTATTTCACCGGGGACATCCGGGCCTCCGGCCACGCGGCCTACTCCAAGAAAACGCTGTCCGAGGAGTGGTTCTACTACTCCACGGACCGGCGGGACAGCTACGGCATTGACGATCTGATTTTCCAGGCCGCCTCCGGGGCCAAGGAGGGGGACGAGCTGGAGATTCCCTTCCGGGCCTTCTACGACCGGGAGAACTCCGTCAAGGGCGTTCTGCGGATCATCATCGACAAGAACGGATCCCGGGACACGGTGACTCTGAACGTGGCCCCCGGCGGCACCGCCCGGCTGGACAAGGCCGCCTTCAACCGGGTCTATCAGTACCTCTCCGACTACAGCGGCCGGACCATCAGCTCCGTGACCTTCTCCGCCCCGGACAGCTACCGGAACTTCTACGGGGCGCTGTACGTCAAGACCACCGCCCTGCGGGTGACGGACCTGGCCTATAACGGGGTCCGGTTCTACTACACCTCCTCCGACGCCCCCAGCCGCAGCGACTATCTGCTGGACGACATGACCTTCCAGGCCGACCGGAGCGCCAGGGAGGGCGACTGCCTCAACATCCCCTTCCGGGCCTTCTACGGCACCAGCGGAACCGACTTCGAGGAGGGCATCCTGCGGATCATCGTCACCTCCGAGGTCAACACCATCACCTATGAGGCGGCCCCCGGCGGGTCCGTCAGCTTCTCCGCCGACAACTTCAACCGCTTCTATCAGACCGTGACGGGCACCACCCGGACGGTGAAATACGTGGCCTTCGAGGCGGGCAGCGACTACGCCAGCTTCCCCGGCGCCCTCTACGCCGGGAACACCCAGCTGAGCCGCAGCGACCTGACCTATGACCGGTCCCAGTTCTACAACGGGACCCCCAATTACAACACCTACTCCATCGGAAGCCTCTACTTCCGGCCAAACGCCAACGCCGCCAACGGGACCGAGCTGTCCATGCCCTTCCGGGCCTATTACGACAACAGCACCTATGAGCAGGGGACCCTGCGGCTGAAAGTCTCCACCGGCGGGGACATCACCTGCACCGTCACCCCCGGAAAGACGGTGAACTTCGACCGGACCAAGTTCGACGAGTTCTTCCGCAAGAGCTACTCCAGCTCCAGTCTGGACTACGTGGTCTTCGACGTGCCCGGCAACCTGGAGTTCCCGGACAACAGCGGCACCCTCTACACCGGGTACGGCACCAGCTACTCCTACTCCTTCACCCGCTCCAGCCTCCAGGACGTGCGGTTCTACTACAACGCCTCCGACGCCCGGAAGGGGGACTACGCCCTCAATGAGCTGACCTTCGCCGCCGCCAACTCCTTCACCAGCGGCAAGGTGACGCTGCGCTTCACCGCCTACGGGGTCAACGGCCGGTCCCAGGAGGGCGTGCTGATCATCATGCCCAGCACCGCCGTGTCCTCCTCCAACCTGGTGGGAAGCGTGCGCTACGCCGTGGTCACCGGGACCAACGTCCAGATCAACGCCAACGACCTGGCCCGGTACTTCAAGAGCGCCTATCCCGGCGGCGTGCTCCAGTACGTGGTGCTCAACGACGTGCCCGTCACCGGAGGGCTGTACTATAACTACTACGGGGCCAGCAGCTACGGCTCCTCGGTCCGGGAGCAGATCACCGCCGTCAACCGGGGGCGGAACCTCTACATGAGCCCCGCGTCCAACAGCGAGTACGCCCTGACGGAGCTGACCTACGTCCCCTCCGGCACCAACTACTGCGCCAGCATTCCCTTCACGGCCTACGGGACCAACGGCCAGTCCGCCGCCGGGGCCATTCTGATCAGCGTGACCAGCAAGGCCGTCTCCGAGGTCTACGGCCCCACGCCCAAGAACACCGCCGTCACCTTCCCGGCCTCCTCCATCGCCGCCGCCGTGGCGGCGGCCACGGGCACCACCCCCAGCGGCGTCCAGCTGCTGAAACTCCCCGCCGCCACCGTGGGCACCATCTACGTAGGCACCGGGGCCACCCCCGCCGACACCACCACGGTCTACGGCTATAACTCCGGAAACCAGCTGCTGGGCCAGCTGCGCTTCGTCCCCCAGACCAATTACACCGGCCCGGTGGAGATCCCCTACGTGGCCGTGAACGCCAGCGGAACGCCCATCGCCTCGGGCCTGTTCTCCATGGGCGTGCTGAACGCCCGGAAGGACTTCAAGGACATCACCGCCGCCACCTGGTGCTATAAATACGTCATGGAGCTGGCGGACTCCGCCGTCATAGACGGCTATGCCGACGGGAACTTCAAACCGGACAGCACCATCACCTACGGCGCGGCCCTGAAACTGATCATGAAGGCGGCGGGCTATCCCGACCAGGCCCCCACCGTGGCCGGAAGCACGTTCAGCGGCTACCTGGCCAAGGCCCAGGCCGACGGGCTTGTCACCCGGAACAACGTGGCCCTGAACGGGCCCATCACCCGCCTCCAGGTGGCCCAGCTGGCCGCCGGGGCCTTGAAGCTGGACATCAACAACCTCTCCAGCGTGAAGCCCTTTACGGACACGGCGGATGTCTATGTCCAGGCCCTGAACGCCGCGGGCATTGTGGAGGGATACTTCAACAACGGAACCAGCACCTTCCGCCCCTCCAACACCCTGACCCGGGGTCAGGTCTCCGCCATCGTCTGGCGTATGCAGAACTACCGCAGATAAACCGCGCACCCACCAAGGGCCGCCCGCCGGGCGGCCCTTGGTTTTTGGTGGAAAGGGCGGCTCTGCCCTTGAAGCGCCCCCGGCGATATGGTATAGTAGGACCATAAGAGCAGCCGAGAGGAAAGGAGCCTGGCCATGGGACGACGGACCACCCCGGAGGAGGAGACCCTGAAGGAGATACAGCGCCTGAAACCCTTTGCCAGCCAGCGGCCCCCCTGGCGGCGGAAAAAGCGCCCCTGGGTCCGCTGGGCCGCCCTGATCCTCCTGGCCCTGGTCTGCATCGGCGGGGCGGAACTGGCGGCCTGCCGGGTCTTTGAACCCGCCCTCTACGAGAAAGTGATGGAGCCCGTCCGGGAGACCGCCCACCAGGCCGTGCAGACGGCGGGGAAGGGCCTGGAGGCCCTGGGCCGGGGGGCGGAACAGCTGGCGGAACGGGCGGGAGAGGGCATTTCCGCCGCCGGGCGGGCCCTGCGGGACTGGTGGGAGGAGCTGACGGCCCCGCCTCCCGCCCCGCCGGAGGAGCCGGAACCGGAACCGGTGACGGAGGAGCCCAACTCCGCCCTGTCCGAGCCCGAGCTGGCCCCGCCCAATGAGATACTGGACCCCCTCATCAGCGACATCGTGGAGCGGGACGGGCAGGAGATTCTCACCGGCGGCGGGCTGGAGGTGGCCTACTTCAACCAGACGGACGAGAGCCGGGAGGCGCAGATGTACGGCACCGACCCCCTGGCCACCCACGGCTGCGGCCCCACGGCCATGGCCATGGCGGTGTCCTCCCTGACGGGGGAGATCGTGGACCCGGCGGACATGGCGGCGCTCTGCGTCCGGGACGGCTATTGGTGCCGGAACCACGGGTCCTACCTGGCCATGGTCCAGGGCGTGGCGGAGACCTTCGGCCTGGAGTGCCAAGCCCTGGACCCGGCAGCGGTGGAGGCCGAGGAGATCTACCGGCGTCTGAACGACGGGGAGCTCCTGGTGGCCCTGATGACCAAGGGGCACTTCACCAGGGGCGGACACTTCATCCTCCTGCGGGGGACCACCCTCAGCGGGGAGATTCTGGTGGCGGACCCCGCCAGCCGGGACCGCAGCCTCATCCCCTGGGACCTGTCCCTGATTCTGGAGGAGCTGTCCCCCAGCCGGAACGACGGCGCGCCGCTCTGGGCGCTGTCCGCCCCGGCAGAGTAAAAATGCCCCCGAGAGGACGAAAAAATTTTCCGCCGCCGCGAAACCCGGCGGCGGATTTTTTCGTCTTAACTGGAAGAAGAACCTGAGAGGAGGCGGAGACCGTGGAGGATGAGCGGATCATCGAGCTGTACTGGAATCGGGACCAGCGGGCCATCCGGGAGACCGACGGGAAGTATGGGAAACTGCTGGGCGGCATCGCCTGGAACCTGCTCCGCAGCCGGGAGGACTCGGAGGAGTGCGTCAACGACACCTACCTCCGGGCCTGGAACGCCATTCCCCCCCAGAGGCCGGGGGCCCTCCGGGCCTGGCTGGCCCGGATTACCCGGAACCTCTCCCTGGACCGCTGGAAGACGCGGCAGGCGGAGAAACGGGGCGGCGGGGCGGAGACCCTGCTGGGCGAGCTGGAGGACTGCCTCCCCGCCCCCGGCGGGCCGGAACGGGCCCTGGAGGACCGGGAACTGGCGGAGGCGCTGGAGGGCTTCCTGCGGGGCCTCTCCAGGGAGGGGCGGGCCATGTTCCTCCGGCGGTACTGGTACGGCCAGGGGGTGGCGGAGATCGCCGGGGACCTGGGCTGCGGGGAGGGAAAGGTGAAGTCCTCCCTGTTCCGAAGCCGGAAGGCCCTGCGGGAATTTCTGGAGAAGGAGGGAATCGCGGTATGAGGGCGGAACGCTTATTCCGGGTCCTGGGCCTGGTGGACCCGGCTTTGGTGGAGGAGGCCCTGGAGACCCGGCGGCGGGCCTCCTGGCGGTGCTGGGCGGCCCTGGCGGCCTGCCTGGCGCTGGTGCTGAGCCTCGGCTGGATGGCCACGGGGGGCTTCCGGGGCTATAAAAGCGGCATGTCCGGCGGTTCCCCCTCCAGCGCGCCCACCGGCGATTCCGGCGGGGCCCCGGCGGACAGCGCGCCCGCGAGCCCCGGTGCCACCGGTGAATCCGGCGGCGTGGAGAATGGAATCACCTTCATGTCCTACGCCGGGCCGGTGCTGCCCCTGACCACCCTGGAGGACGCCGCCCTGACGGCGGAACGGACCGTCACCTGGGACTTTGCCCCGGGGACCAACAGCCACGGGGAGAGGCGGCAGTGGGGAGCCCGGGTGACGGACGCCTATGTCCTCACGAACCCCACGGAGGAGGATGTCACCGTGACGGCCCTGTACCCCTTCGCCGGCAGCTTCTCAGAGCTGGCGGAGATCATGCCCGCCGTGACGGTGGACGGGAAGGCCGCGGAGACGGTCCTGTACGCCGGGCCCTACTCCGGGGGCTTCCAGTCCGCCTTCGGGGCGGAGGAGCCGGACACCATGAACCTGGAGGCGCTGAACAGCTGGAGGGCGTACAAGGCCCTGCTGGAGGGCGGGGAATACCTGGAGCAGGCCCTGGGGGATTACCCGGCTCTGGACACGCCGGTGACGGTGTACGAGTTTTCGGACTTTGCCGCCCCCCACGACAAGTACCAGGCGGCCACCCAGGCGGTGTCCTTCTCCATCGACGAGGCGGCCACCCAGGTGCTGACCTACGGCTTCAACGGCGGCGAGTGGGGCGAGGGCTTCCGGCGGTACAGCTACTTTGTCCCCGACGGGAAGCGGCACGAGCCGGACCTGAAACTGCTGGTGGTCCTGGGGGAGGACATCGGCCCCTGCGACCTCCAGGGCTACCGGGACGGCGGCTGTGACGCCGGGGAGGAGATCGAGGGCGTGTCCTGTACTGTCAGACGCGCGGAGACGACGATGGACGCGGTGCTGGACCGGCTGTGTACCTACTGCCGGGAACGCTGCGCCGGGGACCGGGCGGCGGACCGGGACAGCGCCTTTGACGCGGTTCCCCTGGAGATGTACCGGGGGGCCGTGGCGGAACTGCTGTGCCAGTACGGGGCCCTCTCCGCCGCGCCCATGGACCGCTATCAGGACGGGCGGCTGGACGACATGCTGGCGGAGACCCTGCACCACGAGCGGGTGCTGTATCTCAGTTTCCCGGTGACGGCGCCCGCCGGGGGGAGCGCGGCGGTGGCGTGCGCGGCGTGGAAGGAGCCCAGCTATGACTTCGGCTGTTCCGGCTCTGGGAACGAGGACCTCCAGGGCTATGACCTGACGACCCGCCTGGGGTCCGCGCTGGCCTTCACCCGGCAGAGCGCTGCCCTGGTGAACGCGGAGAACGTGGAAATCACGGGGCAGGACTTCGGCTTTGCCCCGGAGGACGGCGCGCTGTCCGTGGAGCTGGATTTGGAGCGGGAGCACTATTATTTGGAGATACGGCCCATAGAGGAATGACCTCCGGGACTCGGAAAGGCCCTCCGGCGAAACACGCCGGAGGGCCTTTTTCCGTTGTGTCAGTTCCCCAGCAGGGTAAAGCTGTAGGCCAGCGTTTTCTCCTCGCCGGGGGCCAGGGTGAGGACGTGGGGCTTGTCCTGGAAGCGGCCCGTCTCGTTCTCATAGGCGGCGCAGCCGTGCCAGGGCTCCATGCACAGGAAGGGCCCGCCGGGCTTGGTCCAGAAGGCCACCATGGGGAAGTCCCGGAAGTCCAGGGCCGCGCCCCGGCCCGTCTCCCGGTGGCGCAGCTCCGCCCGTGTGGAGGCCAGGCCCTCGAAAATCAGGGTGTCCAGGCGCTGGAAGCCGGCGTAGTCCAGAGAGACCCGGCCCTCCCGCAGCTTGGGCTCGGTTTCGCCGGGGCGCAGGAGGCCCTGGGGGTCCAGGAGGAGGGTGTCCGCGTCCTCGGGCTGGTCGAAGGTGAGGGCGTAGTCCTCAAAGCGCTCGCCCTCAAAGAGGGGGCAGCGGATGGCGGTGTGGGCCCCCACGCAGAAGGGCAGGGGGCCCGGGCCGGGGTTCTCCACGGTGAAGGCGGTGGAAAAGCCGTTTTCCAGGAGCTGGTGCCGGACCCGGAGGACAAAGGGGAAGGGGTAGCGGGCCAGGGTCTCCGGGCTCTCCCGGAGCTCCAGGACGATAAAGTCCTCTCCCTGTTCCACGGGGGCAAACTCGCTGCGCCGGGCAAAGCCGTGGCGGGCCATCTCGAAAGACCGGCCGCCGATGTCCGCTTTGCCGTCTTTCAGGCTGCCCACGATGGGGAAGAGGATGGGGTTCTGCCCGGACCAGAAAGCGGGATCGCCCTGCCAGATGTATTCGGTTCCGGCCAGGTCCCGGAGGGAGACCAGCTCGCCGCCCAGGGCGCGGACGGCGGCGGTCAGGGAGGCGTTGGTGAGGGTGAATTCCATGGGGTGGTCCTCCTAAATGTGGTGATATGAAAGGCGGGGATTATTCCATGCATACGCCGCAGAACTTTTTCCCGAACTCACTCAGTACGTACATGCTTCTCCGCTCAACCAGTTTTATGGAATCATCCGCTATGACTTGAGGATACGCCGGATGGTTTTTCAGATCCTGGTAGTAGGAGCCGTCTGCTAAATGGCGGTCATAATAGACCTCTATTAAACCCAGCCGGTACAAATTGTCCTTGTACTCGGGGAACTTTTGCGGAAATTGACAGTTGGCCTCGTAGCAGATATCGCTGAAATAGGGGGTCACGTCAAGTTCCCCGCCGTCGGCCAGCTCCTGCCTGATTTTCATCATGGGCCTCCGGTCGTCCGTGCGCAGGGCCTGAAGCATTTTGCATTCGTCGGAGGAGAGCTGCTTGATGATCTCCACAAAGGACGGATGCTCGTCGATGCAGGCGCTGTTCATGGAAGCGCCCAGCAGGTTGACGAACATTTCCCGCAGCTCGGCCTTGTGGGAGGTGTACCGCATGGCCTCGATCAGGGGAACCGCCACCGCCGGGTCGGGAGAGACGATGTTCTCCGGCTTGATTTTCTTTCGCTCGAAGTACAGAGGAACCGCCGTGTCCAGATAGCCCGCGATTTTATCGTATCCCCACACCAAGGCTGTAATGGGGGCGAGGGCCACCCTGGTGGCCCCCTGCAGGGCCTGTCCCACCTCGCTTAAGGCAGGATGGGCCAGGTCTTGATAGATGTCCTTTATGGGCAGCTGTTTTGCGATTTCCGCGCCAAAGGTCTCTTTCTTGTCCATCTGTATATCGCCTCCCAAAGAGTGGTTGATGTAAAGCGGCGGGTCACGTTTTCCGCCCGGCGGTTTATGACCATATTATACCACAATCTGGCAGAAAAGACAACCGGCTTTTGCGTCAGCCCCCGCCGGGATTCCTGCCCGGGCGTCCTGTCCGCGCCGCCCCGCACGGCCCCCTCGCGCCGCCGGCGGAGCTTCCAGATCCGGTCTGGAAGGGCCTCCGTTCCCGCGCAAAAAAACGGGCAAATTGCGTAATGTGCCCAGTAATCGACTCATTTTGACAGGTTTATGATAAAAATTTATTGCTAAAATAACTAATTACAACCGTAAAATTTTGCCAATTCAGAGAAAATTTCAAGAAAAATCCTGATAGCCTTGCAAAAGCCGGCAGTTCTCGTTATAATTTTTTGTGTGTGATGTATGATGCGCCATGCATTATGTATGGTCAACTAGGGAGTGTGATATGGGAGAGGAGTAATCCGTCTTTACTCAAACCGTTCAACACGTTCAAAATTTCCGATACGCACTTGTGCAAGCGGGCCTCCGCGCCGCCTGTATGTGCGGCGGGATGCGCCTGTATTTTCAGCGACTCCCTATGTGCAAGCCTCAAATGTGTTTCGCAACAATGAAAGGAGCCGGCATATGAGTAATCAAGACCTTAACGGCCAGAAGGCTGTGGAAGAAAAGAAGGGCAGCAATAAATTCGCTTCCCGCTGGGGCTTCATCCTGGCGGCGGTTGGCAGCGCGGTGGGCATGGCCAACGTCTGGGGCTTCCCGGCCAAGCTGGGCGGCAACGGCGGCGGCGCGTTCCTGGTGGCCTACCTGCTGTTCATCATCCTGTTCGGCTATGTGGCCCTCTCCACCGAGTACGCCATCGGCCGCCGGGCCAAGACCGGCACCGTGGGCAGCTACGCCCTGGCCTGGCGCACCCGCAAGAAAGAGCTGGCCAGGGCCGGCCGGATTCTGGGCTTCCTGCCCCTGGCGGGTTCCATGTGCATCGCCATCGGCTACGCCTGCATTATCTCCTACGTGCTGAAGGGCTTCACGGCCGCCATCACCGGAACCATTATGACCGTGGATACCGGCGCGTGGTTTGAGTCCTTCTCCCTGGTGAATTACTCCATCGTCCCCTTCCACATTGTTATTGTGGTGGTGTCCCTGGCGTCCCTGCTTCTGGGCGCGGAGAGCATCGAAAAGACCAACAAGGTCATGATGCCCGTGTTCTTCGTGATCTTTATCATCCTGGCCGTCCGGGTCGCCATGCTTCCCGGTTCCGGCGCGGGCTATAAGTTCATGTTCACCCCGGTTTGGTCCGAGCTGGCCGATCCCATGGTGTGGATCTGGGCGATGGGGCAGGCGTTTTTCTCCCTGTCCATCACGGGAAGCGGCATGATCGTCTACGGCGCGTACCTCCACGAGGACGAGGACGTGGTGGGCGTCGCCAAGCAGACGGCCCTGTTCGACACCATCGCCGCCCTGGTGGCCGCCCTGGTCATCATCCCCGCCTGCTTCGCCTACGGCACCGACGTGGCCGCCGGCCCCTCCCTGCTGTTCGTCACCCTGCCCATGATTCTCCAGGACATCCCCTTTGGCCAGTTCTTCGCCATCATCCTGTACGCCGCCATGCTGTTCGCGGGCATCAGCTCCATCCAGAACATGTTCGAGGCGGTGGGCGAGTCCCTGCTGCACTGCATCCCCAAGCTGAGCCGCAAGATGATGCTGGTCATCCTGGGCGTGGTGTGCTTCGGCATCGGCGTGAACATGGAGCCCATCTTCCGCTGGGGCCCCTGGATGGACATCGTCTCCATCTACATCATCCCCATCGGCGCCACCCTGGGCGCGGTCTCCTGGTTCTGGGTCATGAAGAAGGAAGACCTGATGCACGAGATCAACAAGGGCGCGAAAAAGGCCCATGGCGACCTCTGGTACTACGCGGGCAAGTTCCTGTACGTGCCCTGCGCCATCATTCTGTGCTGCGTGGCCCTGTTTATGCAGGTCGCGTTCTAATCCCATAGCGGTTCCATAAGACGCGTCATTTGATTCGGAGGGGGGAGAGGAATCTCTCCCCTTTCGCCCCCCCGGGCCTTCGCGCCCGGAGACACGATACAGATGAGGAGGATACCATGAAAACCATTCTCGCCACCGAGAAAGCCCCCGCCGCCATCGGTCCCTACAGCCAGGGCGTAACCGGCGGCCCCGTGACCATCACCTCCGGCCAGCTTCCCATCGACCCGGCCACCGGGGCCTTCCCCGAGGGCGGCATCGCCGCGCAGACCCGGCAGTCCCTGGAGAACGTGAAGGCCGTCCTGGCCGCCGCCGGGCTGGAGCTGGCGGATGTCATCAAAACCACCGTGTTCCTGAACGACATGAACGACTTTGCGGCCATGAACCAGGTCTACGCGGAGTTCTTCCCGGAGAATCCCCCGGCCCGCAGCGCCGTGGAAGTGGCCCGCCTGCCCAAGGACGCTTTGGTGGAGATTGAGGCTATTGCCGTGAAATGAGAGACCCGGAAATGGGTTTGTGCTGTTTGCCGGCTAATGCCAAGGGCCCCGTTAGGGGCCCTTGGTTTTTGTGCTGTGTTGTGCTGTGGAGAGGAGGGGAGGGGCCGGGGGACGGGCGGCAGATTGCCGCCCCTACAGGGTGGCCTGCCGATAGAAGGCGATAGACCAACCGGCCCCCGTTTTCTCTCTTCCGCCGTGCACGGCGCATTCTCCCCCGCCCGCCAGGGCGAGTACCAGTCCCCCCTTACGGGGGCCCCTCAAGCCCCCTTCACGCTCAAAGATTCTCCTTCACCAGCCTGCTGCTGTAAAGGAAACAAATCGCAGCATCCAACACCGGGACGGCGAAAAACAGCCCCCCCATATACAGGCTCAGCGGCACCGCCAAGGCGAAAAACACCCCCGAGAACACACAGCATGCCAGAACCCCGGCCCCCTTCCGCCGGAGGGCCGACAGCAGGAAGCGGAGGCCCACCAGGTACACGGCGAAGTGGAGGAAGTGGTCCGGGGGCACCAGGAAGCCCTCCATCATCAGCAGGGGCAGGAACCAGAGGGAGGCGAAAAGCCCCGTGGCGGCAGTGGCCTTCCAGAGGGGGAGGATCTCCTCCAGGCCGTCCTGGACGATGAGGCACCAGCCCAGCTCCTGGCTGCCGAAGAGGAAAAAGGCCAGAGGGGCATAGCCCAGGTACTGCGCGGGGGAATCGTGGAGGCGGACCACGCCCAGCAGGGCCGCCAGGCCGAAGTGCAGGACCAGGAACACGGGGACCAGGAGCCAGCTCCTGGGGTTGTCACAGCGGCGGACCCTGTCCAGCAGGCCCGGCAGTCCCCCCAGCTCCTCCCGGCGCAGGAAGAACAGCAGCGCCGCGGCCAGCGCGGGGCCCAGCCCGCCCAGAATGAAGAGGGGCCAGCCCACCGAAAGCATTTGGCGGAAGTCCCAGCCCAGGTACAGCGGCAGGCCGAAGCACAGGATGCTGGAGAGGTACGACAGGAGCAGGAATTGCTTGATGGAGCGCTTCATGGGGGTTCCCTCCTATGTTATGCATTATGCATTATACAGAATATGGTAACATAGTTTGGGGTGGCTGTCAAGCGAGGAGGGGAAGGGGGAGAATTTTCCCCCGGCATAGAAGAAGAGAGACGCGCCTGCGCCTCTCTTCTTTGCTTACAATTCACAGGCCGGCCGGCTCCTCTGTGCGGCGCTGGCCGATGGTCTCTGGATGGGCGGCAAACCACTCCGCCGACTGCTCGTAGTGATAGGTGACTTCCTCCCGCAGAAGGATTACGTCGCCGCTCTGGGCGTTCTTCAGAATGCGCTCGTGCTGCTGAATCCGCTCGGCTTGGTCGTCGCGCCCAAAGAAGGCCATGCGGACCAGTATTTCCGTCCACACACTGTAGTGCTCAAAGACCGAGGCCAGCTGCTGGTTGCCGCAGCAGTCGAAAAAGCTCTGGTGGAATTCCTTGTCCAGCTGGACGTAGTCGTCCAGACTGCGGACGGTGTCGTAGCGCGCCATGATGGGATCCAGCCGCCGAACCAGGTCGTCCAGCCGCCGGGTGCGGACAATCTGGTCCACAGCCCCCCTGGAGAGGATGGACAGCAGGTTGCTGACATCTATGACAAAGTCCGGCTCCAGTGAGACAACCCTGGCCCCGCTGTTGGTGATGGACTCCACCAGCCCGTCCTGGTACAGGCGGTTGATGGCGTCCCGGATGGGGGTGGAGCTGACATTAAATTTCCGCTGAAATTCCCGGTTCACCAGCTTCTCGCCAAAGGCGATGTTCTGGTGGATGATGTCGCTTTTAAGCTGCTCGTAAATTTGGTCGCACAATGATTTCCTTACAATCAGAGCGTCCCTGGCCGTTGGGTCGGCGGACGCGTTCAATCCGAATCCCTTTTTCATAGTCACATACCATAGTCACATTGTTTTCGGCGTCGGTCCATGGAGGCATTTCCGCATAACTGTTCATAAGTATACCACAAGACTTTTATCATTTCAAGTGCTTAGAGTGCAAAGAGCAAAAATAAAAACAGCCGGTCTTGCAGGGAAGGAGAGGGCCGGGGCGGTTTTCCGCCTGAGACCCTTCGTCGAAAGGCGACGGTTTTTGTGTGAGTTCACAAAGAACGGTTCTGAAAATTGAGCTAAACGATGAAATAAAAAAAGGTATTGGAAAACCCTTGCAATTCCAGAGATTTCCTGTTATATTATGCATGATGCATCACACGTCACACAACACGCGAAGGGCATCAAATTGAAAAGAAATCGTGAATGGAGGAAATTATTATGCTGGATTTCACCAAGTACCCCGCCGAACCTTTCCGCATTAAATCCGTTGAGACTGTTAAGATGAACACCCGTGCTGAGCGGGAAGAAATCGCCAAGGCGGCGGGCTACAACACCTTCCTCATCAACTCTGAGGATGTGTACATCGACCTCCTGACCGACTCCGGCACCAACGCCATGAGCGACAAGCAGTGGGGCGGCCTGATGCAGGGCGACGAGGCTTATGCCGGCAGCCGCAACTGGTTCCATCTGGAGGCCACCGTGCAGGAGCTCTTCGGCTTCAAGCACGTTATCCCCACCCACCAGGGCCGTGGCGCTGAGAACATCCTGGGCCACATTGCCATTAAGCCCGGCCAGTATGTGCCCGGCAACATGTACTTCACCACCACCCGTTTCCATCAGGAAGCCAACGGCGGTATCTTCCGGGACATCATCATTGATGAGGCCCATGACGCCACCCTCGACCTCCCCTTCAAGGGCAATGTCGACATCAAGAAGGTCCAGGCCCTGATCGACGAAGTGGGCGCTGAGAACATCGCCTATCTGTGCGTTGCCGTCACCGTCAACCTGGCCGGCGGCCAGCCCGTGTCCATGCAGAACCTGCGCGAGGTTTCCGAGATCTGCCACAAGAACAAGATTCGGATGTTCATGGACGCCACCCGCTGCGTCGAGAACGCCTACTTCATCAAAGAGCGTGAAGAGGGCTATGCCGATGTCGCCATCAAGGACATTGTCCACGAGATGTTCAGCTATGCCGACGGCTGCACCATGTCCGGCAAAAAGGACTGCCTGACCAACATCGGCGGCTTCCTCTGCATGAACGACGACGACCTGTACATGAACGCCCGTGAGTGGGTCGTGGTGTACGAGGGTATGCCTTCCTACGGCGGCATGGCCGGCCGTGACATGGAAGCCATGGCCATCGGCCTGCGCGAGTCCATGCAGGAAGAGTACATTGAGCACCGCATTAAGCAGGTCCGCTATCTGGGCGACCGTCTGCTGGAAGCCGGTGTGCCCATCATCGAGCCCGTCGGCGGCCACGCCGTGTTCCTGGATGCCCGCCGCTTCTGCCCGCATCTGACTCAGGATCAGCTGCCCGCTCAGGCTCTGGCCGCTCAGCTGTACATTGACTCCGGCGTCCGCTCCATGGAGCGCGGCATCGTCTCCGCCGGCCGTGACAAGGATACCGGCGAGGATCATCATCCCAAGCTGGAGACCGTCCGTCTCACCATCCCCCGCCGTGTGTACACCTATGCGCACATGGACTTCATCGCCGACGCCGTCATCGACCTGTACAAGAACAAGGAAGAGATCCGCGGCCTGAAGTGGGTCTATGAGCCCAAGATGCTGCGCTTCTTCACCGGCCGTTTCGAGCACATCTAATTGGAGCTTGAAAGCGAAGCCGTATAAGCGCCAAGAAGCAAATTGGAGACACGCGCGGCTTAGCTGAGCGCCGTTCCAAGGCTTAAAATCGGACATTGTCAGCCAGGGAGGGACAACGGTCCCATCCCTGGCTGACTTGTACGACGCCGTGCATTCTCCCGAACTCAGGGCCTGTCTCTCCCTCAGGCCCCGTTCCAGGAGGGGCGGAATAGAAAACCGCGGACCCGCTGCCTTGCGGCGGGTCCGCGGTTTTGCCGTTTATTCGTATTCAATCGTCGCCGGGGGCTTGCTGGTAATATCGTACAGCACCCGGTTGATGCGGGGCACCTCGTTGACCACCCGGACGCTGACCCGGTCCAGGACCTCGTAGGGAATCCGGGTCCAGTCCGCCGTCATGAAGTCGCTGGTAGTGACGCTGCGGAGGGCCAGGGCGTAATCATAGGTCCGGCCGTCTCCCATGACTCCCACGCTTTGAAGGTTCGTCAGCACGGCGAAATACTGGTCCATGGCGCCCGCCAGGCCCGCCTTGGCGATTTCCTCCCGGAAGATGAAGTCCGCCTGGCGGAGGGTGTCCAGCTTGGCCTTGGTCACTTCGCCGATGCAGCGGATGGCCAGGCCCGGCCCGGGGAAGGGCTGGCGGCTCACCAGGTACTCGGGAAGGCCCAGCTCCCGGCCCAGGCGGCGGACCTCGTCCTTGAACAGCAGGCGCAGGGGCTCCACGATCTCCTTGAAGTCCACGTAGTCGGGCAGGCCCCCCACGTTGTGGTGGCTCTTGATGACGGCGGCGTCCCCCGCCCCGGACTCAATCACGTCGGGGTAGATGGTCCCCTGGGCCAGGTAGTCCACCCGGCCGATTTTCTTGGCCTCCGCCTCGAAAACGTGGATGAACTCCTCGCCGATGATTTTGCGCTTCTCCTCCGGCTCGGTGACACGGTCGAGCCTGGAGAGGAAGCGCTCCCCGGCGTTGACCCGGATGAACTGGAGGCCCCGCTTGGAGAAGGCGGCTTCCACCTCGTCCCCCTCGTGCAGGCGCATGAGGCCGTGGTCCACGAAGACGCAGGTAAGCTGCTTCCCCACGGCCTCCGCCAGCAATGCGGCGGCTACGGAGCTGTCCACCCCGCCGCTGAGAGCCAGGAGGACCTTTCCGTCCCCCACCTTCTCCCGGAGGCGGCGGACGGCGGTCTCCTTATAGTCCCCCATGGTCCAGTCGCCCTTAGCGCCGCAGACCTTATAGAGGAAGTTGCGGATCATGTCCGCGCCCCGCTCCGTGTGGTTCACCTCCGGGTGGAACTGGACGCCGTAAAAGCCCCGGTCCTCGTCGCAGATGGCCACGTTGGGACAGGCGGCGCTGCGGGCGCAGAGCCGGAAGCCCTCCGGTACCTGCTCCATGTAGTCCCCGTGGCTCATCCAGGTGACGCTCCGGGCGGGGAGGCCCTGGAAGAGCTTGCACGCGGGGTCGAAGGAGGTCTCGGTCTTGCCGTACTCCCTGGCGGCGTCGTCCTGGGCGGGGGCGACCCGGCCCCCCAGGTGGTGGGCCAGGAGCTGGCAGCCGTAGCAGATGCCCAGAATGGGCGCACCCAGGCGGAAAATCTCCGGGTCCGCATGGGGGGCGGCGGAGTCGTAGACGCTGCCGGGGCCGCCGGTGAAGATGATGCCGATGGGGTTCAGGGCCCGCAGGTCCGCCACGGGGGTGGTGTAGGGCCGGACCTCGCAGTAGACTCCCTGCTCCCGGACCCGGCGGGCGATGAGCTGGTTGTACTGGCCGCCGAAGTCCAGGACGATGACGGTTTGGTGGGACATGGGGACACTTCCCTTCTTGGTCAATGGATAATTAAGATATCTCCGCGCCGCCCCACTCCACGGCGGTGAAGCCGGTCCGGGCAAAGGCCGGGAGGTCCTGGGCGGGGATTTCCGCCGGGGCCTCCAGGGGCTTCCAGGCCATGAAGACCCGGAGGAGGCTGTCCGGTTCCGGGGTGATGGTCAGCCGGGCGGAGTCCTCGTAGGCGGCGGTTTGGAAGGCGATGAGATTGTAGGGGTTGGGCTCCATCCGGGGCAGCCAGTAGACAATGAACTCGTTGGCCTCCCGGCGGGTGAGGCCCAGGCGGCTGAGGGCGTCCTCCAGGAAGGCGGCGGTGTCCTTGCCGGGGACGCAGAAGCCCTGGGAGAAGTCGTATTCCGCCTGGGTGACGCCCTCCCAATAGAGGTAGCTGTAGGTCTGGCCGGTTTCGTCCGTCAGGGTGCCGTCGGGCTGGGCGGTGACGGTCCAGCCGTCCTCATAGGCGGGGTAGGCGCAGGTGAGCTCGCCGTCGCAGTCCAGGCGGACGGTGACCTCCGTCTCCGCCTCCGGGTAGAGGTAGATCACGGGCTTGGCGCAGGTGGCCTCCTCTCCCCGGCAGGCGGGGAGGAGAAGCAATAGGGCCAGCAGGCACAGGGGGATGAGCATTCGTTTCATGGGGACGCCTCCTTTTCAAATTCGTCTATTAACCAAGACGAGAAAAGGGGCGGGGAGGTTTCGCGGGGTGAAGAAAATTTTACTCCCGGAAGACGATGTTGCCGGGCTCGGCGCTCTCGATGATGGCCAGGGACTGGAGGTTCACCCCGGCCTCCCGGAGGCGGTCTCCGCCGCCCTGGAAGCCCTTTTCCACGGCGCAGCCGATGCCCACCAGGGTGGCCCCGGCCTTGTCCACGATGTCGCACAGACCCCGCATGGCCTCGCCGTTGGCCATGAAGTCGTCCACCACCAGCACCCGGTCCCCGGCGTGGAGCCACTCCCGGCTGACCAGGAGGGTGACCTTCTTTTTGTATGTATAGGAGAAGATGTCGCTTTGGTAGAGGCCGCCCTCGATGTTGTCGCTTTTGGCCTTTTTGGCGAAGATCATGGGCTTGCCGAAGTGCCGGGCCACCACGGCGGCCAGGGCGATGCCGCTGGCCTCGGCGGTGAGGATCACGTCCACGGCGCCCATGTCGAAGCGGCGGCCGAACTCCTCGGCGATGTGCTCCAGCAGCTCCGTGTCCACGCGGTGGTTCAGGAATCCGTCCACCTTGATGATGTTTCCGGGGAGGACCTTGCCCTCCTTGGCGATGCGGTCTTTCAGCTCCTGCATAGCGCGTTCCTCCTTATGTTGTATTGTCACCCCCTATTATGTCGAATTCCGGCGGTTTTTGCAATTGCCGTTCCTGACAAAAAGGGGGCGGGGGGAGTTGTGGGGTCAGTACATATTTTTGGGAAAAGCGCCCCGCCCTGGGCTTCCGGGGACGGGGCGCGGCTTGGGTTCAGGTTTTCTCCAGCAGGTCCGCGGCGGCGTCCAGCCAGCTTCCCTGGAAGTTCTCGATCTCTCCCGCGTCCACCAGGGCCGCCAGGGCCGGGTCAATGGGCATTTCCGCCAGGAGGGGCAGGCTGTGGCGCTGGGCGGCCTCCGCCGTCTTGCCCTCGCCGAAGAGGCGGAGTTTCTTTCCGCAGTCCGGGCAGAGGACGTAGCTCATGTTCTCAATGAGGCCCAGGATGGGCACCTCCATCAGCTCCGCCATCTTGACGGCCTTCTCCACCACCATGGAGACCAGCTCCTGGGGGGAGGCGACCACGATGATGCCGTCCAGGGGGATGGACTGGAAGACGGAGAGGGAGACATCCCCCGTGCCGGGAGGCATGTCCACAAAGAGATAGTCGCAGTTCCAGAGCACGTCGGTCCAGAACTGCTGGACCACGCCGGAGATCACCGGGCCCCGCCAGATGACCGGGTCCGTCTCGTTGGGCAGCAGCAGGTTGGTGGACATCATCTGGATGCCGGAGCGGGACTCCATGGGGTAGATGCCCTCCTCCCCGCCCACGGCCTGGCCGCGGACGCCGAAAGCCTTGGGAATGGAGGGGCCGGTGACATCCGCGTCCAGGATGCCGGCGGCATGGCCCCGGCGGCGCATGGTGACGGCCAGCTGGCTGGTGACCATGGATTTGCCGACGCCGCCCTTGCCGGAGACGACGCCGAAAACCTTGCCCACACGGGCGTGGGGGTTCAGCTCCTTCAGGAGGGACTGGGGCTCCTGGCGGTCCGCGCAGCTCTCGCCGCAGGTGGAACAGTCATGGGTGCATTCGCTCATGGTTCAGATTCTCCTCTATGAATTGATAATTGACAATGGATAATGGACAATGAATTTGTTCAGCGCTTCCTTAATATTATACCTTCTCCCCTGGGGCCGTCAAGTGCCGGATGGAGACGGCGGGGTCGTCCTTGAAATACGCCGCCTCCCGGCTGTGGCAGGTGAAGAGGAGGATCTGGCGCTTTTTCGCTTCCTCCCGGAGGCAGTCCAGGGCGGCGGCGCAGCGGCCGTCGTCAAAGCTGGCTAAGGCGTCGTCCAGGATGATGGGGGCGGCGTTCTCCTCCGGGAGGACCAGGTCGCAGATGGCCAGGCGTACTGCCAGGTACAGCTGGTCCGCCGCCCCGGCGGAGAGGCAGGCCGCGTCCCTGGGGACGGCGGTTCCGGCGGGTTCCGCCGAGACGTGGAGGGCCCGGTCCAGAGCCACGCCGTCATAGGCCCCGGCGGTAAGACGGCGGAAGATTTCCGCCGCCCTTTGGCCCAGGGCGGGGGAGAAGCGGCTTTGCAGCTTGGCGTTGGCGCCGGCCAGAGTGGACATGGCCAGCTCGATGGCGGCGTACTCCCCCTGCAGGGCGGCGATCTCGTCGGTGAGACGCTCGGCGCTGGCCTGGAGGGTCAGGGGGTCCCCGGCGGCGTGGAGCCGCCCGGCGATGCGGTCCAGGTTGGACCGGAGGGCGTCCAGGTCGGCCCTGACGGCGTCCAGGTCGGCGCTGACGGCCTCCCGGCCCCGCTGGGGCGGCTGGAGGGCCGGGGCGTCCGGGTTCTCCGGGTCCGGGGATTGCCGGGCCTGGAGGTCCGCCCGGAGGCGGGCTTCCGACGCGGCCCGTTCCGCCTCCCCCAGCTCCTTGCGCAGCAGGGCGCAGGTCCGCAGGGCCGCGTCGGCGGAGGGGATGTCGTAGGCGGAGGGGGCGAAGCGGCGGACCTCCTCCAGAATGCCCCCGGCGTTCACGTCCACGGACTGCCAGAGGTTCTCGGCGACGGCGGCTTTGGCGTGGGCCTCCTGCCTGGCGGCGTCCCGGTCCGAGAGGAGGGCTATGTAGGCGTCCGCCAGGGACTGGATTTCCGCCGGTGCAGCGGTGCCATAACGCACTGTGAGGCTGGCACGGCCTTTTTTAACTTTGCGCCAGTTCAGGAACACGAGGACCAGCGCCGCCGCGCCGAGGAGCAGCGGGGCCAGGGGGAGATAGGTTACCCCTTGGAGGGGGTACGTTCCGTCCATGCCGGAATAATAGCCCCAGCCTGCGGCGGCGAGCAGACCGGCCGCAAGAACCAGCATAAGCCAGTTCCACGCTTTTAGGGAAGTGGGAGGAAGCGTTTGGGCACTCTGCCGGGCCTCCTCCGCCGTCTGCCCGGCGAAGGGGCTGGCGGAGAGCGTTTCCTCCACCTGACGCTGGGCGGCCTTGGCGGCCTCGTACTGCTCCTGGGCCTTCTCGGCGTTTCTGCGGGCGGTGTTCAGGTTCACGATGGCCCCCCGGAGACGGCCCGTCACGTCGTTCTCGGGGATGTGCTGCTCCTCCATGCGGCGGCGGAGGGCGGCGGCCTTCTCCTCCGCCTGGGCGGCGGCGTTCTCCACCTTCTGGAGGTCCAGACGCTTCCGGTGCTCCTCCCAGCGGTCCAGGGCGGCCAGCTCCTCGTTCAGGGCGGCTTCCCTGGCCTCCAGGTGGGCGGACCGAGCCAGGAGGCTCTCCCGCTGGCGGGCCAGGTCCGCCTGAGAGGCCAGCAGGGCCTCCGTCTCCTGGAGTTCCGCCTCCAGGGCGGGGAGGCGGCCGGTCTTGTTGTGGCGGCGGCGGTTCAGCTGCTTTTTCAGGGCCTCCACCGCCTCCGTGTAGGAGGTGTCCTCCTCGCCGGAGGTGACCAGGGCGGCGATGCGCCGCTCCAGCCCCGGGTCCTGGCTGACGGCCACGCCCCCCTGGCGGATGAAGGCGCTGCGGGCGTACACCTCCCGGCTGACGCCCAGCAGGGTCTCCCCGCAGTTGGTCCCGGTGAGGCCGGGGGCCGGGTCGGCGGTTCCGGCGCAGAGGGCCTGGAAGTCCCCCATGGGGGCCGTCTGGCGGCGGGTGGAGCGGAGGAGGGACAGCTCGTCCCCTCCCGCCCGGCAGTCCAGGCGGCCGGACATGGCCGCGCCGGACCAGGGGGCGTAGCGGTTCTTGTCCGCCAGGGTCCCGGCCCGGTCCCGCTCCTTGGTGTTGATGCCGTAAAACATGGAGAGGAGGAAGGCGCACCAGGTGGACTTCCCCGTCTCGTTGGGCGCCTGGAGGATGTTCAGGCCCTCCTGGAGCTCCAGCGTCTGCTCCTGGAGCTTGCCGAAGGTGGCGGTCATGCGGCGGATGAGCAAAGCGACCAGCTCCTTTCCCGATTTTCAATATTAAATAGGTATACACAAACACGGACAGCGGCGCGAAAAAAGCGCCGTCCCGCCCCGCATTCCGCATATTTATAAGAGGAGCGGGGACTATAAAAGACAGTATAGCACAGCCGGGCGGATTTGCACAGATGGATTTTACCGGCGCAACCGAAAAAATGCCCAGAGGTCGTACCAAATTTCGGCCAATTCTCCGGCATTTTACCAAAAGCGAAAAAAGAGGAAAAAAGGTGTTGACAAACTTCAGGAGGCGTGGTAATCTAACAAAGCTGTCCGACATGAGCGGCTGCGGCGCAAGAGATTGGCCCCGAAACTGGAAAAGATTTCGAGAAAAAACCTCTTGACAAACGCGGCTGGCTGTGGTAAAATAGGAAAGCTAAGCTGTATAGCACAGGACCTGAAAGCGGGCGCTGAAAAAGATTTGAAAAATCTGAAAAAAGTGCTTGACAAACGGGGATGAACGTGTTAGAATAGCAAACGTTCCGCCGATGAGGCGTGTACCTTGTAAATTAAACAACGTAACGAAAAGAAAGCACCAGACGGATGCTTTTGCTGTGAGAAATCACGGTGGGAGCAACCAAGGTTGTGGGTGAGTAGGGGATTTAGTCAATTGCCCCGAAAGCAGCAACCGAAAAAAGCTTGAAGCTATGACAAATAGCTCTATGTTGGTTTAGACGGCCCGGCCGTTTAGATACCATTTTATAGAGAGTTTGATCCTGGCTCAGGACGAACGCTGGCGGCGTGCTTAACACATGCAAGTCGAACGGGGCACCCCTGAAGGAGTTTTCGGACAACGGATGGGAATGCTTAGTGGCGGACTGGT
>CAJUJW010000040.1:17187-23383 GCA_910586735.1 uncultured Oscillibacter sp. | reverse complement strand
CCACATCCACCTTCACGCCCCAGGGCTTCTCCCCGGCGTGGAACTCCACGCCGAATTTGTCCGCGTAGTCCTTCACCTGGTTCCGGCCACTGTTCCGCATCTCCAGCAGGTAGGCAATCTTCTCCTCCGTGGCCACGCCGTCGGGATCGTAGATATACCCGTCGGGGCCGGACAGAGTCACCACCTTGGCCCCCAGCTCGGTGGCCTTTTTGCAGATGCCCCAGGTCACGTTGCCGAAGCCCGCGCAGGCGATGGTTTTGCCTTTCAGCTCCTCGCCCTCGTGCTTCAGGACGTTCTCCAGATAGTACACCGCGCCGAAGCCCGTGGCCTCGGGCCGGATCAGGGAGCCGCCGTAGCTGAAGCCCTTGCCGGTCATGACGCCGTTTTCAAAGGCGCCCTTGAGCCGCCGGTACTCGCCGTACATATAGCCGATTTCCTTGGCGCCCACGCCCATGTCCCCGGCGGGTACGTCCACGTCGGGCCCGATGTAGCGGTACAGCGCCTGCATGAAGCTCTGGCAGAAGCGCATAATCTCCGCGTCGGACTTTCCGGCGGGGTCGAAGTCAGAGCCGCCCTTGCCGCCGCCGATGGGCAGGCCGGTCAGGCTGTTCTTGAAGACCTGCTCAAAGCCCAGGAACTTGATGATGCCGGGGTACACGTTCTTCTGGAAGCGCAGGCCGCCCTTGTAGGGGCCGATGGCCCCGTTGAACTGGCAGCGGTAGCCGATGTTGGTGTGCCAGGTGCCGTCGTCCGCCATCCAGCAGACCCGGAAGGTGAACATCCGCTCGGGCTCCACCATGCGGGTCAGCAGGTCGGCCTTCTCATATTCAGGGTGCTTCTCGATAACGGGCTCCAGAGAGGAGAAAACCTCCTCCACCGTCTGGACAAACTCCGGCTCGTTGGCGTGCCGGGTTCTCACATGCTCGATCACACTGGAAAGATAGGCGTTCATATAAACATCCTCCTTATAAAACATAGGGTGTCCTCGAGTCCCCCGAAGGGGTGTTGTCTTTAGTGTAACATTTGCGGGAAAAATAAACAAGGGCGTAATCCAGAATCCGGCGAAATTTTTTTCCGATATTTCAAAAAATGAGGAAGGACCTTTGTGCAGAATGCCCATAAACTTCAAAAGCCGCCCTCCAGACGGAACCCGCCTCCCCCGAAAACTTGACTTTTACGGGAAAAACCATATAATAAAACCTGGAAACCCCAAAGAGGAAGTGAGGAATTCTATGAAACAGAGGACCGTCTACTGGCTGCCCTCCATCCGGGGCATGGTGTTTCTGTCGGCGCTGCTGATGACCTGTTCCGGCCTGATCCGGGCCGCCTGGGCCGCGGGAGAGCCGGCGCTGCCCGCGTCCGTCTTCCTCTTCCAGGTCCTGCTGCCCCTGTGGGCCAACCTGTGCTTTGTCTGGATTCTCTTCCTGGACGGGCGGGAGCGGCTGTACCGCTCCGCCATTCCCGTGTGGCTGGGCTGTGTGTTTTTCGCGGTGAAAGCCTTCTACTTCGTCTCCGTCCTGCACACGGTCCTCTGTCTCCTGCTCTACGCCCTGGTGGCCGCTCTGTACACCGCCACGGTGACGGGCTTTGTGCCCACCCAGGCGTTTCTCTGGCCCCTCTTCGGCCTGCCCATGCTCTACCATATCTTCGTGGAGGACCGGCAGAAGTCCGGCTGGACCCTCCATGAGTGGCTGCCGGAGCTGTCCGTCCTGTGCTGCATGGCGGCGCTGCTGTGCCTGTCCCTGGCCATGCGGCGGCGGCCCGTGGAGGAGGGAGGCCTCATCCGCCGCTTCGGCGACCGGAACGACGGACGGAGGCTGCGGACCCTCTCCCCCATCTTCGCCGTGTCCCCCTTCCTCATGAAGACCCGGAACACCTCCCAGAACTTCATCGCCGACCAGATCGAGGTGACGGCGGTGGACCGCTACATCGCCGAGAAGCGTCAGGCGGGCTGGAAGGGCTTCGGCGTCCTCCACGTCATCCTGGCGGCCTACGTCCGGGCCTGCGCCCGGTATCCGGGGCTGAACCGCTTCATCGCCGGTCAGCGGATTTTCACCCGGGACCGGGTCATCGAGGTCAACATGACCATCAAAAAGGAGATGTCCACCGCCTCCCCGGACACGGTCATCAAAGTGACCTTCGACCCCGCCGACACGGCGGAGGCGGTGTTCCGCCGCTTTGACGAAAAGGTTCAGGAGGTCAAGAACACGCCCCTGGACTCCTCCTTCGACAAGCTGGCCGGGGCCCTCAATTTCATCCCCGGCCTCCTCCTCCGGGCCGTGGTGGCCCTGCTCCAGACGGGGGACTACTTCGGCCTCCTGCCCCGCTGGCTGACCAGACTCTCCCCCTTCCACGGCTCCCTGTTCATCACCTCCATGGCCTCCTTGGGCATCCCGCCCATTCACCACCACCTCTACGACTTCGGCAACGTGCCGGTGTTCTGCGCCTTCGGGAAAAAGCGCCGGGTCTATGAGACCAGGCGGGACGGCAGCGTGGTCCTCCGCAAATACGTGGACTGCAACTTCGTCACCGACGAGCGGATTGTGGACGGCTTTTACTACGCCTCCGCCATCCGGTACATACACGGCCTGATGAACGACCCCTGGCAGCTGGACGCGCCGCCGGAGGCGGTGAACCGGGACCGGCTGTGATACTTTCTTGAAAGATAGTATCCAAAGAACTTTATCACGCTCTGATCGTCTGGGACTTAACCAAGCCGAAGCGACGGCAGCGGAGAAACCCTTGCGGCGCAAGGGGTGCAACTATTGGTTGACAAAGTTCCAACCGCCGCGTTCTTGCTTTTTCCGGCAGGCCGGGCTACCATGAGGCCATCTTGAGAGAAAGCGAGACGTTTTTGCATGAAGACATTTTCAGAAAAACTGCTGGAGCTTCGTCGCCGGGAGGGCCTGTCCCAGGAGCAGCTGGCGGACCGCCTGGGGGTGACCCGGCAGTCCGTCAGCAAGTGGGAGAGCGGCGCGGCGGTGCCGGAGCTGACTAAGCTCGTGGCCCTGTCGGACCTGTTCTCCGTCAGCGTGGACTATCTGGTGAAGGACCGCCTGGAGGAACCGGAACGCCCCGTCACGGAGTCCTCCCCCTCCACCGCGAGGCTGGAGGAACAGGTGGAGGAAATTTCCCGGTACTTCCGGGGATGGACCTGCTTCTGGGACAGCAAAACCAAGATATTCGGCCTGCCGCTGGTGTCCGTGCGCTTCCACCTTCGCCCTCATATGATGCGAAACCGGGACACGGCCAAGGGCATCATCGCCATCGGAAACGTCGCGATAGGCGTGGTGGCTTTGGGGGCGCTGAGCGTGGGCGGGCTTAGTATCGGCCTCTTCTCGGTGGGTCTTCTTTCCTTGGGCTGTCTGGCCTTCGGCCTGGCGGCCCTGGGGCCGGTGGCCATTGGCCTGCTGGCTTTTGGTCCCGTGGCGCTGGGCCTCTGGTACGCCGGAGGCGTGGCCGCCGTGGGCGGAAAGATCGCCGTGGGCGTGGCCGCCGTCGGGGAGACCGCCGTGGGCTATGACGCGGCGGGCATCCACATGCTCCTCTGGGGGGACGGCCTGAGCCAGGCGGAGGTGGAGGCGTTCCTCCTGGAGCACCACCCCAACCTCTGGAAGCCTATACTAAAACTGCTGGCCTTCTTCGGGGCGAACATCAAATGACAAAAAGCGTGGAGGCCAATCCTCCACGCTTTGATTTTGCGCCTATTTCTTCCCCAGGACCTCCCGGCGGACGAAGTCAAAGGCCGCGTCCTCCCCCTGGTCCCGAAGGACGACCAGAATTTTCTCCAGCAGCGCCGCCGTGCTGGGGTGCAGCAGAAGCCGCCGCCCCTTCCCCCGCTCGAAGAACTTGTAGGGGGCGCCGGGGTCGAAGTCCTTCCCCTTGTACACCTTGCTGGCGGCCAGCCGGTCGCAGAACATCTCCGCCACGTACTTGGCCGGCATCTCTACGCCGCCGATGCCGCTACCGTCCCGCTGGTAGTCGGTCCAATACTCGAAGTGGTGCCGGTTCCGGCCCTTGTGGTGGAGCCAGGCGGCGCTGTAGCCCTCCTCCCGCCGCTGCTGGTCGTTTGGGCTGTGGTCCCCCTGGAAGTATTTCACCCCCGGCCAGAACTCCACCGGGGAATACTTGGACAAATCGTGTGTCAGCCCCTGCCAGTAGAGCCCCAGGCGGAAGCAGTGCCTCCGCACCAGGGCGCGGTGGCGGTTCACGGTTTTCAAATGGCCCCAAAAATTCACGGCGCTTCACCTCGGCTCCTTCTTTAGGCTCTGTTTGAAAAATGCCAAAACGCCCAAACAGCGGATCTTTTTCCACCACTCTGCGTTAAATTTTCTTGCCGGGCGACAGCCCGCCTGCGAAAATTTGCCTTGATTGGCGAAAAAATCTCTCGCCGTTGAGCATTTTGCCATCTTTCAAACAGGGCCTAGCGAATTCATTATACCACGCCCGCCGGAAAAAGACGAGGAAATTTTGCATGGAATCCCGCCCGGCGCAAACACTACCTTCCGTGAAACGAAACGGGGGGATTGGATGGACGCCGCGATCTACAAATGCCCCAGGGAATGGGCGTATCTGCTGCCGCCCGGAACCCGGCGGGTCCGGCGGGCCGGGGAGCTGGAGGAGCACATCTGGCCCCTGCTGGCCCTGACCCCGGAGGGCTGCCGGGCCCTGGCGGAGGGCGGAGGCGGGGAGATTGTCTGCCGCCTCCTGCTGGCCCCGGGGGAGGCTCTCCCCGCCCAGGTCCGGGCGGAAACGGTCATCTCCTACGGCCTCTCTCCCAGGGACAGCCTGACTCTCTCCAGCCTCACCAGGCCGGTGCTCTGCGTCCAGCGGGCCCTGCCCCGGCTGGACGGCGCCGCCGTGGACGCCCAGGAGTTCCCCCTCCCCGCCCTCCCCGGCCCGGCGGAGACTTTGCTTCCCCTGTTGGGCCTCCGGCTGTTGCAGCTGCCACTGACAGAGGGCCGCTTCCCGTGATATCCTAAAGAGGAAAATCTTGACGGAAACGGGAGGGCTGTTTATGCCGGTACTGGGTTGGATTCTGATTCTGGCGGCCGTGGGCGGCGCGGCCTGGCTGCAATATATCATTCACAAGCACATTCAGGGCCCCTCAAACTGTATGGGCTGTGGGAAATGCGACAAAACCGGCGTCTGCATCCTCACCGGGGAGCCGGTGGGTCCTCGTCGGAAAAGCTAGCGGGAAAGACGCTTTCCACGGCCAGCTCCAGGCAGCGGATTCCCTCCCGCTCTATGTGGAAGTCCCGGTTGGAAAAGCACCAGCTGGCCATGACACCCCGGACCACGCTCTCCAGGTAGAGGAACGCCTGGTCGGCGGAGAGATCGGGCCGGGCCTGGTCCATGCCGCCGGAGAGCTCCTCATACAAAACCTGGCTGAAAGCCCGCTTTTCCAGGTGTTCCGACGGCCCCGGCACACAGGCCCGCAGGTTCATGGCGTAGGCCAGGCTGGTCAGCTCATAGCCCGCGAACTCCGCGAACTCCAGCTCCAGGGTCAAAAAGCACAGAACCCGCGCCGCCGCCCCGCTGTCGGGGTACTGCTCCAAAAACAGGTCGTAGCCCCGGAGAACGAACATGCCCAGGTCCGAGTAGTAGCTCTCCCGGATGATGTCCTCTTTTGAGGCGTAGTAAAGGTAAAAGGTCCCCTTGGCGATGCCCGCCTCTTGGCAGATTTCGCTGACGGTGACATTGGCATAGCCCTTTTTCTTGATGAGGCCCGCCGCCGTGGAGAAAATTTTCTCCTTGGTGGCGGCGGCTTTTTTTGCCCGGTCCTGCTTTTCCATGAAAGACGCTCCTCCCAAAATCCACAGTTGACAGGCCGCATGTCCCGGCCTATAATAATGACCGTGGTCAGTGACCGCAGTCAGTGACCACGGTCACTTATAGTTTAGCAGAAACGGAAGGAGTACGCAAGATGTTTCTTTTCAACCTGACCTACGTAAAGCCCCTGGAGGAGATCGAGGCGCTGCTGCCGGCGCACATCGCGTTTCTGGACGAATTTTACGCCAGGGGAACGTTCCTCTGTTCCGGACGGAAAGCCCCCCCGCACCGGCGGCGTGATTCTGTGTAACTGCGAAAGCCTGGAGGAGGCGGAGGAGAATGTTCTCCACATCATCGCCCACATAGCCCGCCTCGGTAAGGGTCGTGGCGTCGGCAATGGCGAAGGGAACCTTCAAAATCCGGG
>CAJUJW010000040.1:0-17177 GCA_910586735.1 uncultured Oscillibacter sp. | reverse complement strand
GAGGAGATCCGCCACCGGGACCCCTTCTTCTACGAGGGCGCGGCGGAGTATGAAATCATCGAGTTCATCCCCAGCAAAACGGCCTTCTCAAACTTTCGTCAATTGTAAAAGTCCGGGAAACCATCAGGCCATCGCCAGAAGAGCAAGGCCCGGAGGAATGGCCCGCACAGGGGTGCGGGCCCCACAGGGTGTTATAGTCCTACCGATAGAAAGCGGTAGACCAACCATCTTCCGCACCTGCCAGGTTAGCGGCAGCGAAAAGAGGAGGAAGTCGATTCGACAACCACCAAACTCCCGCCCGCAAGGGCGAGTAAAGGTCCCCCTTACGGGGGAGAAAACTCCCCCGTCCGAAGGGCCGGTAAAGTTTTCCCCCCTTACAGGGGGAAAGAGTAAATCCCCCCATGCAATGGGAAAATCTCAAATCTCCCCATTGACAAACGCCAAAGATACGATATAATAGCTACGGTTCAATCGGCCAAACGCCGTGAAAAAGCCAGCCCTGCGAGACGGTTCCTCAGCGAGAGGGGGACGGTGAAAGCCCCTCGTCCACGCCGCAAGGCCGCCACTTTGGAGCGGTCCGCGAGGAGCGGAACGGCCCATCCCCGTTACCGGATGGCTTAAGATGTCCCCGCTGACCTGGGGATAATTAGGGTGGTACCGCGGAGAAACTCTTCGCCCCTGACGCTGTCAGGGGCTTTTTTGTTAGGAAAGGAGGCGATATCGTGTGAAGAATTTCCAGAATTACACCCCGGAAAAGTACGCCGGGCCGGCGTACACACCGGTTGAGGAGGGCATCTATTTAGGTAAAAACCCCTACTGGCAGCCGGGCTTCGGCCAGGAGGAAATCTACGTCACCTCCCTGTCCTTCGAGATGGAGCCGGAACGCTTCGGCGAGGAGGGCGGCTGTCCCCAGGACATCACCCAGACCCCCTTCGAGGACATCCTGGATACCTACCTTGTCTATGTCACCGATTTCTACGACGAGCTGAACCAGGCCAGCGCGGTGACCTGCTATCAGGAGTTCGGCTCCGGCGACATTCAGGACATCCGAAACCTGCGGGGCCTGATCGGCAAGCGGTTCTACGCCGTGCCCTGTGAGCCGGACGACCCGGAGGGCGGCGGTTCGGAGTACAAAATTGTCATTGAGTAATCCCGTCATTCAAAAGTATTATTTTAGGAGGTAATACCCATGTCCCATCCCTATCACGGCCTGAACGAGCTGCGGGAGATGTTCCTCAGCTACTTCGAGAGCAAGGGCCACCTGCGCCTGCCCAGCTTTTCCCTCATCCCCCCCGCCAACGACGCCAGCCTGCTCCTCATCAACAGCGGCATGGCCCCCATGAAAACCTGGTTCACCCGGGAGGAGGAACCCCCCAGGGACCGGGTCTGCACCTGTCAGAAGTGCATCCGCACGGGAGACATTGAGAACATCGGCAAAACCGACCGCCACGGCACCTACTTCGAGATGCTGGGCAACTTCTCCTTCGGCGACTACTTCAAAAAGGACGCCATCCCCTACTGCTGGGAGTTCCTCACCAAGGTGGTGGGCCTGGAGGAGGACCGGCTCTATCCTTCCATCTACCTGGACGACGACGAGGCCTTTGAAATCTGGAACAAGGACATCGGCATCCCCGCCGAGCGCATCTTCCGCTTCGGCAAAGAGGACAACTTCTGGGAGCACGGCGCGGGCCCCTGCGGCCCCTGTTCCGAGGTCTACTACGACCGGGGCGAGGAGCACGGCTGCGGCAAGCCCGGCTGCACCGTGGGCTGTGACTGCGACCGGTATATTGAGGTCTGGAACAACGTCTTCTCCCAGTTTGTCAACGACGGAGAAGGGCACTACGAGGAGATGCAGAACAAAAACATTGACACGGGCATGGGCCTGGAGCGCCTGGCCTGCGTCTGCCAGAACGTGGGCTCTCTCTTCGACGTGGACACGGTGATGAACATCACCAATAAGGTCTCGGAAATCACCGGAGCCCACTATAAGGAAAGCCACAAGACCGACGTGAGTCTCCGGGTCATCACGGATCACATCCGCTCCTCCGTCATGATGATCTGCGACGGCGTTCTCCCCTCCAACGAGGGCCGGGGCTATGTGCTCCGCCGTCTCCTCCGCCGGGCGGCCCGCCACGGTCGTCTGCTGGGCGTGGAAAAGCCCTTTCTCTTCGAGGTGGTGGACACCGTGGTCCACGAGAACGAAACCGCCTATCCCGACCTCCGGGAAAAGCAGGCCTATATTACCAAGGTCATCCGCACGGAAGAGGAGAACTTCGCCAAAACCATCGACGGGGGCCTCCGCATTTACAACGACCTGCTGGCCGCCCACAAGGAGCGGGGCGAGACCGTCTTCTCCGGTGCGGACGCCTTCAAGCTCTACGACACCTTCGGCTTCCCCATTGACCTGACCGTGGAGATGGTGGAGGAAGAGGGCATGACCGTGGACCGCGCGGGCTTCGACCAGCTGATGGAAGAGCAGCGGGTCCGGGCCCGGAAGGCACGGGAGGCCCTGGGAGACCTGGGCTGGGCCGGTATCGAGTTCGGCTCCGACGTGCCCGCCACGGAGTTCGTGGGCTATGACCTGGACCGGGTGGAGGACGCCAAGGTTCTGGCCATCGTGGTGGACGGCGAGCTGCGGGACGAGATCATCCCCGGAACCGACGCCGCCATCGTGCTGGACAAAACGCCCTTTTACGCGGAGATGGGCGGCCAGACGGCGGACCACGGCAACATCGGGACCGACCCCCACTTTGAGGTCACGGACGTACAGAAGAACAAGGGCGGCAAATACCTCCACTATGGCCGCCTGCTGGACGGCAGCATCAAAGTGGGCGACACGGTCAGCGCCTCCATCTACACCGACCGCCGCCAGGCCATCCGCCGGGCCCACAGCGTCACCCACCTGCTGGACGCGGCGCTGAAAAAGGTCCTGGGCGACCATGTGCATCAGGCGGGCTCCCTGGTGGAGCCGGACCGCATCCGCTTTGACTTCACCCACTTCGAAGCCATCACCCCGGACCAGCTCAGCGAGATTGACCGGCTGGTGAACGACGCCATTCTGGAGGGACTGCCCGTGGTGACGGAGGTCCTGCCCATTGAGGAGGCCAAGCGCAAGGGCGCGGTGGCCATGTTCGGCGAGAAGTACGGCGACATGGTCCGGGTGGTGGAAATGGGCGATTTCTCCATGGAGTTCTGCGGCGGCACCCACCTGGACAACACCGCCAAGGCCGGTCCCTTCCGCATCAAGTCCGAGGGGTCTGTCGCCTCCGGCGTGCGCCGCATCGAGGCCACCGTGGGCAAGCTGACCCTGGAGACGGTGAACCAGAACCAGCAGATGCTGTTCCACGCCGCCCAGATGCTGAAAACCACCCCCGGCGAGCTGGAGAGCCGCATCAAGCAGCAGACGGCGGAGATGAAGGAGCTGCGCCAGGCCCTGGACAAGTTCAAGGCCGAGGCCTCCCTGGGCGAGGCCCGGAACTTCCTCATGAGCGCCAAGGACGTGAAGGGCCTGAAGGTCCTCACCGCCCAGAGGGACGGCCTGGACGCCAATACCCTGCGGAAGATGGGCGACTTCCTCCGGGACAAGGAGCCCGGCGTGGTGGGCGTCATGGCCTCCGTCAACGACGGGAAAATCACCTTCCAGGCGGTCTGCGGCAAGGACGCCGTGGCCCGGGGGGTCAAGGCCGGAGACATCATCAAAACCATCGCCCCCGTCTGCGGCGGCAAGGGCGGCGGAAAGCCGGACAGCGCCATGGGCGGCGGCACGGACGTTTTGAAGCTGGACGATGCCCTGGCCATGGTGGACGACTTCGTGGCCGGGAAGCTGAACTGAGAAGAAGAGCTGAAAGGAGTATTCCCATGCTGATTGAATTTGACAAGATGGAGCCCCAGATCATCCCCCACATGCGGGGCGGCGAAAAGGAAGTACAAGCCAGAATGTACACCGACCCGCAGAACAAGATCATGCGGGGGCGGCTGATCCCCGGCGCCTCCATCGGGATGCACACCCATGAGACCAGCAGCGAAATCATCTATGTCCTCTCCGGTAAGGGAAAAATTCTCTATGACGGCGGCTGTGAACCCCTGGAGCCCGGTTCCTGCCACTACTGCCCCAAGGGCCGCGCCCACAGCCTGATGAACGACAGCCCCGAGGGCGGCGAGGACCTGCGGTTCTTTGCCGTGGTAGCAGAGCAGTGAGGAGGGGACCCGCGTTGCTGCCCAAGGACCCCGTGATTCTGCTGAGCTTTGTCAACACCAAACTCCGGGACGAGTACCCCAGTCTCTCCGAGCTCTGCGCCGCCCTGGACGCGGACCGGGAGGCGCTCGAGGCCGCCCTGGCGGGGCTGGACTACCGCTACAGCCCGGAGAGGAACCAGTTTATCTGAACCTGTCACCATTGAATACAAAGGAGGTTTTTCCATGTCTGACTGCCTATTCTGCAAAATCGCCGCCGGGGAAATCCCCAGCGGCAAGGTCTACGAGGACGAGGTCTGCTACGCCTTCCACGACATCGCCCCCCAGGCCCCCACCCACTTCCTGGTGATTCCCAAGGAGCACATCGGGTCTGTCTCTGAAATCACGGCGGGCAACAGCGGCGTGGTGGCCCACATCTTTGAGGTCATCGCCAAGCTGGCCAAGGAGCTGAATCTGGAGAGCTACCGGGTGGTCTCCAACATCGGAGAGCAGGCGGGACAGAGCGTCTTCCACCTGCACTTCCATGTCCTCAGCGGCCGCGATATGACCTGGCCTCCGGGCTGAGTTACTTTTTCTCGAGAGAAAAAGTAACCAAAAAGAGCTTTAGCTCGCTCTGACAGTCTGGCGGTCGTTCCAGCCGAAGCGACGGCAACGCAGAAATGCAAAACCGGGCAGGGGGTCTCCTCCCTGCCCGGTTTTTTCTCTTTTAACCCCCATCACCGACCAACGCGCCGCCGGGCATCTCCAGGGCCCCGGCGGGGCCGGAGGCGGGGTCCCCGGCGTTCTTCGTCTCCGAGGGTTCCGTCTGGGGCTCCGCAGGGACTTGGGCGGGCCGGGCCTCCTCCTTTTCTCCGGTCATCTCCCGGATATAGGCGGCAACCTCGTCCAGGGTCTCCGCCTCCGCGATCTCCGCGTAGGTCCCCCGGTCAAAGACCAGGCCCTCCGCCGTGTCCGCGAAGACGAAGCGGCTTCCCTCGCCCAGGTAAAATTCCGCCAGGTCGGCGTAGCAGAAGTAGCGGCCTCCCTCCTTCCAGCCAGTGTCCCGGTCCGTCCGGGCGGGCATGAAGATGGCCTCGGCACCCACGTCCAGGTCCTCCAGGGGGCCGGAGATGGAGGTGGACATATAGCCCTTGGCCCCCAGCCAGAGGAGGCTGTACCTTTCCCCCACCGTCAGGCCGCCCCGGATGGAGTCCGTGACCTCCACGATGGCCCGGGTGTAATATTGCTCCATGGGCACGCCATCCGGCTGTACCATAAAATAGTGCAGCTCCCGGACGGTCCCCCGGAAGACGGCCGTATCCTGGGCAAAAATCTCCTCCGGGGACATCCAGGCCAAACAGGCCGACGCGCCCATCATGCTTTCGCCGGTTCCGGGGCCGGACAGCTGGCCGATCTCCACGCCGGTGGAGTAATCGGGTCGGGCGGGCCCGTTTGGGTCGTCTGTCCAGTAGTCGGTGCCGTCCAGGCCCCCGGCGGAGGCCCCGCCGCCGGAGTCTGTGTCCGAGGGATTAAATGGCAGTACAAGCGTCGGCCAGGTGTCTGGGTCCTCACCCACTTCAATGGAGGGATGGAAGCTCCTTACGATGGCCTTCCACTTGTCCGCCTCCCCCAGTCCCGCCGCCGCGGTCACTGTCACAATCAGCGCCAGGCATGCCGCCAGCGCGGCGAAGCGCCGCCAGGGATGGATTTGCTTTTTCACGATTTCCGCCGCCTCGATCTGATCCTCCTGGACCTCGCCCACGGCGCGGAAAAAATCTTCTCTCGTCACAGGTCGTAGCCCTCCTTCCTGAGATGCTCCTTGAGGCCCTGCCGGGTCCGGTGGAGCAGGGATTTCACCTTAGACTGGCTGAACCCCGTCCCGGCGGCGATTTCCGCCACGGCGTCGCAGTACCAGTACCGCCGGAGAAACACCAGCCGGGCCGTCGGGGAGGCGGCGTTCAGGAAGCCGGAGATGGCCTCCCCCAGGCGGCGGAGGTCAAAGTCCTCCTCCAGGGGCGCGCCGCCCACGCAGTCCGCCAGCTCCTCCAGCACCGTTTCAAAGCCGCTGTTCCGGCACTGGGCGGCGTTGTAGTCATAGCGGTCCAGTGCCGTGTTCCGGGCGATGCGCCCCAGGAAGGGCGGCAGGCGGGCGGGCCTCTGGGGCGGCATGGCGTTCCAGGCCCCCAGCCAGGTGTCGCTGAGGCACTCCTCCGCGTCCCGGCCGTCCCCCAGAACACGGCGGATGATTTGGCCGCAGTAGCCGCCGTATTTCTCCGCCGTGCGGCGGATGGCCTCCTCCGACCGGGCCCAGTACAGCGCGACGATGTCCTTGTCCTCCATGGAAACATCCCTCCTTGTGAAAGCCGCTTTCACCTATATAGTCGGAAAACGGGGGTCCCAGGTTGCGCCGTTGGGCAAAAAAATGGACAGGGAACAAATCCCTGCCCATTCCCGGTTCTCAGAGCATGTCGTCCAGAGAGTAACGGTGGAGCTTCCCCGGCAGTTCCGGGCTGCGGGTGGCAAGACCAGCGGCGTAGCCTGGGAAGGTGTCCAGCTCGTAGTAATACTCCCCCGGCTGGAGGGGGGATTCCGAGCGCATGATGGTGCCCACGCCGGCGCCGCTGCGCTTGGCCCTGGCCTCCCGCCGGACCCAGCTTTTGAAAAAAGCCTCCTCCGTGCTCACGTGGGCCATGCGGACCATCATGCGCTGGCCCACGGGACGGATGCGCTCGATGTCCACGCCCAGCTCCTGGTCCGAGACGCCCACCAGCACCGCGCCGCTGGAGTGGCTAATATTGAAATGCACGTCGGGATGGTCGGGAAAGTAGGGCTTGCCCAGGCGGCTGAGGGCCACCTCCGGCAGGCTCTTCCACCCGCATTTCTGCCGCAGGGCGAGACAGAGGATCAAATAAGCGCAAAGGGGCTCCCGCTGCTTTTCCCCCTCCGCGCGCAGCAAACGCTCCCGCCGGGCCGGGGGCAGCAGGGGCATGATGGCGTCCCGCTCCGTGTCCGACAGGGCGCGCTCCATCCGCGCCGTCCATAATTCGATGGGCATGGGGTCCCTCCTTTTCTTCCTTCTTTCGTTCTTCCTGTCTATTTTAAGTGTTTCTTCCCGGTCTGTAAAGACCCCGCCGGAAAGTTTTCAAAAAATCTACGAAAAAAAAGAGGAAATTTCGGAATCACGGCGTATATAGAAATAACACCGAAAATACCGCTTTGCCGGATGTCTTCACTTTTTCGGTATGACCAGAGCATATTTTGGCTAAACTGACCGAAAGGAGGGACGGGCCATGGCGTTTCCCCAGAGCTTCATGGACGAGCTCACCGCCAGAAGCGACATTGTGGACGTGGTGGGAAGCTATGTCCATCTGACCCGCAAGGGGTCCAACCTCTTCGGCCTGTGTCCCTTCCACAGCGAGAAGACCGGCTCCTTCTCCGTCTCCCCGGACAAGCAAATCTACTACTGCTTCGGCTGCAAGCGGGGCGGCGGGGTCATCAACTTCATCATGGAGGAGGAAAACCTCCCCTTCCCAGACGCGGTGCGCTTCCTGGCCAAGCGGGCGGGGCTGGAGGTGCCCGAGGAGGAGGGCGACCGGGAGGCCGGGCGCCGCCGCCAGCGCCTCCTGGACCTGAACCGGGACGCCGCCCGGTTTTACTACCGCCTCCTCCAGCAGCCCGAGGGACAAGCGGTCCGGGACTACCTGGCCCGGCGGCAGATTCGGAAGGCCACCGCCGTCAACTTCGGCATGGGGGCCTCCCTGGACGCCTGGGACGTTCTGCTGAATGAGATGACCGCCAAGGGCTACAGCAAGTCGGAGCTGCTGTCGGCGGGGCTCATTGTGGACAACAAGAAGGGCGGGTTCTACGACAAGTTCCGAAACCGGCTCATGCTTCCCGTCATCGACACCCGGGGGGACGTGGTGGCCTTCGGCAGCCGGGTGCTGGACAAGTCCGAGCCCAAGTATATGAACTCCTCCGAGACTCCGGTGTACAGCAAACGGCGGGTTCTCTACGGGCTGAACCTGGCCAAGAAGTCCAAGCGGCGGGAGATCATCCTCTGCGAGGGCAACCTGGACGTGGTCACCCTCCACCAGGCGGGCTTTGACAACGCCGTGGCCTCCATGGGCACCGCCCTGACGCCGGAACAGATCCGCCTCCTCTCCCGGTTCACCAAGGACCTGGTCCTCTGCTATGACAACGACAACGCCGGGAAAATCGCCACCGAGCGGGCCTTGCAGCTTCTGAACGGCTCTGAGCTGTCCGTGAAGGTCCTCCAGCTCCCCAGGAGGAAGACGGAGGAGGGCGAGTTGCTGAAGCAGGACGCCGACGACTTCATCAAGCTCCAGGGCCCCGGCGCCTTCGAGCGTCTGCTGAGCGGCAGCGAGAACGGCGTGGAATTCCGCATGGCCCAGATTGCCGGGAAGTACGACCTGGAGAGCGACGAGCAGAGGGTGGCCTACAGCCAGGAGATCAGCGAGCTTCTGGCCTCCCTCCCCGGCGCGGTGGAGCGGGAAATCTACGCCGCCCGGGCCGCCGGGACCGCCCGCATCACCCCCGACGCCATGAAGCTGGAGGTTCAGCGGGCCCGGAAGCGGAAGACCGCCAGGGAAACAAAGGCGGAACTGCGAAAAGATCTGAACCCCGCGGCCCAGTCCCAGCCCAGGGAACGGGCCCTGCGCTATGAAAACCTGCGTTCCGCCAGGGCGGAGGAGGGCGTCCTCCGGTTGCTTCTGCTGGACGACAGCCTCTTCCCCCCTCAGCCGCCCCTAAGTGAGGCGGACTTCTCCTCCCCCCTGCTGGGCCGGGTCTTCACCCTGCTTTGGCGGGCCAGAGAGGAGGGCCGGGGCGTATCTCTGCCCCTTCTTGCCGGAGAGCTGACGGCGGAGGAAATGAACCACGTCACCGCCGTCTGCCAGCGGCCGGAATCCGTCCGCAACGGGCGGCAGGCCCTGTCGGATTACATACGCGTCATTCAGGCGGAAGCCGCGAAACGCTCCGGCGGAGAGCCGGACCCCCTGTTGGCCGCGGCAGAAAAATACAAAGATAAAAAGGGAGAAAAACGGAATGTCAAATAAACAGGACCCCAAGGAGCTGGAGCGTCAGGCAGACGCCATTCTGGCCGCCGCCGAAGACCAGGAGGAAGCCGCCCCCCGGATTATGACCGACGAGGAGGCCAAGAAGGCCGGCATCGTCCGGCTGGACGACAAGCAGGTGGCCGCCCTCCCCGCCGCCTCCTGGCTCATCAACAACGAAAAACTTCGTGAACTGCTGGCCAAGAGCAAAAAGAAGGGCAAGGTGGAATCCGCCGAGCTGATGGAGGCCGTGGACGACCTGAACCTCGAGGGCGAGCAGATGGACCAGCTCTACGACTCCCTGGAGGCGCTGAACATCGACATCAGCGCCGAGGAGGACCTCCTCCCCGAGCTGCCCGAGGAGGGCCCCGCCGCCGAGGAGATCGCCGGCATGGAGGAAGAGGAGCTGGTGGACCCCAACACCCTGGTCAACAGCTTTTCCATCGACGACCCCGTCCGCATGTATTTGAAGGAGATCGGCAAGGTGGCCCTGCTGACCCCGGAGGAGGAGGTCAGCCTAGCCCAGGCCATGTCCGCCGGAAACGAGGCCGCCGAAAAGCTGGCGGACCTCCGCCGCCAGCGGGAGGAGGGCCAGGAGGTGGACCCCGCCCTGGAGGCCGCCCTGCGGAAGGAGTTCCGGGCCGGCGAGACCGCAAAGCAGAAATTAGCGGAGGCAAACCTCCGGCTGGTGGTCTCCATCGCCAAGCGCTACGTGGGCCGGGGCATGCTGTTTCTGGACCTGATTCAGGAGGGCAACCTGGGGCTCATCAAGGCCGTGGAGAAGTTCGACTACACCAAGGGCTACAAGTTCTCCACCTACGCCACCTGGTGGATTCGCCAGGCCATCACCCGGGCCATCGCCGACCAGGCCCGCACCATCCGCATCCCCGTCCACATGGTGGAGACCATCAACAAGGTCATCCGAGTCCAGCGCCAGCTGCTCCAGGAGCTGGGCCACGACCCCTCCCCCAACGAAATCGCGGCGGAGATGAACATGCCGGTGGACAAGGTGCGGGAAATTATGAAGATCGCCCAGGAGCCCGTGTCCCTGGAGACCCCCATCGGCGAGGAGGAGGATTCCCACCTGGGGGACTTCATCCCGGACGAGGGGGCGTCGGAACCCAGCGAGGCGGCGTCCTTCACCCTCTTGAAGGAGCAGCTGATGGACGTGCTGTCCACCCTGACGCCCCGGGAGGAGAAGGTGCTGAAACTCCGCTTCGGCATCGAGGACGGGCGGACGCGGACGCTGGAGGAAGTGGGAAAAGAATTCAATGTCACCAGGGAGCGTATCCGGCAGATTGAGGCCAAGGCCCTGCGGAAGCTGCGCCACCCCTCCAGGAGCAAGAAATTGAAGGATTTTCTGAACTGACCGCTTTCCAGCTTTCCAGCTTTTTTGAAAAAAAGCTGGGCAAAAAACTTTATCTAGCTCTGACAGCTTGGCAATTTACCGAGTCGAAGCGACGGCGACGAAGTCTCATCTTCGCCGCCGTCCTTTTGCGTTATTTCGTGTAGCTCAACAGGCGTCCCGCCTCCAGGGCCGCCTGGGCCCGGACGCCGTCGAAGTCCACGTAGGGGTTGTAGACCGCCTCCAGGGCGTCGTGGTTCCGCTTGGCCTCCTTGAGGGCGTCCACCGCCTCCTCCCGCAGCAAGGCCACCATGCGGGTCTGGAAGCGGAGGCGGGACCTTCCCTCTGTCTCCGTCATGGCGTCCAGCCGCACCCGGCGGTAGGGCTTTTTGCCGTAGTCCATCCCGGGGCAGGAGGTGACGAAGGCCAGGCCCAGGCCGGGAATCAGCAGGTGCTCCAGGCGGTCCGGTTCCTCTGGGGAAGGGCAGGCGATGGTGTCCCAGCCCTTCGCCGTGGCAGCCGCGTGGAGCCGGGCCAGAGCGCTGCCGGCCAGCTCCCAGGTGTCGGCGAACTCGTAGACCTTGGTGCAGAGGGCGTCCACGCTGTCAAAGCGCCAGAGGTAGCCCTTGTGAGTGACGCTGCCCAGGAAGCGGCGGACGGTCCTCCCCCGCTGGTTCCCCTTGGCCCGGAGCTCCCGGGCGATGATGCCCTTGACCCGGCGGTCCAGGCGCTCGGCGTCGAAGGTCTTCGCCACAGAGGCCACCGCGTCCAGCTCCACCTGCCGGGCGGCTTTCAGGCTGTGGTAGGCCCGGACGTAGGCGGCTTTATAGGCGTGGGTGCTGGCCTTGACCTCCTCCGCGGCGGCCTTAGCGGCTGTGAGGTCGTAGAACCGGCCCAGGTCCACGTAGCGGTCCACTGCGGCGGGGTATTGGGGTTCGATGACGTGGGGCGATGTCCCGTCCGCCACGGCGCAGCGGAGTTCCGGGATTACCACGCCGTCCAGGGAGTCCGGGTCGCCGGAACACCAGAGGTACTCCACCGCCAGGCCAGCCGCCTCCGCGCAGCGGCCGATCTCCCGCATGAACGTATTCTTCCCCACGCCGGGGCCGCCCTTCAGGACCATGAAGTCATATGTATCCTCCACGTCTACCAGTTCCGAGAACAGGTTCCGAAAGCCCTCGCCGCTGTTGGCCCCTACAAAAAAGTTGGTCACTTGTGCCATAGGTCTTGCCTCCCAAAGATTTTTACATGCTCAGAGTATGCCGGGAGGACTTGGCCTGACAGTGCTTTTCAGGAAAAAAGGCCCCCCCGGGCGGGAGGGCTTTTTCCTTTACAGCTCGTCAATTTTCATCTTGTCAATCTGGTCTCTGACCCTCCGCTTCTCCCGGACCGCCCAGTAGATGGCCAGGAGCACCAGGGTGGGGATGTTTCCCGCCAGCAGAGTCACCAGCACCAGCAGGACGTTCCGGGACACGCTGCCGGTGTCCATGACGTTCAGCGGGCCCAGCAGGGACCACAAAAACGTCAGCAAGGGCAGGACCAGCCCCGGCCAGCGGCTCTCCCGCTTGGAGAGGAAGATTTGAAGAAAGACACCGCCTATCAGAAACACCAGCAGGAACAGCAGAGAAACAATCACAAACCTAGACGCAATAGCCATCATTCAACCTCCATTTTCTTTTGGGCCTCCCGGTAGGCGGCAATCAAAATCTTCGCGGTGTCGAAGTCCAGCTTGTCGTCCACCGCCAGCCGCTTCACCAGAGCCACGTAAGGGTCCGCTTCCGCCGTGTCGCTGAGGCGGATTTTTTGAATCAGGCGGTCCAAGCGCAGGCGGACCGTGGGATAGCTGACACCATACTGGGCCGCCACCTCCTTCAAGGAGCCGGAGGCCAGGAGAAAGCGCTTCACAAAGGTCAGGTCCTGTTCATCCAGGTCCGCTATCCAGGGGGGCACTGTGGTCATAGGCTCGGCCTCCTTTCATAATATTAAATATAAACCTTAATTTTATGAAAGTCAAGATTTATTTTTTCTTTTGAAAAATAAAAAAGAGGCCGCCCCTTCCGGGACGGCCTTTGCCGGTTTTCCAATGTCATCACCAGGCGGCGGAGGCGCTGGGGACGCCAGCCTCAGCGGCCGCCCGCATTGCCGCCATCGCCGCTTCCTCCGATTCGTATTTTTTCGCTTCTTTTGGCGTACTGCCTTTGGAGTTTGGCCAGCCCTGGGCCTTGGCCTCCTTCAACTCCTCAAAGGAAATGATTTTGCCGCCTCCCCCCACCAGGAATGTCCCAATCTCATTGTGCTCCTTATCGTAGAGCGGAATCAGCCAGCCGCCGATGTTGTTTTCCTCGCACCAGTTGGTATAGGCCCAGCCCTCCTCGGAGGTTGCGAAGCTGAGATAGTTATCATCTTCCCTGGCGATGTAGCCTTCTTGATCATCGTCGTTGTAAGCCGCAATCAAGTCCGGTTCACCCAGTTCATCGGCAAAGTAAGCGCACCCATAGGTTTCGCCCTTGCTGTTGACGGGATACTGTCCGTTTACCAGGTATTTCGCTTCCATCTCTTGTCGGACTTCCTCTGGATCTCTTACGGTCAGTGTTCCGCCCATGGCCGATTTCACTGAGTCCATCGGTACGGCGTGTTTCACCTCCGACTCGGGTTCATTTCCCGGTTCGGGTTTTGTCTCCGGCTTCGTCTTCGCCGCGTTCTGGCCGGATTTCAGCATCGCCTCCGGGTCCGTGGCAACGCCGTTCACCAGGAGCTCAAAGTGCAGGTGGGGGCCGGTGGACTGGCCAGTGTTGCCCACGGTGGCGATGGTCTGCCCCAGTTCCACGGCGTCGCCGGTCTTCACCAGGAGGCTGGCGCAGTGGGCGTAAAAGGTCTCCTGGCCTCTCCCGTGGTAGACGCGGACAAAGTTCCCGTACTGGGCGTTGAATCCGGCTTCCTTGACTGTCCCCTTTCCGGCGGCGTAGACGGGGGTTCCCTTCTCCATGCCTCCGATGTCCACGCCGGTGTGGGTCACGACGCCCTCCCCGCCGGGCTTCGCCCGGTCGCCGAAAGAATTGTTGATTTGATCGCTCTCTACCGGCCAGATCATCTCCGCCCCTTCGGGAATATCCGCCTTACCCTCCGGCAAGGGTTCCACGGGTAAGGGGTCTTTCTCCGGCAGAAGCAGGGTCAAGGGATAGCAATAGTCGGCGTTTCCATACCGCACATCCATGGTCAGCTCCTCATAGGCGGCGTCCGCCACCTCAAAGGAATAGGTCATCTGCGGGACCCACTCCGCCTTTTCGCTCTCCTCCTCCAGGTAGTGGACGCTCATCCCGGACCCGTCCTCCAGCAGGAGGCGGCCCTGGATGAAGATGCTCCAGGGTTCCTCGCTCTCGGGGATGGTGAAGTAGATATGCCCGCTGTCATAGCGGACGCTGTCCGCCAGGGTCTCCACCTTCAGACTGTCGGCGGACAGCCTCCGGTCCCGGTCAAACGCCTTCTGCTCCTCCTCCGTCGCCAGGCGGAGGCCGGTGAGCTTGCCATTTTCATAGACGGTATAGAGCTCCACGGCGTCGGGGCCGAAGGCGCCGTCTCCGGCGTGCTCGGTGATCCAAGAGAACTTCCCCTCGTCGTAGATGCCCCGCACCTCATGGCCCTCCCAGGTCATGGTCAGGCCGTTTCCGTCCAGGTCCGGGTCGTCAAAGGTCCAGGTGAGGCCGAAGGGCTCGTAGGGAGCCAAAGTCTCCTCCCACAGGGCGGCGGACTCCGCCGAGGACTGGGCGTATAAGTCCCGGTCAGTGAAGTCTTCGCTATAGGGCCTGTCCGTCTCCGCCGGTTTGGCGGAGGTGGCGAAGGCCGTGGTGATCCCCAGCACCAGGGCCAGGGCCATAAAGCAAGCCAGCAGGGATTTTTTCTTGATGCTCATAATTGCCTTAATCCTTTCTTCCATGCCGTTTCGATGGGCGAAACCGCACAGAGGCACATTTCTATTTTCCGCCAGGCGGATGAGGGCCAGGGCGTAGCGCTCCCGGCTGTCCTCCCCCAGGGCCAGCACCGCCGCCTCGTCACAGCGCAGCTCCATGTCCCGGTTTCCCAGGACGTAGAGGAGCCACACAGCGGGGTTGAACCAGTGGAGGCACAGCGCCGCCGTCAGCGCCAGCTTGAGGAGGCCGTCCAGCCGCCGGATATGGGCCCGCTCGTGGGCCAGGACGCAGGTCAGGGCCTCCTCGTCGGCGAAGTCCAGGGTTTTGGGCAGGAGGATCACCGGGCGCACAAGCCCGTAGGTCAGCGGGGCGGCGATCTGGTCCGTCACCCGGACCTCCACCCTCCGGCGGAGGCACAGCCAGGTCTCAAGGCCGGGGCAGTCCGCCGGGAGGGCCTCCCGGAAGCGCCGCCGCCAGCGGACATAGCGAATCAGGAACCAGGCCGCCAGCAGGACGCCCACGGAAATCCACAGCGCCGTCCACACCGGGAAGGATGCGCTCTGAACCGGGGCCGGGGCGGTCGGAGTGGGGATGACGAGGACCGGGGGCGCGGCGGGGGCCACGGGGGCCGCCGGGAGAACGGGCTCCACCGGGGCGGCCTGGGGGCGCAGGGCCTCCAGCAGGGTGTACACGCTGAACCGGGAGCTCAGCTCCACCGGCAGCAGGAACCGGGCCGCCGCCAGCCACCACAGGGCTACAAAGGTTCCCTTGGGCAGGCGGCGGAGGGTCAGCGCCCGGAAGGCCGCAATGGCCAGGACAAAGACCCCGCCGGAGAGGGATAGTTCCAAAAACGTCATAAGCGCCTCTTTTCTGCTTCTTGCTGTTTCTCGCTGTTTTAGATTTCGCCGTTGCGTATGGCCTCTTCGACCTCTTCTACGGTTTTGTATCCGTGCTCTCCCAGTTGGATGGCACACTCGAATACGCCGATTTCCTCGCCCTCGTCGTCGTAGACGGGGATATTATAGGAGAATGTGTGATACGACATGTCCTTCTTGGACTCCTCATATTCCTTCAATATCTCCGGCGTCATTCCCGCCGTTACGTTGCCAAATAGTGCCTCGCGGGACGCCCAGCCATCTTTGCCGTCCGTCGATACGACGGGGATCAGGTCCGGTCCATAGCCCACCACGGAAGTGAGGTCGTGTCCATAGGTCAATCCCAGCTTGTTGCGGCGATAGTCTCCGTTTACCAGGTCCTCCTCGATCCATTTCCGCTGCCTCTCCTCGGCTTCTGTCTTCGCTTTTTTCATGCCTTCCCGCTGAGCCGGAGAAACCGGACCACTTCCAGTCATTATTTCCCCTCTGTAACCAATCACGTCGCCCGCGTTTACAGTGTCTCCAGGCTTCACCAAGACGCTTTTCAATCCTTCAAACCGCATAGAGTAGCCATCCTCATACACGATTTCCGCAAAGGAAACCTGAGACTTCTCATAGCCTTTGCCCCAATCGGTATAATAGCCCATGTCCATCTCACCGGCTTCCGAAACAGTACCCCCGCCCAGGAGCGATACCACGGGCGCTTCACTGCTCACGAAGCCCCCATAAAGATTGGCGGCACTTCTATTCCAATTCTCAGCCTTATAGGCCAGCGGGTCTACCTTCTTGCCGTTCACCAGCATCTCAAAGCGCAGACGGGGCCCCGTAGTGGCGCTGTTCACAGTGGCGACCACCTGTCCCAATCTCACCGTGTCCCCTTCCTTCACCTCAATGGTCTGGCAATGGGCGTAGAGGACCTCCTGAGTCTGGCTCTGGTTCAGCGCGATGCGGACATAGTTCCCGTCCTGGGCGTTGGAGCCCACTTCCTTTACGACGGCAGTCGATTCGCCGATTCCCACGCTATACACGGGGACATCCCCCTTTGCGGCGGCTTTCGGGGTCTCCGGCTCAGAGACCGGGGCCTCCGCATTGGCGGCGGGCGCGGCCTCCGGCGCGGGGGCCGGGGTCTTCGCCGGGGCCTCCACCTTCTCAGGGGCGGGCGCTTCCGGCTTTTCCGCCGAGGCGGGCGTGTCGGTTTTCTTCGCCGGGGCGGCTGTCTTCTTCGCCGGGGCGGGGGCCGCCGGGGTTTTCTCCGGGGCTCGGACTTCGGTCTTGGCCGGTTCCGCCTCCTCCGGCTTGGCGGAGGTGGCGAAGGCCGTGGTCATGCTCAGCACCAGGGTCAGGGCCAGGACGCAGGCCAGCAGGGATTTTTTCTTGATGCTCATAATCGCTCTTATCCTTTCTTCCATGCCGCTTTTCCCGGAAAAGCCGCACAGAGGCACATGTTGCGTTTGCAGTTCCGCCAGGCGGATGAGGGCCAGGGCGTAGCGCTCCCGGCTGTCCTCCCCCAGGGCCAGCACCGCCGCCTCGTCACAGCGCAGCTCCATGTCCCGGTTTCCCAGAACGTAGAGGAGCCACACGGAGGGGTTGAACCAGTGGAGGCACAGCGCCGCCGTCAGCGCCAGCTTGAGAAGGCCGTCCAGCCGCCGGATATGGGCCCGCTCGTGGGCCAGGACGCAGAGCAGGGCTTCCCCATCGCCCAGGTCCAGAGTCTTAGAGCCTGTTTAAAATCTTTTGACAAAAAAGGCGGAGTGGGAGATAATAGGAAAAAACAAGCGGGAGATGGGGAAAATGCATCAATACC
>CAJUJW010000039.1 GCA_910586735.1 uncultured Oscillibacter sp. | reverse complement strand
AACTCGCTACCTCCACCTTGGCAAGGTGGCGCTCTACCAGATGAGCTATGCCCGCGTGAATGGTGCCCAGAGCCGGAATCGAACCAGCGACACGTGGATTTTCAGTCCACTGCTCTACCAACTGAGCTATCTGGGCAAGTGGCGACCCGGAACGGGCTCGAACCGTCGACCTCTAGCGTGACAGGCTAGCGTTCTAACCAACTGAACTACCGGGCCGTAAATAAACGTGGAAGGGGGACGCTCAGGAAAAAGCTGGTGGGAACAACTGGACTCGAACCAGTGACCCCCTGCTTGTAAGGCAGATGCTCTAACCAGCTGAGCTATGCTCCCAAGTCACCGCCCACGTCAAACGGCATTGACTAGTATACGAAAAGAATCTGGTTTTGTCAAGCCGTATTTCAAAATTTCCTTAAATTTTTTCCAAGCCCCCCGGGAGGCGGAAAATTTTCCCCGGCGCTCAGGTCCTCATTCCGGGGCAAAGGGACGTTCCAGCGGCGCAGAAGCGCCTCCGCCCGTTCCTCCAGGGATTGCCCTTCTCCCAATAGACCTCTGTAGGGGAGGGGCTCTGTCCCCTCCCGTTCTCCTGGAACCTCGACGTTTCCGGGGGACGGGGCGGGACAGCACCCGCAAGGGGTACGCCGTATCCCTAAGCGGCAAAGCCGCCAAGGGCTGCGCAGAGCCCGCCCCCTACATTCATTGTCCATTATCCATTATCAATTGTCCATTCCTGCCACTTCAACTACAAACCATTTCAACTACAAAACCTCCCGACAGGACACTCCCGATCACACCCGGCCCGCCAGCCTCCGCAGCTGGGCCTGAAACTCCTCCGGCAGGGGGCAGGAGAGCTCCACCGCCTCCCCGGTGCGGGGGTGGAGGAACCGCAGGCCCGCGGCGTGGAGGCACTGGCCCTGGAGGCCGGGGACGGGCTTTTTGGACCCGTAGACCGTGTCCCCCAGAATGGGATGGCCCAGGTGGGCCAGGTGGACCCGGATCTGGTGGGTCCGGCCGGTCTCCAGGCGGCAGCGGAGATGGGTATAGCCGGAAAAACGCTCCAGTACCTCCCAGTGGGTGACGGCGGGGCGGCCATTGGGGACCACGGCCATCTTTTTGCGCTCCACCGGGTGCCGCCCGATGGGGGCGTCCACGGCGCCGCTGTCCTCCCGGAAGCCGCCCACGGCCACGCACTCATAGGTCCGGGCTAAGCTGTGGTCCTGGAGCTGGGCCGCCAGGGCCTGATGAGAGAAATCATTCTTGGCGGCGATGATGAGGCCGGAGGTGTCCCGGTCGATGCGGTGGACAATGCCGGGGCGCAGGGCCCCGCCCACGCCGGAGAGGCTGCCGCCGCAGTGGTACAGCAGGGCGTTGACCAGCGTGCCGTCCGGGTGGCCGGGGGCGGGGTGGACCACCAGGCCCTTGGGCTTGTTGACCACAATCACGTCGGCGTCCTCGTACACCACGTCCAGGGGGATGTCCTGGGGGACCGCGTCGATGGGTTCCGGGTCCGGCAGGGAGACGGCCAGGGTTTCCCCCCCGGTCAGTTTATAGTTCTTCGCCAGGGGCCTGCCGCCCAGGGTGACCCGGCCCTCCTCCAGGAGGCGCTGGGCGGCGGAACGGGTCAGGTCCTCCGCCTGGGCGGACAGCCACGCGTCCACCCGCTTCCCGGCGTCAGACTCCGTTGGCCGGAGCGTCAGCGTTTCCATGGGGCTTCTCCTTTTTGTCGTACTTTTCGTAGAACCACTGGTAGTAAATCAGGCCCAGGACGCAGCCGGAGACGATGCACATGTCCGCCACGTTGAAGACGGGGTAGCTCTCGTAAAACTGGAAGTGGAACATGTCCACTACGTAGCCCAGGCGCACCCGGTCCAGGATGTTCCCCAGGCCGCCGGAGACGATGAGGCAGCAGGCCAGGGTGCCCAGGGGGTGCCGGACCACCCGGCGGACCAGCAGGGCCAAAATCGCCAGGACGATAAGGCCGGTGGCGGCGACCAGCAGCCAGCGCTGCCCGGAAAAGCTGGACCAGGCCGCGCCGTAGTTGTGGACGGTTTTCAGCTCCACAAGGCCCAGCAGCAGGGGTCGGGTCTCCCCCAGGGGGAGGGTGAGGGTGATATAGCGCTTGACCCACTGGTCCAGGGCCAGCAGGGCCAGGGACAGCAGGACGGAGAGGGCGGTGAGGGACATGACGGGGCCTCCTTTGGGAAAATGGTGTTCCCTGACAGTGTACACGCTTTTGAGGGAAAAGGCAAGGGCGGCTATCAGCCGCCTGTCCTTTTCAAACACCGGGCTTCCCGGAGGACGGGCGATTGATAATCGCCCCTACACAATGCCGGGAAAAAATTAGACATCATAAAATGCGCGGCGGGACACTCCTGCGGCAAGAATGCCCTCTTGCGGACTTGGAGAACTCATGATATAATATAACATCATTCACCAAATACAAAGAGAAGCCCGTTCCGGGCGAAGAGGGGAGAACATCTTTCATGGCAGAGGAAGCGACCAATCCCGTACAGACGGTTCCCGTAGAAGCAGAAACAATTCCCGTCCAGGCCGCCCCCGCGGAACCCGAGAAGCCCAAGAAGGGCGATCCCCTTCTGACGGTGCTGACGGTTCTGCTGGTGCTGGTGGGCGTGGCCGACCTGGCCCTGTGGGGCCTGGCGGTTTATTATCTTCTCCGCTGAGGCGGGGCGGTTTTTTGCCGAAGGCCCTTGCAATTTCAGGGTGAAGGGAGTACAATAAACCTGGAAGCATAAAGCGGCAGGCCGCTGGGTGGGGAAACACCCAACGGCCCTGTACGAGTGAAAGGCCCACTCAGCACAGCAGGCTTAACCTGCACCACAGGCTTATTATACCCTCCCCCTCCTCCTTTTGCAAGGGTATCCTAGACTGTGCGTCCGATTTTACGCGGTGCTGAGCTCGAAACTCGGCACCGCCTTATGTTTCCGGCGGACGCCCGGGCGGCGGGGGAGAATACAACGAAGTCCCCTCCAACAGGACCGACCCCGCCGCCGCAGGTTCCGTCCGCCGGAACACGAGAAAAAGAAGAGGCCATGCCCCAGGGCATGGCCTCTCTTTTTTGTCCCCTCAGGCGGGGACCTCCTCTTTCGTCACCAGCAGTTTGCTGTCCTCCACCGTCAGCGCGGCGGTGTCGCCCTCCTTGAGGGTGCCGTCCAGCATCCGCTCGGCCACGGCGTCCTCCACCTTGCTCTGGATGCAGCGGCGCAGGGGCCGGGCGCCGTATTTCGGGTCATAGCCCTCCCGCACCAGCTCCGCCACTGCCTCGTCGGAGGCGCTGAGGTGCAGGCCCATGGATTCCATCCGGGCGGAGACGGTTTCCAGCATCCGGCGGGCCACCTCGTGGATGTCCTCCTCGGTGAGGGCCCGGAAGACGATGATGTCGTCGATGCGGTTCAGAAACTCGGGCCGGAAGGTCTGGCGGAGCTCCGCCATGACGGTCTCCTTGGCCTGGAGGAATTTCTTCTCCTCGCCGTCCGCGGGGGTTTCCTCATGGCTGAAGCCCAGGCGGGTCCCGGCGGTGGTCAGGCTCTTGGCCCCGATGTTGCTGGTCATGACGATGACCGTGTTTTTGAAGTCCACCGTCCGGCCCTGGGAGTCCGTGATGCGGCCGTCGTCCAGAATCTGGAGGAGGATGTTCCATACGTCCTCGTGGGCCTTCTCAATCTCGTCGAAGAGCACCACGGAATAGGGCTTACGCCGGACCTTCTCCGTCAGCTGGCCGCCCTCCTCGTGGCCCACGTAGCCCGGCGGGGAGCCGATGAGCCGGGACACCGTGTGCCGCTCCATATACTCCGACATGTCGATGCGGATGATGGCGGACTCGTCGCCGAACATGGCCTCCGCCAGGGACTTGCACAGCTCGGTCTTGCCCACGCCCGTGGGGCCCAGGAAGAGGAAGGAGCCTGTGGGCCGCTTGGGGTCCTTGAGGCCCACCCGGCCCCGGCGGATGGCCCTTGCCACGGCCTGGACGGCCTCGTCCTGGCCCACCACCCGCTTGTGGAGAATCTCCTCCATGCGCAGCAGGCGGCTGCCCTCGTCCTCCGTCAGGCGGGTGACGGGGATGCCCGTCCAGCCGGACACCACGGCGGCGATGTCCTCCGCCGTCACGGGACGGTGCTGCCGGGGGCTGTTCCGGCGCTTCTCCCGCTCCTGCTCCACCTGGTCCTGGTAGTTGCTCTCAATGTCCCGCAGCTGGGCGGCGGTTTCGTAGTCCTGCCGCTGGATGGCGGCCTCCTTGTCCTTGGCCAGGGCGGCGATCTTCTCCTCCAGGCTCTTGAGCTCGGGGGAGATCTCCTCCTGCTCCATGCGGACACGGGAGGCGGCCTCGTCCATCAGGTCGATGGCCTTGTCGGGGAGGAAGCGGTCGGAGATATAGCGGGCGGAGAGGGTCACGGCGGCCTCCAGGGCCTCGTCGGTCAGCTGGAGCTTGTGGTGCTGCTCGTACTTCTCCCGGAGGCCCTTCAAAATCTCCAGGCTGGCCTCCTGAGAGGGCTCGCCCACCTGGACGGGCTGGAAGCGGCGCTCCAGGGCGGCGTCCTTCTCGATATACTTCCGGTACTCGTTGAGGGTCGTCGCGCCAATCACCCGGATCTCTCCGCGGCCCAGGGCGGGCTTGATGATGTTGGCCGCGTCCACGGCCCCCTCGGCGCTTCCCGCCCCCACGATGGTGTGGAGCTCGTCGATGAAGAGGATCACGTCCCCGGACTTTTTCACCTCGTCCAGGGCCTTTTTGATGCGCTCCTCAAACTCGCCCCGGTACTTGGTGCCGGCCACCATGCCGGAGAGGTCCAGGGAGAGAATGCGCTTGTCCAAGAGGTCGTCGGGCACGTCCCCCAGGACGATCTTCCGGGCCAGGCCCTCGGCGATGGCGGTTTTGCCCACGCCGGGCTCGCCGATGAGGCAGGGGTTGTTCTTGGTCCGGCGGGAGAGAATCTGAATCACCCGCTGAATCTCGCTGTCCCGGCCCACTACCGGGTCCAGCTTGCCGTTCCGGGCGTCGGCGGTCAGGTCCCGGGTGAATTCCCGGAGGGTCTTCCCGCTTCCGCTGGCCCCGCCGCCGGAGGAGGGGCCCTTGTCGTCCCTGGGGGCGGCGGGCTGGCGGCTCTGGGGCCGCTGGTTCAGCTTCTGCATCAGGGCGGCGTAGAGGGGCCGGGCCTCCACCCCCGCCGTGCGGAGGATGCGGACGGCCATGTTGTTGCCCTCCCGCAGGAGGCCCGCCAGCAGGTGCTCGGTGCCCACATAGGGGCTGCCGCCCCGGACGGCGTCCTCCACGGCGATCTCCACCACCCGGCGGGCACGGGGGGTGAGGCCCTGGGCGGGGTTCCCGCCGGGGAGGCCCGCCCCCACGCTGCGCTTGATGATCTGGACAATCATGCCGTCGGTGAGCCCGGACTCCAGCAGCACGTCGTGGGCCGCGCCCTGGTCCTCCCGGATGAGCCCTAAGAGCAGGTGCTCGGTGCCTACGTAGCCGTGGCCCAGCTCTCCGGCGGCCTCCTGGCTGAGGCGGAGGGCCTCCTCCGCGCCGGGGCTGAATTTTTTCTCATTCATAGATATGACACTTCCTTTCGTGAAAGCCGGTCGGACCGGCGGTGCGTTTGTGAGGGATGGGGCGGGGACTCAGCCGCCGGTTTTCTCCAGATTGTGAATCTGGTCCCGGAGTTCCGCCGCCCGCTCGAAGTTCTCCTCGCCCACGGCTTTCTGCATCTCCATCCGCAGGGCGTTCAGCTTCCGCTGTCTGGAGATCTCGCTCTGCTCCTCCTGCTCCAGCAGGGCGTCCTGGAGTTTTGCTGCCTCCTGCGCGGCCTCCGCCGGGGCCCCCAGCGCGGGCATGTCGGAGAAGAAGTCGTCAAAGGGGTTCTCCAGCAGGCGGTTCATCCGGCCCAGCAGGGAGGGGACGGGGGTGAAGAAGTCGTCGAACAGCCCACCGCCCAAGAGGTTCCGGGTCATCCGCTGGCTGTAGGCCGCCAGACGCTGGGTATAGCCCAGCTTCTCGGCGCACTCGGCGCACAGGTGCTTTTCGGTGACCTGTCCGTTGACGTTGCTCTGGTAAACAAAGGTGACTTCATTCTTGCCACAATTTTCGCATTTCATAATCAGTACCTCCTGTATATCGCAAATGTTTTTTGGCTGACAGATTAAAATTGGGTTCACGCTATTCTATGAATTCCTAGACCTGGAGAATCAGGACGTTTTTCAGGACATCCGCCCGGACCTGGTCCCGGAGACCTCGGGGCACGGCCCCCAGGGCCTTGTCCCCCACGGCGGCCAGCAGGGTGCGGGCCAGGCTCTCCTCCAGGGCCCCGGCCTCCGTCAGGTTGCTGAGGATGGCCCGGGCGGAGGGCAGGTCCACCTGGTCCCCCAGGGAGTTGATGACGTGCATCAAAAGCGTCTCCCGGTCCACCTGGACCCGGGTGATGCGGATATAGCCGTTGCCGCCCCGGCGGCTCTCCACGATATAGCCCCGCTCGGGGGAGAAGCGGGTGGACATGACGTAGTTGATCTGGCTGGGCACGCAGTTGAACCGCTGGGCCAGCTCGCCCCGCTGGACCTCCAGCACGCCGTCCCCCGTCTCGTCCAGGCAGCTTTGCAGGAAGCTGGCGATGAGATCGGAAATCCCCATGGGAGCACCTCTTTTCCAAATAATTTCTGTCTGGTTTGACTTTGACTATCTTTGATGTTCCTGATGCTGCTAGTATAGCACCCTTGGGGGAAATGTCAAGGGGTAAACTTTGACTTTCTTTGATGTTTGTGAAAACAAATTGTGAACGGCAAAAATTTTCCGTCAGGGCTTTCACAAAGCTCTTGCATTTTTCGCAGAGTATGCTACAATGAGGATACAATTCTAATGGAGGTGCAACCCATGGCCTATAAGATCACTTCTGCTTGTGTAAGCTGCGGCGCCTGCTCCGACGCCTGCCCCGCCGGCGCTATCAGCCAGGGCGATGATTCCTATGTCATCGACGCTGCCGCCTGCCTGGACTGCGGTTCTTGCAGCGACACCTGCCCCAACGGCGCCATCGTCCCCGAGGAATAATCTGGGATACATAAAAAACCCCGCAGGCTCTGCTTGCGGGGTTTTTTATGTACACGGCCGCCCTTCAGGCGGCCGGCGGGCCGATGGCCCGCTTTTATTTAAATGGTGCAGGAACCCCCCTCCTGGGTTTCCCGCACACGTCCTTCCTTCCCGTTGAATCGGTCAGACGCCCGACAGGTCGAAATCCGGGGTGTATTCCTCCCTGGCGGAGGTGCGTTCCTGGGTGCAGCTGTCTGTGACGCTGCGGTTGGGAGAGGCTGTCCGGTTGTAATCCCGCTGGTCACGTGGTATAGTGGAGTGGGGGAAAGGAGGGGAAGCGGTTGAAAATCTGCTATTTAATTGGCAACATGAGCCACACCGGCGGGACGGAACGGGTGCTCCAGCAGATCGCCAACGGACTGGTGGAGCGGGGTCATTCCGTCGTGATTGTCAGCGTATGGGGCACGGACCGGCCGGGCTTTCCGCTGGACGGGAGGATTGCGTTCCGGCGGCTGTGGGACGGCTATCCAGATACGCCGGCGGCGCACTGGAGGACCATCCGGGCCCTTCGGAAGATTCTCAAAAAAGAGGCCCCGAGCGTGCTGATTGACGTTGACCTGATCCTCACCGTGTACACCCTGCCGGCGTCGGCGGGTCTGCCGGGATTGAAGCGGGTGGCCTGGGAGCATTTCAACTACTATTACCATTTCCCCAAGAACAACGGAATCCGGGACCTGGCCCGGCGGCTGGCGGCGCGGTTCTCCCACGCGGTGGTCGTACTGACGGAGGAGGACCTGGGGTACTACAGAGAGAACTTGAAAATCCACGGCAGGCTCTGCCGGATTTACAATCCGGTGCCCTTTCAAATCACGCCCTCCGGCGGCGCGGGGGACCGGATGGTATTCGCGGCGGGGCGGCTGACCCGTGTCAAGGGCTTCGACCTGCTGCTGGAGAGCTGGGCGCTGCTGGAGAAGGATTTCCCGGATTGGAAGCTCTGCATCGCGGGGGACGGGGAGGACCGGGAAAATCTGCTGGAGCTCATAGAGGAAAAGGGCCTGAGGGCGGCGGAGCTGGTGGGCCGTGTGTCGGACATGGAGGAGTGGTACGGCCGGTCGGCGTTCTACGTCCTGCCCTCCCGGGACGAGGGCTTTGGCATGGTGCTGATTGAGGCGATGTCCCACGGCAGGGCGGCGGTGAGCTTTGCCTGCAAGGCGGGACCCGGAGAGATCATCTCGGATGGGGAGAACGGCTTCCTGGTGCCGGAGGGAGATACCGCCGCTTTCGCGGAACGGATGCGCCGTCTGATGGAATCGCCGGAACTGTGCCGGGAGATGGGGGAACGGGCAAGCCGGTCCCTGGGCGCCTTTGACCGGGAGGGGATTCTGGACCAGTGGGAGGCCCTGCTGAAGAGTTTGAAGGCGGAACGCTGAGAACGCCGCGCCCTCTTGGGGTGCGGCGTTTTAAATGCCCGACAGGTCGAAATCCGGGGTGTATTCCTCCCTGGCGGAGGTGCGTTCCTGGGTGTAGCCGTCCTTGATTCCGCAGTTGGCCATGTACTCCGCCGCCGCGCGGTACTCCGCCTTGGTCACGTGGCGGCGGAGGTTCCCGCTGGCCCCCGGCTGGGGGGTGTACTGGCTCATGAGGGAGAACAGCACCTCGCCGGGGCGGAAGGTCTCCGCCACCCAGTCGATGACACGGCGGGTGTTCTCCAGCTCGCCGGGGAGGAGCAGGTGGCGGATCAGCACGCCGGATTTCAGCCGGCCGTCCTCCATGCGGTAGGGGCCCGTCTGGCGGAACATCTCCAGGATGGCCGGGGCCGCCCGGTCGAAGTAATCCGGGGCGGCGGAGTACCGCCCCGCCGGGCCGGGGAGGGCGTATTTCAGGTCCGGCAGGTAGACCTGGACCTTGCCCTCCAGGGACTGTAAAGCGGCGGCGCTTTCATAGCCCCCGCAGTTCCACACCACCGGGACGGGCCAGGGGTCTTCCCCCAGGGCCTCCAGAACGGCGGGGGTGAAATGGGTGGGGGTCACCAGGTCCAGGCAGGCCGCCCCCTGGGCGATGAGCGATTGGAAGATCTCCCGGAGGCGGGGCACCGTTACCCGCCTCCCCACGCCGCCCTGGGAGACGGGCTTGTTCTGGCAGTAGACGCAGCGGAGATTGCAGCCGGAGAAAAAGACGGTTCCCGCGCCGTGTTCCCCCACCAGGCAGGGCTCCTCCCACTGGTGGAGCATGGCGCGGGCCACCACTGGGGCGGAGGGCATCCCGCAGACGCCGCCGGGGCGGTCCGGGGTCCGCTCGGCCCGGCAGTTCCGGGGGCAGAGGGTACAGGTCATAGGGCCTCCACGTCGAAGTCCGGGCCCAGATCGCCCGCCATCCAGTGGCGGCGGCAGAGGCCGATATACTTGTCGTTGGCCCCCAGGACCACCTGCTCCCCCTCCTTGAGGACCTTGCCGTTTTCGTCGAAGCGGGCGTTGAAGGTGGCCTTTTTCCCGCACCAGCAGATGGTCTTGACCTCCTCGATTTTGTCCGCCATCACCAGGAGCTGGTAGCTGCCGGGGAACAGGTCCCCCTTGAAGTCCGCCCGGAGGCCGTAGCACATCACCGGGATGTCCAAGTCGTCTACGACGGAGACCAGGTACATGACTTCCTCCTTGGTCAAAAACTGGGCCTCGTCCACAATGACGCAGGCGTTCTGCTGGAGCTCCATGGCGGTCATCTCCCGCATCTCGTCGAAGTAGACGCAGGGGTATTTGAGGCCGATGCGGGAGTAGACCATGTGGTCCCCGTCCCGGTCGTCCAGCCGGGGCTTGACCATCAGGGCCTTCTGGCCCCGCTCCTCGTAGTTGAAGCGGGCCATCAGGGCGTTGGCGGATTTGCTGGAGCCCATGGCCCCATACTTAAAGTATAATTGTGCCATAAATATACAAAGAGCGATGGAATTCGGCAGATTATTCCTCGCTCTCTTCCTCCTCTTTCGTTTCTTCCGTTTCCGCCGGGGCGGCGAAGGGGCCGTAGACCTCCGGCGGGTCCGGCATGTTGAAGACCGCTTTCTTGCAGTCCCGGCAGAGCCAGGTGGTTTTATATAGGCCGCTCCAGATGCTGCCCTCGTCCTGCACGTCAATTCTGCCAGCGCTGTCCACACCTCGAAGAAAATCCGTTTTGTAAATACCAGGGTACCAGCTGACAGAACCCCGTCCACCGAGCATATAGCCTTGCTCCATCTCCTTCCCGCACCAGGGGCAAGGCTCTGGGGGGAGGCGCTTAGCCTCCTCCTTTTCTTTCGCCTTGGCCTTGCGCTCCTCGTTCCAGGCTTTCAGGCTGTCCAGGGGGTTCTCCCTGGGCTCCTGAGGCTCCGCGGGGCGGGGGGCCGGGCGCTTTTTGCTGGGGTCCCAGTCCCAGGGGTCTTCACTCTTTTTCCAAAATGCCATGCTTGTCTCCTATTCTCTCCCCCTCCGCCTCCTCCCGGAAGCGGGCGAAGGCCGAGGGAACGGCGTAGGGCTCCAGGCTGTCCGCCCAGGTGAGGCCCGGCGGGCCCGCCCCGGCCACCTCCAGGGTGTAGCCGGTCATGCGCCACTCCACGTGGGTAAAAATGTGTTTCGCCGTCAGGCGGCTTTTCCAGGCTTTCGGCTCCAGGCCCCAGGAGCGGACCGTCCCGGCGGCGGCGGCCTCGTCCAGGGCGCCCTCTACGTTGGGGAACTCCCAGAGGCCCGCCAGCAGGCCGGAGTCCGGACGCTTCCGCAGGGCTACCCGGCCCTCCCGGAGGAGGAGGAACACCGTCCTTTCCTCCACCCGGCGGGACTTTTTCGGCTGCCTAACCGGCAGGGACTCCGCCGTGCCCCGCTCCCGGCCCAGGCACAGCTCCCGGGCGGGGCAGAGGAGGCATTTCGGCGGGCCGTTGGGGACGCAGACGGTGGCCCCCAGCTCCATGAGGGCCTGGTTGAAAATCCGCACGTCCGCCTCCGCCTCCGGGAAGATGTCCCGGACCTGGGCGCGGACGTTCCGCTTTGTCCGGGGGAGGGCGATGCCGTCATGGCAGTCCGTCAGGCGGGCGATGACCCGCAGGACGTTGCCGTCCACCGCCGGTTCCGCCTGGGCGAAGGCCGCCGAGGCGATGGCGGCGGCGGTGTACTCCCCGATTCCCGGCAGCTCCAGGAGGCCCTCGTAGGTGTCCGGGAAGCCGCCCCGGTCCGTTACCAGCCGGGCCGTCCGCTGGAGGTTCCGGGCCCGGCTGTAGTAGCCCAGGCCCTCCCAGAGCTTCATCAGCTGTTCCTCCGGCGCGGCGGCCAGGGCCTCCACCGTGGGGAAGGCCGAGAGGAACCGGGCGTAGTAGCCCAGCACCGCCGCCACCCGGGTCTGCTGGAGCATGATCTCTGAGACCCAGATGCGGTAAGGGTCTGTTGTCTTCCGCCAGGGGAGGTCCCGGGCGCTCCGCCGATACCAGGCCAGCAGGGGGGCGGGGAGGCGGGGTAAAGTCATAGCGTTCTCATTCATGGGGAGATTATAGCACAGACTTCGAAGGTTGGACAACCTTTTTTCGGAGGGCTGTTTTCGGGTTTTATTTTGTAGCACCCTGTGAGGCCCGCACCCCTGTGCGGGCCATTTCCCCAGGGCCTGCCCTTCTCCCGCTAGAACATCCTGTAGGGGCGGCCCCTTGGAAATCCCGGCAGCCTCAGAGGAACGGGCCGCCGAGGGCGGCGGCCCCTACGATGAGGTTCTCTTGACAAAGTGCGCAGATGGACACCCCCACGGCAATTTTCCCTTGACATACCTAGCGACGCAAGGTATAATAAGCATAGGAGCTCTAGGTATAGAACGGAGGCGGCTTATGAAGAAACAGGCCATTGAGCACACCCGGCTGCTGGCGCTGTCCCTGCTGGCGGGGGAGGACATGTACGGGTATCAGATGATTGTGGAGCTGGCCCGGCGGTCCAACCACACCTTCGACATGAAGGAGGGGACGTTGTACCCCGTACTCCACGGGCTGGAGCAGGCGGGCTGCGTGGAGGCTTACCGCAAGGAGGCCCCCACGGGGCGGGAGCGGAAATACTACCACCTCACCCGGAAGGGCCAAGGGGCCCTCCGGGAGGAGGAGGCCGCCTGGAAGCGGTACAGCGGGGCGGTGAACGACGTTCTCCGGGGCGGCGCGGAGGCGGAGCCGGTATGACCCGAGAAGAATTTATGGACCGGGTGCTCCTGCCCCTGGGGCGGCTGACGGCGGAGGAGCGGGAGAGCGTCCGCCGGGAGCTGGAGGAGCACGTGGAGGACCGGATGGAGGCCATGCTGGACATGGGCTGGGACCCCGCGCTGGCGGAATCCCGGTGCCTGGAGGCCATGGGGGATCCGGTGGAGATCGGCCGGGAGATGGCCAGGCAGTACCGGGGCTGGGGCTGGCTGTGGCTGGGCCGGGCGGCGGTGGCTTTGACATTCGTGATGTGCGTTCTGGCCCTGCTGGGCCTGGGGATGCTGGGGGCGGCCTGGGACAACCTACAGGTCCGGCTGCGCCCGTCCCCGGCGATCTCCACCGGCAAAGTGGAGAACATAGAGGCCGAGGCGGACCTGGACATCCGGGCGGAGGTTGGAAACGACATCCTGCGGATTTATCAGGTGTTCATAGGGGAGAAGGAGGGCCAGCGGTCGGCCATGGTGCTGGCCTGCATGTATGACCGGCTGCCCTTCGGCATCGTGGCGGACAACCTGTGCAACAGGAGCGAGCTGTGGAATGAGCGGGGCGGGACGGGGAACAGCGCCGGGGGCCGGGGGAACTACGGGGTGGAATACGCCGTCCGCTGGACCCCGGTGGAGCCGGGGGACACCTGCGTGATCTGGGAGTACCGGGCCTTTGGGGAGACGATCCGGCTGGAGATTCCCCTGCCGGGAGGGGAGGAGACGGCATGAAGAAGGAGAGAAGGGAAAGGCTGTCCTCCCGGAGGAGGCGGACCCTCCGGCGGGTCCTGATCGCGCTGGCGGCGGTGTTCGTGGTGAACCGTGTGTTCATGATCGGCCTGCTGTTCCCCATCCAGGCCATCCGCCACAACGAGGAGCGGCAGGGCACCGGGCGCACCGCCGTGGTCTGCCGGGACTGGGAGCCGAATTTCCGCTGGAACTTCCTGGCCTATCTGACGGGGAACGAGAACGTCACCATGCTCAGCGGGGCGGACTTGGGGCTTTACGGCTGGAGCCAGAGCCCCGGCCCGGCGCTGGACTGCACGGAGGAGGCCCCCATGCACTGCGGGCTGTGGACCATACGGGCGGGGAACAGGATGCGGCTGTATGTCTTCGGCAGAATCGACGACCCGGACATCGTCCGGCTGAAGATTCAGGGGAGCTGGACCACCTTCAAGGACGACTCGGACCTGCCCACCAGCCAGACGGAACAGGAGTGGGCCCTCGAGGAGGGGGACTGGCTGGAGAAGGACGGGCGGCGCTACTTCCTGGCAGCCACCCGCGCCGGCGCGGAGGTCAACTGGAGCGTCCAGGACTTCACGGTCATCGGGTATGACAAGTATTACTACGAGACCGCGAGGGCGGAGGTGAAGCAGGGGGCGTCGTCCACCTTCTACGACTAAAGAGACCGCGCCGGGAGGCGACGCCTCCCGGCGCGGGGTTTGCGCGGTCCTTTTTAAAATGTGCATACCGGAGAAGCACCCTTGCGTTCCGCGGGATTCTATGCTATGGTATAGGCAGGTAAGACACCAAAGGGCGAAAAGGAGGGCGCACTATGGAGCTCAGCGTAAACGGACGCCAGCGTCGGGCCGCGCGGACGGCCGCCAATCCCGCGCCTCAGGCGGGGAAGAAACCCACCGGAACGGCGGCGGCCCCCAGGCGGGCGGGAAACGACAGGGCCACCTGGTCCCAGGCGGCGCTGTCCTTCCTCCAGGAGTTGAACCGCCAGGACATGGAGAAACAGAGAAAGCTGCTGGAGGCCAAGCAGAAGGGCAGCAGTGAGCTGGACGCCCTGGCCAAGTCCATGAAGGTCATGGAGCAGTGCCGGAAAATCGCCTCCCGGATTATGAAGGGGGACAAGGTGCCGCCCCAGGACGAGCGGTTTTTGATGGAGGCCGACCCGGACGGGTACAAGCTGGCCCTCGCCTGCCGGGTGCCCAAGGAGAAGCCCAAGGAGTGGGACTCCGTCCTGGAGGACGAGGAGGAGGAGGGCGGGTCCGCCCAGGAGGCGGAAACCGGCGGAGAGACAGCGGAGGCCCCGGACTCCGGCGGGGAGACGGCGGCGTGCTGACAGACTGAAAAGCGAAGGAGGCGGGATGTTCCCGCCTCCTTATTTTCACGCCTCGGCGCGGCGCTCGTGGATGAATTTCTCCAGCAGCCGGGAGAGCTCCCGGATGTCGATGGGCTTGGCCACGTGGGCGTTCATCCCCGCGTCCAGGCACTTTTTGATGTCCTCGGAGAAGGCGTCGGCGGTCATGGCGATGATGGGGATGTCTCGGTCGGGCCTGTCCAGGGCGCGGATGGCCGCCGTGGCCTCGTAGCCCGTCATCACCGGCATGCGCAGGTCCATCAGCACGGCGTCGTAAAAACCGGGGGGAGAAGCCAGGAACTTCTCCACGCAGATTTTGCCGTTCTCCGCCCAGTCCAGCTCCATCCCCAGGCTGGAGAGGAGCTCGCTGGCGATTTCCCAGTTCAGGTCGTTGTCCTCCGCCAGGAGGACCCGGCGGCCGGTGAAGTCGGCGGATTTCTCCTCGTGGCACTGCTCGCTGGGGACGCCGGCGTTCTCCACGAAGGGTTTGAGTCCGTAGAAGAGGGTGGAGCGGAACAGGGGCTTGGAGATGAAGCCGGTGATGCCCGCCTCCCTGGCGTCCGCCTCGATTTCGCTCCAGTCGTAGGCGGAGATCAGCATGATGGGCGTCTCGCTGCCGAAGCGGCGGCGGATCTCCTTGGCGGCGGCGACGCCGTCCATGTCCGGCAGCTTCCAGTCCAGAAGGATGATGTGGTAGTGGTCCCGCAGCTGGGCCCGGTGCTCCAGCATCTCCAGGGCCCCCTCCGCGGTCAGGGCCCAGTCGGCCTTGACGCCGATGGATTTCAGGGAGGCGGTGGTGCTCTCGCAGAGCTGCTGGTCGTCGTCCACCACCAGGATGTTCCACTCGGGGAGGATCATCTCCTCCTCCGGGGTCTCGGCCCGCTCCAGGTCCAGGGTGACGTGGAACTCGCTGCCCTTGCCCAGCTCGCTTTCCACCTCGATGGTCCCGCCCATGGTGTCCACAATGTATTTTGTGATGGCCATGCCCAGGCCGGAGCCCTCGGTCCGGCGGACCCGGGCGCTGTCCTCCCGGACGAAGGACTCGAAAATCTTTTCCTTGAACTCCTGGGTCATGCCGATGCCGTTGTCTTTGACTATGATATGGGTGCGGACGTACTCCTCTCCTTTGGGGGAGTCCTCCTCGTAGAGGGAGACCTGGATGAGCCCGCCGTCGGGGGTGAATTTCAGGGCGTTGCCCAGGATGTTCAGCAAAACCTGGTTCAGCCGGATGCTGTCGCAGCAGACGTTTTCCGTGGAGATGTCGTGAATGAACACGTCGAACTGCTGGTGCTTGGAGCGCACCTGGGGCTGGGCGATGCTGACGATGCTGTCCATGACCTCCCGGAGGGAGACCTGATCCACGTTCAGGGTCAGCTTGCCGCTTTCAATTTTGCTCATATCCAGCACGTCGTTGATAAGCCCCAGAAGGTGGCGGCTGGAGAGGGTGATCTTTTTCAGGCAGTTCTGGACCTGCTGCCGGTCGTCGATATTGGCTGTGGCAATGGCCGTCATTCCCACGATGGCGTTCATGGGGGTCCGGATGTCGTGGGACATGTTGGAGAGGAACTCGCTTTTGGCCTTGTTGGCGTGGACGGCCTCCTTCCGGGCCTTCTCCAGCTCGGACATCTGCCCCCGCAGCAGCTTGGAATACTGCCAGAACACCAGCAGCAGGGCCGCCAGAATCACGGAGCACCCCAGGAAGGCCAGCAGAAGCCAGGTGTGGCTGAGGCTGCTGACCTCCTCGTCCAGCTGCCCGTAGGGAAGCACGGTGATCAGGAACCACTCGGAGTAAGGCAGCTTGTTGCATTGCAGGTGCCGCCGCTCATTGCCGAAAGTGAGAAGGGCGGTATAGTCCTCCCCGGCGTCCATGGCGGCCTCCAGCTCCCGGATGTACTGATCTCCGCTTTCCCCCTGCTCCTCAAACATGGCCTGGATGCGGTCGAAGTAGCTCTCCCGGAAGGCGTCGCCGCTGCGGATGACAAAGGTGCCGTCCCGGCGGATGATGTGGGAGTAGACCAGCGTGCTCTCGCTGTAGAGGGAGAGGGTCTCGGCAATGTAGTCGGCGGGGAGGCAGGCCACCAGGGCCGTGGCCGTTTCGCCGTTGGACATGACGTATTCGGCGGAGACGCCCAGGAGAATATCCTTTTCCCCATGGTCGGTGCTGACCACGGCCACCTTTTTGTCCCCGTTGTTCATGGAGGCCAGGAAGGGCCCAGAGTCGGCCAGGATGGGCGTTTCACCATAGATCATGTCGAACTCGCCCTCGCGGGAGTAGAAGGCCAGGGACTCAAAGCCCCGCATCTGGGCGTTGCCGGCCAGCTCCTCCCGCAGCGTTTTGGCGGGGATATCGTCAGGCTGAAAGCCGATCACCAGGGCCTCCAGCTGGGAGAGGCGAAGCTGGATGGTGGTTTCAAAGTGCTGTGTGACCTTTTCCCCCATGCCGGTCATATAGGCGGTACCCACGGCGCTGATGGTCTCCGCGCTCTTCCGGGTCATGAAAACGGCCAGGAAGGAGAAGATGCACACAGTCAGCAGGAGGACCAGGGCCAGGCTGACGGTGAGAAACCGCGTGGAGTTGTTCAGCAGCTTTTTCATTCCGCGCTCTCTTTCTGGAACGCCCGTATGGCGTCCGCCGTCTGGCGGTAGTCCGCCGCCACCTCCTCCGCCAAAGCGTCGGCCTCCGGCGTATAGCCGTTCCGCAGGGCCTCGCAGAGGCGGCTGCTGGAGGACTGGAGCCGGTCCATACTCAAATTCTGACAAACGCCCTTGATGGTGTGGGCGGCCCGGAAGGCCTCCTCGTAGCTCTTCTCCGCCAAGGACGCCTGGAGCAGGGTAAAGCTGCCGTCGTCCAGGAACTTCAGCACAAATTTCCGCACCAGCCGCTCGCTGCGCAGGCGGCCGATGGCGTCCTCATAATTGCCGCCCATGGCAGCGTAGCACTCCTGTAAGGTCATAGATGCTCCTCCTTTATGTATCCGCGTCCTCCTGCGGGGTTTCCCCGTCCTCAATGGGAGAGATGACGGAGAGGGTTTCCCGCATGGAGTCGTCGTAAAACCGGTAATGTCCCCGGCCGCCCCGCTTGACGGTGTACAGCGCCGCGTCCGCCGCGTGGAACAGGGTGTCGTAGTCGCCGGGAACGGCGTCCGTCAGGGCGACGCCCATGCTGATGGAGAGGGGGAACTGCTCAAACTGGCCGCCCAGGGACTGGAAGATCCGGGAAATGACCGCCTCCGCCTCGTCCTTGTACTCCAGGAAGATTAAAAATTCGTCCCCGCCCACACGGGCCGCGATGTCGCCGCCCCGGATGGTCTGGCGGAGCTTCTCCGCCAGGTGGATCAAAACCTGGTCGCCGAAGGAGTGACCGTAGGTGTCGTTGGCGGACTTGAAGTGGTCCAGGTCGAAGATGACCAGAGCGTAGGACGCGCCGGGGCGGGTCTGAATCCGCTCCAGGATGCGCTTTTTTGCGTAGGCGTGGTTCAGAAGGCCGGTGAGGGCGTCGTGGGAGGCCTGGCGCTCCAGGGAGGCCAGCTTCATCCGGGAGTCGTGGATGTCGATGGCCTTTCCGATGGCGCCGGTGTACCGGGGGGGCTCGTCGCTGGACCAGATGGCCCGGGCCACAATCTGGGTCCAGCGCCACTGGCCCTTGTAGCTGAGCTTGCAGTCGTATGTAACCACCGGCAGATCCGGGCTGGTGCTGCGCAGAACGTCGGCGAAGCCGTGGAGGTCCGCCGGGTCGATGATCTCCTGGGCCTCCGGCTGGTGCAGCGGGTCCATGATGATCTCCTCCAGACCCAGGTGCTCGGCCCCCCAGGGGGTCAGCGTAATCATGGGCGGGGAGACGGTGTACTCGAACTGAATCTCCTTACTCATGTCGGCGAAGAAGCTGTACTTCATCCGCTCGTGCTCCAGGAGCTGGAGGGTCCGCTCGGAGGCGGTGAGCTCCTCGTGGCGGCGGATCTCCTGAGCCACATTGCGCATCTCCCGCCGGTCACGCTGGGCGGCGGTGGTGCTGCCGTTGATGTGGCCGGGAAGTTCGGGGGCCAGCTCCTCCAGGCACTCGATCAAAAGGGGGTTGAAAGCCCCGCACTCCCCCCGCAGAATCATGCTCACCGCTTCCTCGCAGGAGAAGGCGGGCTTATAGCAGCGCTTGGAGGTCAGGGCGTCGTACACGTCCGCCAGAGCCACGATCTGGGCGGCGATGGGAATCTCGTCTCCCTTCAGCCCGTCGGGATAGCCCCGGCCGTCCCAGCGCTCGTGGTGCCAGCGGCAGATGTCGTAGGCAACCTTCACCAGGGGGTCGTCCTGGTGAATGGGGAGGTTTTCCAGCATCTCCGCGCCGGTCATGGAGTGGGTCTTCATGATGGCGAATTCCTCTTCCGTGAAGCGGCCGGGCTTGTTGAGAATCTTCTCGTCGATGGAGATTTTCCCGATGTCGTGAAGGGCCGAGGCCGTGGAGATCATGGAGATGTCCGAGGAGGAGAGGGGGTAGCGGTCCGTCTTCTGCACCAGGTGGTTCAGCATCAGCTCCGTCAGGGTGCGGACGTGGAGGACGTGGAGCCCGCTCTCGCCGTTTCGGAATTCCACGATGTGGCTGAGGATATCGATCAGCAGGCTGCTGCGCTGCTCATTCTCATAAATCTGGTCCGCCACCATGTTGGCCAGGCGCTTTTGCTTGGCGTACAGCATGATGGTGTTCACCACCCGGCGGTGGACGATCAAGGCGTCGAAGGGCCGGGAAATGAAGTCGGTGACGCCCAGCTCATAGGCCCGCTCAATGTGGCTGGAGCCGGACTCGGCGGAGATCATGATGACGGGGATGTCCTCAATCCAGTGGTTCTCGGACATCACCTGCAATACGCCGAAGCCGTCCATCTGGGGCATGACGATGTCCAGCAGGACCAGGGAGATCTCGGCCCCCCGCTGCTGGAGCAGGCCCACGCCCTGGAGGCCGTTCTCCGCCTCGACGATCTCGTACTCGTCCCCCAGCATATCCGCCAGGATGGCGCGGTTCAGCTCGGAGTCGTCCACAATCAGGATTTTCTGTTTCTGCTCGCTGCTCAAAGAGATCACTTCCTTGCTTTCGGTCTTGCGCCGGCTTCCGCGCCGGAAAAGGGCGGGGAATTCTGCCCGCCGGAACCGCCCCGATGGGGGCAGGGGCTACGAACACCAATTCTACAATATGTTGATTTTACCACAGGTAAATGGAAAAGGCAAGAAGGAGCTGAGGAGAAGCGGCGGGAGAATCGTCATTTTCACCATTCCAGGAATTGACAGCCAATCGACCTTTTCCACAAAAATGGATAAGAAATTGACAAAAAATTGTAATGAACGCCAAGACGGCTAAAGCGGAGACAATCTAATGCGGTGATTTTTGGATAATGCGGCAAAATTAGCGTAAAAAGTGGGCTGTTTCTCAGAAATGGAAGATGTGACCGGCAAAAAAATACTTGATTTTTCCGGGAGAATAGTTCATAATGAGATTTGCCTGATTGAAGGCAGCCAAAAAATGTGTTGCAAAACGCACATGAATGGTATAAAATCAGGGGAAAACGACGGCTGGCGTAAAACCCGGCCGGATTCCGGCCCGGCGGCATGAAAGCGTTCTCCGCCGAATATGCTGGAGAGCCGCCCGTATAGACCAGGAAAAACGCACGCCTTGCCGGACAATCCGTGCGTTTGCTTTCCATGGGCGGCGGAGGGATTGACTTGTTTTGCACAAAACGTGTCACCAGGAACGGAGGGTGAAGTACATATGAGTCTTCTGTCGAGCAACTCGTTTTTGATGATGGAGAAGTCCCTGGGCTACCTGTGGACCAAGCAGGCCGCCATCGCGGACAACATCTCCAACGCGGAAACTCCCGGATACAAGGAAAAGGTCGTCACCTTCGAGGAGGGACTGAAGGGCAAGTTACAGCTGGCCTCCCGGAAGGCCGCGCCGGTAAAGTCCATGCGCCAGGTGCTGGAGGGAACGCCCTTCGCCGTGACGGAGCAGGAGGTGCAGACCCGGATGGACGACAACGGGGTCAATGTCACGGCCCAGATGTCCGAGGCCATCCGCAACGCCTACCAGATGCGGTATGTGATGAGCTCCATCTCCACGGAGCTGGCCATCCTGAATTCCGCCATCCGAGGCCAGTAATCCCCAGGGGTTTCCCCTCCGGGCGGCTGCGGACGCTTTTTCGCTTCACATTGTTAAATAAAAATCTGCCGAAGGGCAGCGCAAACGATTACGGGACCGGCATCCTCCGGCCCCGCAAAGGACTGCCGGGGCACGCCCGGCGGGGAATGGAGAGTTGACTATGGCGTTTTTGAGCTCAATGAACATTGTGGCCTCCGGCCTGACGGCCCAGCAGCTGCGGCTGGACGTGGTGGGGGAGAACGTGACCAACTCCACCACCACCCGGGTGGAGGACGGCGAGGGGGCCTACCGGCGCAAGATGGTGGTGTTCGAGGCCAAGACCGGCCGGGACGGCTTCCGCCGGGCCATGGCCCGGGCCTCCAGCGGCATGGTGCCAAACGGGCAGGCCGCCGGCGGCGTGCGGGTAGCCCAGATTGTGGAGGACCCCTCCCCCATGAAGATGGTCTACGACCCCACCCACCCGGACGCCAACGAGGACGGGTACGTGGAAATGCCCAACGTGGACATGGTAAAGGAAATCGCGGACGCCATGGCGGCCAGCCAGGCTTACACCTCCAATGTGACCATGTTCAACACCATGAAAACAGTCATCACCGACGCGCTGCAAATCGGGAAGTAAGCGCCCGGCGGCTTTGAGAAAAATCTGAGACTTTGAGAGGAGATGGTTTCGCCATGCTGACCCCCGTGGAAAAGCTGACGCCGCTGACGCCGCTCAGCCCGAAAGAGGAACCGAAGGTAAAAGACGCCTCCCAGAAGGAGAGCGTCTTTGGCACCGTTTTCCGCTCCGCCATCGACAACGTGAAGGAAACCGACGCGGAATACAAGGAATCCCAATACCTGCTGGCCACGGGCCAGCTGGATAACCCCGCCGCGACCATGATCGCCGCCAGCAAGAGCCAGGCGGCGGTGAACCTGCTGATCCAGCTTCGGGAGAAGGCCATGAGCGCCTATTCCGAATTGACCAGGATGAACCTGTAAGCGAGGAACGGCAGAGGGGGGAAATGCCCTGTGCTGCCCCGGCCCACCGGTCCCGGGCAGCACGAATCATGTCTACAGGACGCCGCGCCGCGGCGGAGAGAAGGAGGTGACAGCGGTTGAACGACGTGAAGGAAAAGGCCAAGGCGTTCCTGAGCAAGGCCAAGGAACGCCTGAAAAAGATTTCAAAGAAGGTCTGGCTCGTCATCGCCGCTGTACTGGTGGCCCTGATCGTGGTCATCGCCGTCGTGCTGACGCTGAACAAACAGGACTACGCCGTGCTGGTCACCCAGGTGAGCGACACCGAGGCGTCCAACATTCTGAACTTCCTGAGCGAGCAGGGCGTTACAAACTATAGAGTGGAAGACGGGAACACCGTCATGGTCCCCGCCGGGCAGGAGGCGTCCTTAAAGGCCCGCATCCTGATGGCCAACCTGAACAAAACCGGCAACTACTATATGGAGAACATCGGGACCTTCTCCACCAGCGAGGAGCGGATGTACGCCAAGCTCCGGGACCTGGAGGAGAGCATGGAGGCCACCATCCGCAACTTCCCCAACGTGGTGGACGCCGACGTGTACATCACCCCGGGGGAGAACCGGGCCTACATACTGGACAGCGGCAACGTGGTGGAAGCCACCGCCGCCGTCAGCCTGACCATGATCGAGGGCACGATGCTGGACGACGGGCAGGCCCAGGCCATCCGGGACCTGGTGGCCCACGGCGTGCAGGGGCTGAAAATTGAGTCCGTCAGCATCACCGACAAGGTGGGCAATATCTACCTGACGGAGGACGTGATCAACGGGGACATCTCGGCCCTGAAGATCCAGCTCCAGCAGGGCATGGAGAACCACATCCGCACCAATGTCATGAACGTGCTGACCCCCTTCTTCGGGGAGGACAACGTCCGGGTGGGCGTCACCTGCGAGGTGGAGGTCAACCGCACCACCGAGGAGCGGAACGAGACCTATCTCCCCGAGTACGCCCAAGACGGGTCCACCAACGGAGAGGGCATCGTGGGCGGCAAGCGGGAGGAGGGCTATATCGCCCGCCCCGGCGACGGAACCATCGGCGGCGTGGTGGGCACGGAGTCCAACAGCGACCTGCTGGAAAACGTGGAGGCCGGGCTGAACGTCCGGGACGACGACACGGTAATCTACGGGAGCAATCAGATAGACTACGACAACTCCCACAGTACCATCAATATAGATAACAACGGAGCGGTAAAAATGACCGACTGCTCCGTGGCCGTCTCCATCAACGCCCGGGCGGCGGGAGACTTCAACGTAACCGACATTCAGCAGCTGGTGGCCCGGGCCGCCGGCATCACCGGAGAGATTGATCCCGTCACCGGGGAGGAGATCCTGGACGGCAAGATCAAAGTGCTTGCCATGAACTTCTTCGATCCCAACGCGGGCAGCCCGCCCGACGCCGTGGACGGCGAGGGCCGGCGCGTGCCCATGTGGGTGCTGATCGCGGCCGGAGCGGGGCTGCTGCTCTTCGTCATCCTGCTGGTCATCCTGCTCCTGCTGCGCAGGAAGAAGCAGAAGAAGCAGGAGGAAGAGGAAGCGCGCCGCCAGGAAGAGGCGGACGCCCTGCTGCGCATGGCGGGTCTGGACCCGGCGGGCGGCGTGTCCGAGAGCGGCGCCGACGTGATGGATCTCGAGATGGAGAGGAGCATGGAGCTGCGGAAGGATATCCGCCAGTTCGTCAGCGACAACCCGGAAATCGCGGCGCAGATGATTCGGACCTGGCTGAGAGGGGGCGACGACAATGGCTGAGGCGGCGAGCGTTACCCTGGAAACCGCGGCGAAGATGTCCCCCGCCAACCGCCAGCAGCAGAATCTCAGCAGCGCGCAGAAGGCGGCGGCGGTCATCATCGCCCTGGGAGCCGATAAGGCGTCCCTCATCTACAAGTACATGGAGGACGAGGAGGTCGAGCAGCTGACCCTGGAGGTGGCCCGCCTGGGGGTGCTGAGCACCCAGCAGACGGAGGACATCCTCAACGAGTTCTTCCAGCTGTGCATGACCAACAAGGCCGTGACCGAGGGCGGCCTGGAGTACGCCAGGGCCGTCCTGGAGAAGGCATATGGCGAGCAGGCGGCGGCGGAGCTCCTGGGCAAGGTCACCAAGAACCTGAAAAACCGCGAGTTCGCCTTCATGGATAAGGCGGATGTCAAGTCCCTGTACGCCGCGCTGCGAAGCGAGCGGCCCCAGACCATCGCCCTGGTCCTCAGCTACGTGGACGCGGACAAGGCGGCGGGCGTACTGTCCCAGCTGGAGGAGAAGAAGCAGATCCAGGTGGTGGAGAGCATCGCCAAGCTGGACAGCGTCTCCCCCACAGCCATCAAGATTGTGGAGGCGGAAATGCACAACCGGTTCTCCAATATCATGACAGACACCAATATCAAGGTCGGCGGAATAGACTATGTTGCCGACGTAATGAACAACCTGGACCGGACCAGCGAGAAAAACATCTTCGACGGCCTGT
>CAJUJW010000038.1 GCA_910586735.1 uncultured Oscillibacter sp. | reverse complement strand
CGGTAGCCGGAGAGCTCGTAGTCCAGGGAGGCGTAGCCCTTCGTGTTCGCCTTCAGCGTGTCGAAGAAATCGTAAATAATCTCGTTCAGCGGCATCTGGTAATGGAGCTCCACCAGGTGGGTGTCCAGGTACTGCATGTCCTTGAACTCCCCCCGGCGCTCCTGGCACATGGGCATGATGTTCCCCACGTAGTCGTTGGGGCTGATGATAGAGACCTTGACATAGGGCTCCTCCGCCCGCTCGATGGAAGCCGGGTCCGGGTAATTATGGGGATTGTCCACCCGGACCAGACTGCCATCCGTTTTATAAACATCATAAATTACGGAAGGTAATGTCGTCACCAGGTCCAAATCAAATTCCCGCTCCAGGCGCTCCTGGATGACCTCCATGTGGAGCATGCCCAAAAAGCCGCACCGGAAGCCAAAGCCCAGGGCAACCGACGACTCCGGCTCGAAGGACAGCGACGCGTCGTTGAGCCGCAGCTTCTCCAGGGCGTCCCGCAGGTCCGGGTACTTGGACCCGTCCTCCGTGTAGATGCCGCAGTAGACCATGGGCTGGACGGGGCGGTAGCCGGGGAGGGCCTCCGCCGCCGGGGTCGCCGCGTCGGTGACGGTATCGCCTACCCGGGTGTCCTGGACGTTCTTGATGGAGGCGGTGAAGTAGCCCACCTCCCCCGCCCGGAGGCTGTCGCAGGGCTCCATGCCCAGGGGCAGCAGGTGGCCGCACTCCACCACCTGGTAGGACGCGCCGGAGGCCATCATCTTCACCGTCTGCCCCGCCCGGAGGCTGCCCTCCATGAGGCGCATGTAGACGATGACGCCCCGGTAGCTGTCGTACTGGCTGTCGAAAATCAGGGCTTTCAGAGGGGCCTCCGGGTCCCCGGCGGGGGGCGGGACGTTTTTCACGATGTCTTCCAGCACCGCGTCGATGTTGATGCCCTGCTTGGCGGAGATCTCCGGGGCGTCCAGGGCCGGGAGGCCGATGATGTCCTCCACCTCCTGCTTGGCCTTGGCGGGGTCGGCGGCGGGGAGGTCGATCTTGTTGAAGACCGGGAGAATCTCCAGGTCGTGCTCCATGGCCAGGTACGTGTTGGCCAGGGTCTGGGCCTCCACGCCCTGGGTGGAGTCCACCACCAGCACCGCCCCCTCGCAGGCGGCCAGGGAGCGGGACACCTCGTAGTTGAAGTCCACATGGCCCGGGGTGTCGATGAGGTTCAGGGCGTAGTCCTCCCCGTCGGCGGCGGTGTAGTTCAGCCGCACGGCCCGGGCCTTGATGGTGATGCCCCGCTCCCGCTCTAAGTCCATGTTGTCCAGGAGCTGGCTCTCCATCTCCCGCTGGCTGACGGCGTTGCACTTCTCCAGAAGCCGGTCCGCCAGGGTGGACTTGCCGTGGTCAATATGGGCGATGATGGAAAAGTTGCGGATGTGGTCTTGGTTTATCATAGAAAAAGCCTCCTTGGGGAAGTCTTGATGGTGTCATACTTGCGGAAGATGGGGGTATACCGCCGCCCACACGCCGGTGTCCGGGTCCCGCTCCAGAACTAGAACGTCAGGACTTGTCCCCCGGTCGAAGTATATCCGTTCGGCGGAATCATCCAGTTGAATGTCAAACCTGTATTCTGACCCAATGCCGCTGTTCAGCCCGCCGAAGCAGCTGTAAAAGGAGCAGTGGATCTCATCGCCGAACTGCTTGGCCTCCATGGCCCGGATGAAGCCCATGGAACCATCGGGAAATGTCTGTACCGTGACGATGGACCCGTCGTCAGAGACGGAAAACTTCTGCAAGTAGACGTCCGTCCGCTTCTGAAAGCCCGGCGTGATAAACAGCATCCCGGCGGCCGCGCCGATGAGGAAAGCCAGGACAATGGGCAGGATTTTTTTCATGGGGCCCTCCTTTTCAGCTCTTGCACCAGTCCGGCGGCTGGTCATGGTCCTCGTACCACCGCTCCCAGAACTCGCCGTCCCACAGCGCGTCGTAGTCGTAGTGTATCACAAAGTCCCGCCAGTCCGCCAGGGTCTTCTCCACGTCCTCCTCCCGGAGGAGGAATTTTTCCCCGCAGACGTTCCCCAGCACCCACTTCCCGGCCTCGCCGGAGTGGTGGACATAGTCGCAGTAGTTGTCCAGGTTCGTCACCATGTCCTTGGCCAGCAGGGGCGCGTGGACCCGGACGTTGGGCCAGCGGTTCAGGGTGTGGCAGGCCGCCCGCAGGGCCGTGAGCCGGGCGTCCAGGTCCCCCCGGCGGACGCAGCGGTCCCAGGAGAGGATGCTGTAGGGGGAGAGGAAGATTTCAAACTTCGTCTCCGGGTGGTCCTGGAACCAGTCCTCCATCACCGCCAGATTCTCCTGGGTGAACTGTAAATAGGCGTTCTCCGGCGTCCGCTCCTCCGAAACGGGGGGGCGGTCGTAGGTCCGCAGGGTCTCGTACTTCCCCCAGAGGGAGGTCTTGTCCCAGGTAAAGCCCTCGTCCAGGGTCTGGCCGCCGCCGTCCCGGGCGGTGACCAGGGCGTAAAAGCTGTAGTAGAGGGAGTCCTTGTTCAGGAGGTACTTCACGTCGTCCAGGGGATTGCGGTTGTAAAGGTAGCCCGGCATGGCGTCCGTCACGCCGGAGTCGTCCCGGATCAGGGTGTTCAGGTCCAGGGCGAAGAGGACCCGCTTGGGCGGATTCTCCCGGAAGAGCAGGTCCACCACCTGGTCGAACTCGGAGAAGTACCCGTCCGGGATGGTGATCCGCAGGCCGGGGCCGTGGTAGAACTCCTCAATCCAGCTGGAGCGGTAGTTGGCCGCCATGGAGGTGCCCAGAAGGACCGTCTCCGCCGGGACGTTCTTCGCCATGCCCGCGGCCTGATAGCGCTCGTTGAAAAAGGCGGCGTCCCGCCCCTGGGGCATCCGGTAGTACAGGCAGGGGTCCACGGACCAGACCGCCCCGGCGCACAGGGCCAGGGCCACCAGCAGGGCCGTCAGAAAACCACGGGCCCAGCGTTGATACTTTTTCTTCATACGCGCCTCAGAAGTTGGAATAGATAAAGGTGGTCACCCCGGTGAAGGACAGGACGGACCAGGCCGTCAGCAGGGCCAGGGCCGCCGCCCGCCAGGGCGTGGGGGGGAAGGTCTCCATCCGCCGGGCGGTGTTGCGGGGCCAGAGGGCCGCCAGCGCCGCCAGGGCGAAGAGGGCAAAGGTCAGCGCCGGGGAAACCCAGGGAATCAGGTCCGGGAAGAGCATGCCCAGGGCCGCCGCCTCCTTGGCGAAGACGCCCTCCATCAGCCAGTCCGCCGGGGGGCGGAAGTCGGCGGTGACGGCGGTCCGCAGCAGTGTCAGGGCCTGGGACACGCCGGGGGCCCGGAAGAACACCCAGGCGGTGTTGACAAAGGCGAAGGTCAGCCCCCAGCGGAGAACCCGGGGCAGCTTGTCCCGCTCGGGGCCCCAGACCCGCTCGATGATCTGGCCCAGGCCGTGGAGCCCGCCCCAGATGAGAAAGGTCCAGCCCGCCCCGTGCCACAATCCGCTGACCAGGAAGACAATCAGGATATTCAGGCAGGCCCGCCCGGGCCCCTTCCGGCTGCCCCCCAGGGGGAAGTACAGGCACTCCCGGAGGAAGGAGGTGAGGGTGATGTGCCAGCGCTTCCAGAACTCCGTTATGGAGAGGCTGCGGTAGGGGGAGTCGAAGTTCACCGGCATCCGCAGGCCCAGGAGCCGGGCCGACCCGGCGGCAATGTCGCAGTAGCCGGAGAAGTCGAAGTACAGCTGCAAAGTGTAGCCCAGGATCACCAGCCAGGCGGCGGGGGCGGACAGCTGGTCCAGGTGGGACCAGCCGCTGTCCACCACGGTCCCCAGGCTGTCCGCCAGCAGTACCTTCTTGGCCATGCCGGAGGCGATGGCGTAGAGTCCGGCGGCAAAATCATGGCCGTCGGGGTGGAGGAACCGCTCCCCCAGGAGCTGGGGGAAGAACATCTGGGGCTTTAAAATGGGGCCGGAGACCACCGTGGGGAAGAAAAAGGCGTGGAGGGGCAGGTCCTTCCCCTTCGGGCGGAACGCGCCGGTGTACGCCTCCTTTAAGAGCCAGAGCTGCTGGAAGGTGAAAAAGCTCAGGCCCAGGGGGGCCCAGCCCAGGGAGAACCGGCCCCCGGTGACAAAGCCGGTATACTTGAACACCGCCAGGACGCCGATGTGCCACGCCGCCGCCAATATCAGGCACCAGCGCCGCCGGGCGGGCGGGCGGGGGCGGAAGTAAGCCGCGGGGCCGTCGCCTGTGGGCCGGACCTGGAAGTCCGAGAGGTAATGGACGGCGGCGGCGGACACCGCCAGCCCCACAGCCAGCACCAGCAGGGCGGACCAGCCGCCCCCGATTACATAAAAGACCACGGAGGCCAGGGTCAGGCACTCCGCCGCGATATTCCGGTCCCGCCGGGCAAGGCCCAGGCAGGCAGAAACCGTGATAACGAGAAAGGCCAGAAAGCCGAAGGATTGAAAATTCATCTTACTGTTGTTGTCTCGACAGGGCGGTAAGGCGGGCGTCGGCGGTGCTGAGCACCTGGGTCAGGCTCTGGCACCGGCCGGGGTAGGCGGCGTTGACGGCGGGGGCCGACAGGTCCGGGAACTCCGCCTTCTGGGCTTTCAGGTCCCGGAGGGCGGCGGCGTACCGGGCCTCGGTGAGCTTCCGGTCCGCGTCGGACAATCCCAGGAGGCAGGCTCCGGGGTCCAGGGCGAAATAGCCCTCGTTGGCCCCGGAGGCCCGGTACAGGTGCCGGTAGAGCTGGTAGACGGCGCTGCCCAGGTACGCGGCGGCGGCGTTGATGGCGGCTTTGTCCCCCAGCTTGCCCAGAAGCTCGAAGAGGACCCCCGCCGCGCCGGAAATCAGCTTGCTCTGGAGGGTGGCCAGCACGCTGCCCCGGAGGTTGTTCTTGGGCTCGGCGGCGTCCAGGATGTCCTGCTCCGTCAGCATGTTCCCCTCCCGGGAGAGGGTGCGGCCCAGCATGAAGTCGGCGGAGACGCCGTAATAGTCGCAGGCCCGAACCACGAAGAGAAGGCCCGGCTCCCGGATGCCGTTCTCATAGTGGGAGAGAAGGGCCTGGGAAATCCCCAGCTCCCCGGCGGCCAGGCGCTGGCTGACGCCCTTCTCCTGCCGCAGCAGGGACAGGGTGCGGGAAAACTCTGAACTCATAGACGGACGCTCCTTTGACTCGTTACTAATTACACTTCGTATAGTTTACCAAAAGGGTTACGCGATGTAAAGACATTTTTTCTAAGAAAGGCCGGCGGATTCCAAATCCCCCTTGTAAAAGGGCGGAAGATGGTGTATGATAGGTTCGATTCTGAATTACTAGGAGGAAGCTGCTATGAGCAAAACCGCAAGCATGGTCATGAAGATCATCGGGGCCAGCCTGGCGTTCGCCGCTTTCGTCTGTCTGCTGATCGGCGGCTGGCACGACCTCAGCGTCGGTTACTGCGGCATGAAGAAGCGCCTGAGAGAGAGATTCAGCTCTGAATATGACGACTACGCCGACGAGGAGCTTTACGAGTGAGAGGACCCGCCCCCGCTCCGGTTTTCCGGGGCGGGAGATTTTCGCCCCGGCCCTGTTGACAAGGCCGCCTTTTTCCGATATGATAATTCGTTGAGAAAATAGAGAGGAGATCGTCTATGCGTCTGCTGCTGACCGGCGGGTCCGTCCTTTGCGGCGGGGGCTTCCAGCCTCTGGAAATTGCCGTTTCCGAAGGGCGTATTGTTTCCGTTTCCCCCCGTCTTCCCCGAGAGGGCGCTTCCGTCATTGAATTGCATCATTGTTTCATCGTTCCAGGTTTCGTTGATGTTCACGTTCATCTTCGAGAGCCTGGTTTTTCTTATAAGGAGACCGTGGCCTCCGGCACGGCGGCGGCGGCGGCGGGAGGCTATACCGCCCTGTGCGCCATGCCCAATCTGGACCCGGCGCCCGACAGCCTGGAGCATTTGAACCAGGAGCTGGAGGCCGTCCGGCGGGGCGCGCTGGTCCACGTCTACCCCTACGGGGCCATCACCCGGGGGGAGAAGGGGGAGGCCCTGGCGGACCTGGCGGACCTGGCCCCCCATGTCCCCGGCTTCTCCGACGACGGGCGGGGCGTGCAGTCCGGGGACAGGATGCGCGCCGCCATGCTCCTGGCGAAAAAGCTGGACAGGCCCATTGTGGCCCACTGCGAGGATGAGAGCCTGCTCACAAAGGGCTGGTGCGTCCATGACGGGGGCTATGCCAAAAAGCACGGCCTCCCCGGCAACGACCCCGCCAGCGAGTGGCGGCAGGTGGAGCGGGACATCCGATTGGTCCGGGAGACCGGGTGCCGGTATCACGTGTGCCACGTGTCCACCAAGGAGAGCGTGGCCCTGGTCCGGGCGGCGAAAGCCGAGGGCCTCCCCGTCACCTGCGAGACGGGACCTCACTACCTGGTCCTCTGCGACGGGGACCTGGAGGACCACGGGCGCTTTAAGATGAATCCCCCCATCCGGTCCGCGGCGGACCGGGACGCCCTGGTGGAGGGGCTGCTGGACGGGACGGTGGACTGTATCGCCACGGACCACGCCCCCCACTCGGCGGAGGAGAAGAGCCGGGGCCTCCGGGGCAGCCTCAACGGCGTGGTGGGCCTGGAGTGCGCCTTTCCGGTGCTGTACACAGAGCTGGTGAAGACGGGGAAGGTCCCCCTGGAAACCATACTAAACGCCCTGTGCGTGAATCCCCGGAAAATCTTCCGCCTCCCCGGCGGGAGGATTGAGGCGGGTCAGCCCGCCGATTTGACGGTGCTGTCCCTGGACCATGAGGGGGTCGTGGACCCGGCGGGCTTCCGGTCCCTGGGCCGGGCCACGCCCTTCGAGGGGCGGAGGGTGGACGCCGCCGTGGTGATGACCTTTGTGGATGGAAGGATTGTCTTCCCGGAGGGGCTGGAACCGTCCCCCAACGGGACCATCGGAGTTATACGGGGCTATGACCGGCCGGAAGGAGGAACGCTATGAAGCAGTCTGTTTTCACCCTGGAGCGGACCCGGCGGCTGGCCGGGGACGTGTGGGAACTGGTGCTGACCGGCGATACCTCCGCCGTCACCGCGCCGGGGCAGTTCGTCAATATCGCTCTGCCGGGGAAATTTCTCCGGCGGCCCATCTCCGTGTGCGATTGGGCCGAGGAGCGCCTGACCCTGCTGGTGAAGGAGGCGGGGGAGGGCACCAAGGAGCTGGTCCGCCTCCCGGCGGGGACCCGGCTGGACGCGCTGTCCGGCCTGGGGAACGGCTTTGACCCCGCCGCCGCGCCGGAGGGGGCCGTGCTGGTGGGCGGCGGCATCGGCGTCGCGCCGCTGTTCGGCCTGGCCATGCGGATGCGGGAGGCGGGCCGGGCGGTCACGGCGGTGCTGGGCTACCGCTCCTCCTGGGACGCCTTTTACCAGGAGATGTTCGCCGCCATCGGCGCGGACCTGCGCCTGGTCACGGAGGACGGAAGCCTGGGGACAGGGACGAAGGGCTTTGTGACCGACGCGCTGAGGGAGGAGCTCCCGGACTGCCGCTACGTCATGGCCTGCGGGCCCACGCCTATGCTGAGGGCCGTCTGCGCCCTGCCCCAGATTGCCGGGGGGCAGTTCAGCTTTGAGGCCCGGATGGCATGCGGCTTCGGGGCCTGCGTGGGATGCAGCATTGAGACGAAAAACGGACTCCGCCGGGTCTGCAAGGACGGGCCCGTGTTCCGCAAGGAGGACATTGTATGGTAGATTTGTCTGTGAACCTGGCGGGGGTGACTTTGAAAAACCCCATTATTCCCGCCTCGGGGACCTTCGGCTACGGCCGGGAGTACGCCGGGCTTTACGACCTGGACATCCTGGGCTCCTTCTCCTGGAAGGGCACCACCCGTGACCCCCGGCCCGGCAACCCCCAGCCCCGCGTCGCCGAGGCGGCCTCCGGCATGCTGAACGCCGTGGGCCTCCAGAACCCCGGCATGGAGGCGGTCCTCCGGGAGGAGGTCCCCAACATCGCCCGGATTTTCCACGGGCCCGTCATCGCCAACGTCTGCGGCTTCTCCCTGGAGGAGTACGCGGAGAACTGCCGGATGCTGGAGGAGGCGGACCAGGTGAAAATCCTGGAGATCAACATCTCCTGCCCCAACGTCCATGCGGGGGGGCAGAACTTCGGCTCCAGCCCCCAGAGCGCCGCCGCTGTCACCCGTGCCGTCCGGGCGGCCACGAAGAAGCCCGTCTTTATGAAGCTCAGCCCCAACGTGACGGATATCGCCGAAATCGCCAGGGTCTGTGAGGCCGAGGGGGCCGACGGGCTGTGCCTCATCAACACCCTGCTGGCCATGCGCATTGACCTGAACACCCGGCGGCCCGTCATCGCCAACCGCACCGGGGGCCTCTCCGGCCCCGCCGTGTTCCCGGTGGCGCTGCGGATGGTGTGGGACGCGTACGAGGCCGTGAAAATCCCCCTCATCGGCTGCGGCGGCGTGGACAGCGCCGAGACGGCGGCGGAGATGCTGCTGGCCGGGGCCAGCGCCGTGGAGGTGGGGGCGGCGAATCTGCGGGACCCCTGGGCCTGCAAAACCATCATTGAGAGCCTGCCCGGCGTGTGCGAGCGCCTGGGCGTGGACAAAATTTCTGACTTGACAGGAGGCGCGCACCATGGCTAAAGACGTGATCATCGCCCTGGACTTCCCCACGAGGGAGGAGACCCTGGCATTCCTGGACCGCTTCCCCGACGGGGAGAAGCCCTTTGTGAAAATCGGCATGGAGCTCTACTATGCGGAGGGGCCCTCCATCGTCCGGGAGATCAAGGGGCGGGGACACAGGATTTTCCTGGACCTGAAGCTCCACGACATCCCCAACACCGTGAAGCGGGCCATGTCCGTACTGCGGGACCTGGACGTGGACATGACGAATCTCCACGCGGCGGGGGGCTCCGCCATGATGCGGGCCGCCCTGGAGGGGCTGACCCGGCCCGACGGGACCCGGCCCCTGCTCATCGCCGTCACCCAGCTGACCAGCACCGGCGCGGAGACCCTGAAAAACGAGCTGCTGATTGAGACCCCCATGGCGGAGACGGTGCTGTCCTACGCCAAAAACGCCGCCGCCAGCGGGCTGGACGGCGTGGTCTGCTCTCCGCTGGAGGCGGCCCTGGTCAAGGAGCGCTGCGGGGAGGGGTTCTGCACGGTAACGCCCGGCGTGCGCTTCGCAGGGGGCGACGTGGGGGACCAGAAACGGGTGATGACCCCGGAGGCCGCCGGGAAGAGCGGCTGTGACTACATCGTCATGGGACGGCCCATCACCCAGGCGGAGGACCCGGTGGGGGCCTACCGCCGGGCGGTAAACGAATTTTTGGGATGAGTAAGAAAGGAGTTTTGACCATGACCCGCGAACAGACCATTGCGCATGACCTGCTGTCCATCGGCGCGGTGTTCCTCCGCCCCGACGAGCCCTTTACCTGGGCCAGCGGCATCAAGAGTCCCATTTACTGCGACAACCGTTTGACCCTCACCGCGCCGGAGGTGCGCACCCACGTGGAGGAGGGGCTGGTGGACCTCGTCTGCAAGCACTATCCCAATGTAGAGGTCCTCATGGGCACCTCCACGGCGGGCATCGCCCACGCGGCCATCGTGGGGCACCTCATGGGCCTGCCCATGGGCTACGTCCGCTCCAGCGGCAAGGACCACGGGCGGCAGAACCGCATCGAGGGCAGGCTGGAGGCCGGACAGAGGGTCGTTGTGGTGGAGGACCTGATCTCCACCGCCGGAAGCTGCATTGAGGTGGTGGAGGCTCTGCGGGAGGCCGGGGCGGAGGTGCTGGGCATTGTGTCCATCTTCACCTACGGGCTCCAGAAGGGACTGGACCGGCTGGCGGCGGCGGGTGTGACCAACTACAGCCTGTCCAACTTCGACGCGGTGTGCGAGATCGCTGCGGCGGAGGGGAAGATCAAGCCCGAGGACATCGACCGCCTGAAAAAGTTCCGGGCGAACCCCTCGGATGAGAGCTGGATCCTGCCCTGACGGGCGGGGGAGTGCCAGCCCCCATACATTGTCAATTGTCAATTATCCATTGTCCATTATTGCTTGCTCAGAAAGGAGCCCCTATGCCCAGAAATATTATTGACATCACCGACCTCTCCGTGGAGGAAATCGGGGAACTGATCGCCACGGCGGAGGACATTATCAAGGACCCCGCCAGGTACCAAAGCGCCTGCGCCCACAAGCAGCTGGCCACCCTCTTCTTCGAGCCCTCCACCCGGACGCGGCTCTCCTTTGAGTCCGCCATGCTGGCTTTGGGAGGCAGCGTGCTGGGCTTCTCCGAGGCCGCCTCCAGCTCCACCGCCAAGGGGGAGACCGTGGGGGACACGGTCCACACGGTGAGCTGCTACGCGGACATCATCGCCATGCGGCACCCCAAGGAGGGCGCCCCCTACGCCGCCGCCCAGTTCAGCGAGGCGCCCATCATCAACGCCGGGGACGGGGGGCACAACCACCCCACCCAGACCCTGACGGACCTGCTCACCATCCACCGGGAGAAGGGGCGGCTGGACGGGTTCACCATCGGCTTCTGCGGGGACCTGAAATTCGGGCGGACCGTCCACTCCCTGGTGAACGCCCTGAGCCGGTATGACAACATCAACTTCGTGCTGATCTCCCCTCAGGAGCTGAAGCTGCCCCGGTACGTGAAGGAGGAGGCCCTGAAAAAGCGGGGCATCCCCTACCAACAGACGGACAGCCTGGACAGCGTGATCCCGGACCTGGACATCCTCTACATGACCCGGGTCCAGAAGGAGCGCTTTTTCAACGAGGAGGACTACCTCCGCTTGAAGGACAGCTATATCCTCACCCCGGAGAAGCTGGTCCCCGCCAAGGCGGACCTCTCCATCCTCCACCCCCTGCCCAGGGTCAACGAGATTTCCGTGGCCGTGGACAGGGACCCCAGGGCCGCCTACTGGAAGCAGGTGAAAAACGGCAAGTTCATCCGCATGGCCCTGATTATGAAGCTGCTGGACATCCGGGTTTGAGGGGGACGCCTATGACCTATTGGCTGGCTATCATCCTTGTATTCGCAATATCCTGCAGTTTCCCGGCCGCTCTGATCAACGCAATCCGGGCGGAGGACCCGGAGAAGGCGGAGCGCCGCAAGGTGTGGGCCTGCATCAGCTTCGGCCTCAGCACGCTGTTCGTGTTTCTGGGGACAGGCATCTTATAACAGCTTTGAAGGGAGAGCTTTCATGAACATTGACAGTATCCAAAACGGCGTGGTCCTGGACCACATTCAGGCGGGCAAGAGCATGGACATCTACAAGTCCCTCCATCTGGACCAGCTGGACTGCTCCGTGGCCATCATCAAAAACGTCCGGTCCGGCCGCATGGGGAAAAAGGACATCATCAAAATCGACTCCCCCCTGGAGGTGGACGTGGATGTCCTGGGCTATATCGACGACAAAATCACCGTCAACATCATCCGGGACGGACAGCGGGTGGAAAAGCGCCGGCTGGAGCCCCCCAAGAAACTGGTGAACATCATCCGCTGCAAGAATCCCCGGTGCATCACCGTGGCGGAACCTCAGCTGGACTCCATCTTCCTCCTCAGCGACCCGGAGAGGCACGTCTACCGCTGCGCCTACTGCGACACGGCCAAGGGAAAAAAGAATTTTTAACGGGCCGGGGCGGCGGCAGCGGAGAACCATCTTGACGAACATGGAACCTTATGAACTCATCCGATCCCGGAGGAAAACCCTGGCCCTGGAGGTCACGGCGGACGGGCGGCTGCTGGTCCGGGCCCCACTGCGGTGCGCCCAGGGGCGGATCGACGCCTTTGTGGAGGCCCACGCCGCGTGGATCGAAAAGCACGTGGCCATTCAGCGGGAAAAGGCCGCCCGGCTTCCCCCCGCCCCCACGGCGGCGGAAATCCAGGCCCTGAAGGACCGGGCCAGGGCGGAACTGCCGGAGATTATCGCCAGGTGGAGCGGGGAAATGGGCGTACGTCCCACCGGCTTTAAAGTCACCGCAGCCCGGAAGCGGTACGGCAGCTGCTCGGTGAAGAACAGCCTTTGCTTCTCCTGCTTCCTGATGAACTGCCCGGCGGAGGCCGTGGAGCTGGTGGTGGTCCATGAGCTCTGCCACATCCGGGAGAAGAACCACGGGCCGGGGTTTTACACGTTGCTGGAGCGGTATCTCCCCGACTGGCGGGAGCGGAAGAAGCTGCTCTCGATGAACTGAAATTCGAGATATGGAGGACAGATATGGAAAAGCGAAATCTCTTGGACCTGCTGAAAGGAAATCCCTACCCCGGACGGGGCATCGTCCTGGGAAAGAGCCCAGACGGGAAACAGGCCGTGGCCGTGTACTTCATCATGGGCCGCAGCGAGAACTCCCGGAACCGGGTGTTCGTCCCCACGGAGGACGGCATCCGCACGGAGGCCCACGACCCCGCCAAGATGACGGACCCCAGCCTTATTATTTATCACCCGGTGCGGAAGGTAGGCAATGAGCTGATTGTCACCAACGGGGACCAGACGGACACCGCGCGGGATTATATCCTGGAGGGCCGGACCTTCGCCGAGGCGCTGAAAAGCCGGACCTTTGAGCCCGACGGGCCCAACTGGACCCCCCGCATCTCCGGACTGCTGAGCCCCGGCGGCAGCTTCCAGCTCTCCATCTTGAAGAGCGCCGAGGGAAACCCGGACTGCTGCTGCCGGTACTTCTACGACTACGACGCGCCCCTCCCCGGCGAGGGCCGCTTCATCCACACCTACATGGGAGACGGGAATCCCCTGCCCTCCTTCGCCGGGGACCCGGAGCGGGTGGCCCTGGAGGCGGAGACGCCGGAGGAACTGGCGGACCAGGTCTGGGAGGCGCTGAACCCGGAGAACAAGGTGTCCCTGTTTGTGCGGTTCGTGGAGTTGTCCGGCGGGTCCCACAGGGACGTGATTCGGAACCGGTATTGAGCATCCGCCTTGAAGAAGCGCCGCCCCTTGACCGGGACGGCGCTTCTTCTCTCTCCGGAATTCTGGACGGCGAATCACGGCCTGCCGTAAACCAGCTCCGCGAACTGGCCGTATTTCCGCACCTCTTCCAGGCGAAACCGCCGGAGAGCCTCCTTCTGCGTAAAGAGCGGAATCCCCGCCCCCAGCAGCACCGGGGCCACCTGGACAATCAAACGGTCCACCAGCTCCCGGAAGGTCCGCCGCCCCATGAGGGTCACGTTCATGTGGGCGTAAAAGTCCTCATAGCCCGTGTCCTCCGCCGCCCCCGTCTGGTGAAGCCAGTCCAGCTCATGGTTCTTCCCGGCGAGATAGCCGTCCAGTGTGACGCAGCCGTAAAAATAGACGCTCATTGAAAATCCCCCCAGCATGATTGTGGCGCTATTGTAGCATAGGCGGCGGAGTACGGCAAGAAGAGGGCGGTTTTTTCTCTTTCCCCCTTCCCCCCAGCCTCCAACTGCGGTATACTGTCCCTATCAAAAACCACCGGCCCTCTCCGGGCGGAACGGAGGAACCCATGGAACAGCTCTGCCTGAACCTGACCCGCGCCTTTCAAGAGGAGGCGTTTTTGCAAAAGCTGGCCCGCCCCCGGAAGGAGGCCCTGTTTGAGGACCTGGACTGGGCCGCCCTGCTGGCCCCCCTGCTGCCCATTGAGGCGCGGATTCCCGCCCTCCGGGCCCTGGAGGTCTTCCGCCCCGCGCTGGACGCCCCCGAGCCGGAGGAGGGCTGGGCCCTGTGCGCCTACCGGACGGCGGTCTCCCTCCTCTACCCCCAGGCGGCCCCGGCCTGTTCCCCCGCTCAGCGGGACGGGGCATTGTGCTTTCTCCAGTTCCTCCGCACCCTCTACGACGCGGAACGGGCCGCCCTGCCCTTTGACTTCTGGCTGGACTTCGCTTTCTGCACCGAGGAGGAATTGAAGGCCAGCGCCGCCGCCGAGGACTACCGGCAGTTCCTCCGCCGCTGGCGGGAGGAGTACGTCTACGAGCTTCTGCGCCTGGGGCGGGAGGTGACGCCCTTCCACACCTGCGAGCACATCGCCGGGGTACACCACGTGTCCATGATGGTCTCCCGGGCCTTTAAGGCCGGGGGCGGGAAGATCGACCTGGGGCTCATCTCCGCCGCCGCCGCGGGGCACGACATCGGAAAGTTCGGCTGCAAGCCGGGGGAACGGGTGCCCTACCTCCACTACTACTACACGGACCAGTGGTTTGCCTGGCGGGGCCTGGGGGCCCTGGGCCGGGTGGCCGCCAACCACTCCGTCTGGGATTTGGAGCTGGAAAATCTGTCCTCCGAGTCGCTGGTGCTGGTCTACGCCGACTTCCGGGTGAAGCAGGAGCGCCTCCCCGGCGGCGGGGAGGAGGCCCGGCTCTTCTCCCTGGGGGACGCCTTCGACGTGATCCTCTCCAAGCTGGACAACGTGGACGCCGCCAAGCGGCGGCGGTATCACTACGTCTATTTGAAGCTCCAGGACTTCGAGGGGTATCTCAGGACCTTCGGCGTGGACGTGACCTTGTCCACCGCCGGGGGGCCGCCCCTGCCCCGGAAGGACCCCTCGCTGATGAACGAGGACGAGGTGGTCCTGGGCCTCCGGCGGACGGCGGTGGACCACAACATCCGCCTCATGCACCGGCTGGGCCGGGAACGGCTGTTTGTCGCCACCCTGGAGGCCGCCCGGGGGGAGAAGGACCCGGGGCGCATCCGGGCCTATGTGTCCGTGTTCCGGGAATACTTCACCTACTGGACCGTGGAGCAGAAGGAGCAGACTCTGGAGTTCCTCTATGAGCTCCTCCTCCAGCCCGACGGGGACATCCGCCGCCAAGCGGCGGGGCTGATGGGGCGGATTCTCTCCAAGTTCCTCTCCGGCTATAAGAAGGAGCTGCCCCAGGGCGTCCCCGCCAGCCCCCAGGAGGAGCGGCCCTTTGAGCTGTGGGCCGAGTATCTGGAAAAGCTCATCCACCCGGACCGCCGCCTGACCCCCCGGCAGATCAGCATGATCCGCTACCAGGCCAAGACCGTGGCGGACGCGCTGCTGGGGGGCTGTGACCGGGAGGACTTCCCCCGCTTCTCCGAGCTGCTGTTCCGCCACTACCAGGACCCCGCCGCCGAGACGGAAGAGGGGGCCTTCGCCCTGATGAACACGGCGCTGAACCTGCCCATGGAGCGGGTCGGCGGCCGGGACGTGACCCGGCTGGCGAACTTCGCCGCCTGGTGGCTGGAAACCGGGGAGGCCCCCCAGCAGGCCGCCGCCATGCGCCTGAGCCGCCGTCTGCTGCCGGCGTTAGAGGCGGGCTCCCCGGAGTGGGAGGCCGCGAAACGGGCCGTGGAGGCGGCGGACTGCTCCTCCTCCACCCCCCTGCTCTACCTCCAGTCCCGGCTGGGGGCCCTGCTGGGGCTGGACGTGTCCGGTTATCAGGACCTGCTGGACCAGGGGGAGGCCGCCAGCGGCGTGTTCCTGGACAACCTGAAAACCGCCACGCCCTGGGTGCTGAAGGCCGTGGGCGTAGAGTACCTGCTGGACCAGGCCCGGCGGGAGGAGGGGGAGGCCGCCCTGCACATCGCCACCCACTTCTCCAACCTGATGAAGGTCAGCGAAAACGTGGTGGTCCGCCGCATGGCGGGCGCCGCCCTGCTGGACATCGCCCCCATGCTGACGCCCCCCCGGCGGAACGAGGTGGCCGTGGAGCTGTGCGAGGCTCTGGAGACCGGGCAGTCGGAGATCTCCCAGTACATTCCCCCCTACCTGGGCCAGTTCCTCCTGTGGCTCAGCCCCAGGGAGCTGGACGAGATTCTGGACGAGCTGCTCCGCTTCCTCTCCTCCTCCAGCGCCAGCGTGGCCGCCGGGGCCCTGTCCACCGTGGGGGCTCTGCTGGAGCACTACCGGGTCTACGCCAAGCGCTTCCACGAGACGGAGGAGGTCCTGGACCGCCGACGCAAGCGCATGGCGGGGCTGCTCCTCAAGGGCCTGGCCTCCTGCATGGAGCCCGTGCGGCAGGAGGCCCTCCGGGTCCTGGGAGAGGGGCTGTTCGCCTCCCAGGCTCTGGCCTATGAGGACAAGGACAGCCTCTTTACCCTGGTGGCCAAAAAGCTCCTCTTCCTCATCGGCGAGCAGCCGGGGGGCGAGCTCACCTTCTTCCACACCGCCGCCGCCCTCTCCCACATCTACCGCTACGCCGTGGCCCACCGCATTGAGAGCGGGCCCTTCCGCTTCGAGTGGCGGGACAAGGCCGCCGCCTTCTTCCCCGGCACCTTCGACCCCTTTTCCCTCTCCCACAAGGGCATCGTCACCGCCATCCGGGACCTGGGGCTGGAGGTCTACCTGGCCGTGGACGAATTCTCCTGGTCCAAGAAGGCCCAGCCCTCCCTCATCCGGCGGCAGATTGTCAGCATGTCCGTGGCCGACGAGTTCGGCGTGTACCTCTTCCCCCACGACATCCCCGTGAACCTGGCCACCCCCGCCGACCTCCTCCGCCTGCGGCAGGTCTTCCAGGACCGGGAGCTGTACCTGGTGGTGGGGTCCGACGTGGTGGCCGGGGCCTCCTCCTACCGGGCGGCCCCCAGCCCGGGCTCCGTCCACTCCATGAACCACATTGTCTTCCGCCGCTCCAGCGACGCCGAGGGCCGGGAGATCGACGCGGACCTCTCCCGCATCACCGGCCACGTGATCCAGCTCCAGCTGCCCACGCACCTGGAGGACATCAGCTCCACTCGCATCCGGGAGAACATCGACCTGGGGCGGGACATCTCCAACCTGGTGGACCCCACGGTCCAGGACCTGATCTACCGGAACAGCCTCTACCTGCGGGAACCCCAGTACAAGCAGCTGGTCCGGGCCAGCCTGCTGGAGTTCTCCCGGGTCGACGCGCCGGACCGGGCGTTGTGGGAGGAGCTGCGCGCCGCCTGCGGCCCCCTGCCGCCCCCGGACCCCAGGGACAGCGCGTTCCTCCTCCGGGCGGGCGGGCCCCACCCCCGGATTCTGGGCTTCCTCACCGCCAGGGTCGTGGGCTCCGGCGAGCTGTACAACGCCTTCGGCAGCCAGGAGCTGGCCCACTGGGTCCGCACCCGGACGGCGGGGCGCATCCAGCTTTTGACGGGGCTCTGGGCCCTCAAGGTCCCGGCGGGGAACTACGACGCGGGGCAGCTCCTTCTGACGGAGGTGCTGACCCGGGCGGCGGAGGAGGACTGCGGCTACGCCGTCTGGTGGGGCCCCCTGGACCAGGGGGGGCTGGACAGCCTGCGGCGGCAGGGCTTCGTGCCCTCGGACCTGGAGACCCCGCACCCGCTTCTGCTGGTGGACATGCGGTCCCCGGCGGTGCTGGTGCGGAACATCTCCACCACCCTGAAGGAGCCCCTGGCCTCGGACCGGCAGGTCCTTTCCGCCATCCGGGACGCCCATCTCCGCTTCCAGGAGGCGGTGTGCGGGTTGTATCCGGGGACGCTGGTGCTGTCCCTCAACGCCGAGGTCATCTACCACCGCATGGTCCGCAGGCTGACGGAGGAAAACGGCGTCCCCGCCGAGCCCCAGACGCCCCGGGTCCTGGGGCCCAAGATGTGCGTGCCCTTCGGCAAGGTCCTCCGGGGCAACGCCGTGCCCAACACCGTCACCAAAACCATCCACACCGACAAGGTTTTCGCCCCGGACCTCCGGTCCTTCACCATCGCCCCCTTCCCCGGCTACGCCCCCCTGGAGAGCCAGATTCGGACCATCCGCTCCTTCCGGCGGCCCGTCATGCTGGTGGACGACCTGCTCCACACTGGAAACCGGCTGAACGTCCTGGACCCCATTTTCCGGCGGGAGGAGCTGGAGATTGACCGCTGCGTGGTGGGCCTTCTCTCCGGCCGGGGCCGGGACCTCATGGCCGCCAGGGGCCGGACCGTGGACAGCATCTACTTCGTGCCGGACCTCCGGGCCTGGTTCGTGGAGTCCACCATGTACCCCTTCATCGGCGGGGACGCCGTGGACAAGGCGGTTCCCTCCGTGCCGGGGCTGACCCCGGCGGTGAACATGATTCTGCCCTACGCCTCCCCCAAGTTCTACCGGGAGTGCCGCCGGGACGCGGTGTACCGCTTCTCCCGGGCCTGCATCGAGAACAGCCGGGAGATTCTCCTGGCCCTGGAGCGGGCCTACCGGGACCGCTACGCCCGGAACCTGACCCTCTCCCGGCTCAGCGAGGCGGTGATCCTCCCCCTGAGCCCCGACAAGGGGGCGGCGCTGCGGTATGATCCCAGCCTGTCCGCTTCCGTGTGCCTGGAGAGCGATCTCAGGCAGCTGGACCGGATGAAGGAGCTTTTGAAATAATGGATAATGGACAATGAGGAGCTGGGAAGATGGATTTGTATTGCTATTCGGTCAATGGGCGGGAGGCGGTCTCCCTGGCCGGGAACCTGCCCTTTCCCCAGGGGCGGGGAGGGACGCCCAAGCTGTTTTTGGTTCACCGAGAGCCGGCTTGGCCGCCGGCGGCCTGGCGGGTGACGGACTCCCGGCAGCTGACCGCGGAACGGGCGGACGTGAGCTGGCTGGACCCCCGGCGGATGGAGAGTCCGGCGCTGGAGCTGCCGGAGGAGGTCCGGGCCGCTCTGGAGGCGGGGCGGCTGACGGGGGTGAACCGGCGGCATCCCGGCTGGGAACGGGCCTTGGATTTTTTGAGGCCCAGGCCGGGGAAAAAGCGGGTGCATCTTCTGGCCGTGGGGGATGTGGGCGGCGTCCTGCTGACCGCTTTGAAGCTCCTGGGCGGGGACGTGATTTCCTCCATCGGCATCTGCGATTTGAACGAGAAGACCGTGGCCCGGTGGGTTGCGGAGATGGGGCAGATCGCCTGGCCCTGGGACTATGGGGCCCTGCCGGAGGTGGAGGCCGTCTCCCCGGACCGGCTCTTTGACTGCGACGTGTTCATTTTCGCCGCCACCAAGGCCGTCCCGGCGGTGGGCAGCGGCGTCAAGGATGTGCGCATGGCCCAGCTGGAGGCCAACCGGCCCCTGGTGGAGCGCTTCGCCTATGAGGCCCGGGAGGCCGGGTTCCGGGGGCTCTTTATCGTCCTCAGCGACCCGGTGGACCAGCTGTGCCAGGCGGCCTGGTGGGCCTCCAATGTCAGCGGGGAGACGGAGTATCTGGACCTCCAGGGCCTTCTGCCCGAGCAGATTCAGGGCTTCGGCCTGGGGGTGATGAACGCCAGGGCGGCCTATTTTGCCAAGCGGGACCCCCGGTTTGCCTCCTATCTCACCGAGGGCCGGGTCTTCGGTCCCCACGGAAAGGGGCTGGTTGCCGCCAACTCCATCGCGGACTACGACGACGCCCTCTCCCGGGAGCTGACCCGGCTGACCCTGGAGGCCAACCTCCGGGTCCGGGATTTGGGCTTTAAGCCCTATGTGGCCCCCGCCGTGTCCTCCGGGGCTGTGCAGCTATTGCTGACCCTGCGGGGGGCGTGGCACTGCGGGTCCGTGAGCATGGGGGGCGTGTGGTTCGGCTGTAAGAACCGCTTCACGCCCTATGGGCTGGAGGTGGAGACGCTGGATCTGCCCGACGCCCTGTTCGCGCGGCTGCGGGAGACCGAGGCGGGGCTGCGGGCGCTTTCTTCTTGAGGGGGGACGGTATGGAACACGAGCTGCTGATTCTCCACGCCGGGCGGCCCGGCGAGCTTGCGGGGCGGCTGGGGGAGACCCTGCGGGGCGCTCTGGAGGGCGTCCCCTTCCGGTTCGCGCGGGAGGGGGAGGACTTGGAAAACCGGCGGATGCTCTTCGCCTTCTCCCTGCCGGAAAACGGGTTCAACGCGAGCCTGAGCGGCTTTCTGGGCTGGCTGCGGGACCATCCCGGCTGCCTCCGGGGCAGCGTGGGCGGCGTGGTCATCGACGGGGCCGGGGACCTCTACACCAAGGCGGCGGGGCGGGACCTGCTTTTAGCGGCCAGCCTGGCGGGCTGCGCCTTTCCCGGCCGGCCCCTGGTGGAGGCCGTGGGAGACCTGCGGAACTTCGCCGTCCAGGCCCGGAACGGGGACTGCAATCTGGAAACCGCCTACCGCCGGGCAGTCTCGGACCTGGCGGGGCGGGTGCTGGGCTTCTCACCCCCCAGGAGGGCGCGGCCCAGGGTGCTGGCCCTTCACGCCTCCAGCCGGTCCACCTCCAACACCCTGGACCTCTGGGGCCGGGTGCGGGAACGGCTGGAGGGGGACTGCGATATCCGGGAGATTGGGCTCAGAAACGGGACCCTGGAGGACTGCGCCGGGTGCCCCTACACCACCTGCCTCCACTTCGGGGAGCGGGGGGGCTGCTTTTACGGCGGCGTCATGGTGCAGGAGGTATTCCCCGCCCTGCGTGAGGCGGACGCGGCGGTGTTCCTCTGTCCCAACTACAACGACGCCCTCTCCGCCAACCTCACCGCCGCCGTGAACCGGCTGACCGCCCTGTACCGGACCACCTCCTTCGAGGACAAGGCGGTCTTTGCCATCGTGGTCTCCGGTTACTCCGGAGGGGACATTGTGGCCAGCCAGGTGGTGTCCGCCCTGTGCGCCAACAAGGGCTTCTGGCTGCCGCCGGTGGCCATCCTGATGGAGACAGCCAACGACGCCGGGGCGGCCATGAGGCTGCCGGGGATTCAGGGGCGCCTGGGGCGCTTTGCGGAGAACCTGCTGGGCGCTATCAAACTGTAACCATATTTTGAACTCTGCCGGGGGAGGCTTGCGGTTTTTCCCGGAGCGTGGTACGATGGTGAAAAACACAATAAAGGAGTACCCCCGATTATGAAAAAAATTTTCCTGCCGCTGCTGGCCCTCCTCTGCCTGATCCTCCCGGCCCAGGCGGCGGGCTTTTACGACCTTACGGCGGACTACTGGGCCGGGGCGGAAATCCAGCGGGCCGTGGACGCCGGGGTGGTGAACGGCTACAGCGACGGCTCCTTCCAGCCGGGGCGGGACGTGACCGCCGCCCAATTCTGCGCCATGCTGTCCCGGTCCTTTTTAAAAGAGGAGTACGACCAGGCCCCGGAGGGGAAGTACCGGGAGATGGACGCCTGCCTTCCGGTGCTGGAGGGCACGGAGGTGCGGGCAATTTACAAGTCCTCCTGGAAGCGGTGGAACCGGTATGTGGACCAGCCCCTGAGCCGCTATGACATGGCCCAGATCGTGTACAACGTCATACGGGAAAAGGACGCCCTCCAGGAGACCGTCCAGCTCTCCACCACGGAGATTGCCGACTGGGCGGACATCCCGGAAGGGTATCACAGCGCCGTCTTTACCTGCTGGGGTCTGGGGATTTTAAAGGGCAGGAGCGACGGGCGCTTCGCCGGGGAGGAGCATTTGAACCGGGCCCAGACCTGCGTCATCTGGTCCCGGCTGGACGAGCTGCTCAACGGCCCCTATGAGGGCCCGGAGGACCCCGACGCGGGCGTGGAGGCAAAAGAAATGCCCGCCTTCGTCCTCCAGGAGGGCGAGACGGTGCAGGAGATGATGAGCCGGGTCAACCGGGGCACGCCCCGCTGTGAGGAGGGCCGCCTCCCCAACGGGAAGAGCCGGACCGGGGAGAACATCCAGGAGCTGCTGGAGCTGGCCAGGGAGGGCTGCCCCGACGGCACCGTCTGGAGCACCACCGTCCGCTTCGACTACAGGCCCCAGCGGTTCAGCGTCGTGAAGGGCTGCCTCTCCTTCGCCCTGGCGGTCAGCGACTTCGTCTTCGGCGAGGAGGCCCCCCTCACCCAGTACCGGGAGCTGCCCACCCTGGCCGTGGGGGACGTGGTCCACATCCGCTTCCAGGAGACAGAGCGGGTGCTGATCATCACCGGCCTGGACCGGGAGGACGGCAGCTACACCGCCTGTGAGCTGGTGCAGAATGAGAAGGTGAAGTGGGACACCTGGGGGCCCGTCTCCGGGCTGGTGGACGCCAGGGGCTTTACCACGGTGTACCGGCGCTGGTGAGCGCGTCCGGGAATTGCTCCAGGAGCTTTCCAAATTGAGGCGGAAAAATGAGCGGTCCCCGAAGGGGCCGCTCGTTTTTCGGTTGTGCCCGGTTTGGGAGGCGGCGCCGGGTTTGGGGCCGCCGGTGGTTTTTACCGGCAGGTGAAGGCGTACCAGCCGTTGTCCTCCCGCCGGTCCTGGAGGGTCAGCCCGGCGGCGGACAGGGCGGACTCCACCTCGGCGGCCCGGCCCTCGATGACGCCGGAGCACAGGAAGGTCCCGCCCTCCCGCAGCAGTCCCCGCACACGGGGCGCCAGGGCGATGATGACATCCGCCACGATGTTGGCCAGGACAATGTCCCAGCCCCCGCCGATTCTCTGGGCCACCGTCTCGTCCGTCAGGATGTTCCCCACCAGGACCTCCAGCCGGTCCGGGCCGATGCCGTTGAGCCCGGCGTTTTCCTGGGCGGCGGTGCGGCACTTGTCGTCAATGTCCACCGCCAGGGCGGACTCCGCCCCCAGGCGCAGGGCCGCGACGGACAAAATTCCGCTGCCGCAGCCCAGGTCCAGCACCCGCTCTCCGCCCCGGACCAGGCTCTCCAGGGCCGTGAGGCACAGGCGGGTGGTGGCGTGGGCCCCGGTGCCGAAGGTGAGGCCCGGGTCCAGGTACAGCGGCACCCGGTCTCCGGGGTCCGCCTCCTCCCACTGGGGAATCACCAGCAGGCGCTCCCCGATTTCCATGGGCTTGTAATACTGCTTCCAGTTGTTCTCCCAGTCGGCGTCCTGCACGTTCTCCAGGGTCATGAGCAGGGTGCCCAGGTCCGTCCGCTCCCGTTTCAGCGCCTCCAGGCGGAGGCGGACCTCCCCCAGCTTGGCAAAGCCCTGTTCCCCGGCCTCCAGATAGAAGGTGATCCGGGACCGGCCCGCCATCTGCCGCTCCAGGTCCTCGTCCACGTAGTCCCAGCAGTCCCGGTTGTTCTCCAGGAAGTCCCGGAAGTCCTCCTCGTCCTCAATCATGACGTTGTCCACGTCCGCCCCGGACAGGAGGGCCTGCACCTCCTCCAGACCGGCGTGGTTGGTGTCAATGTGTATCTCCAGCCAGCGCATAGGCGTCTCCTCTCTCAGCGCTCCGTCCCCAGGAAGAACAGGGCCACCACGCCGGCGCCGGTGTGGCTCCCGATGACCGGGCCCACGTAGCTGACGCGGATGTCCTTCGTCCCGAAGCGGCGGCGTATCTCCTCCGCCACAAGGTCCGCGTCCTCCCGGCAGTCCCCGTGGCTGATGAACACCGTTTGATTCGCCGGGTCTATGGCCGTCTTCTCCATGTGGTCCACCAGGGCCAGCAGGGAGGCCCGGCGGCCCCGGCACTTCTCCATGGGAATCAGGCGGCCCTGATCGTCCACGTGGAGGACGGGCTTGATGGACAGCATGGTCCCGAACAGCGCCGCCGTGGCGCTGACCCGGCCGCCCCGCTTCAGGTGGTTCAAATCGTCCACGGTGAACCAGTGGCAGACCTTTCCCCTGGTCTCCCCGGCGTAGTCCCGGAGGGCCTCCAGGGACAGCCCCTTTTCCCGCTCCCGGGCGCAGAGCCAGACAAACAGGCCCTGCCCCATGGAGGCGCAGAGGCTGTCCACCACGTAAACCCGCCGCTCCGGGAAAGCCTCCTCCAGGCCCTTGGCCGCGATGACGGCGGACTGGTAGGTGGTGGACAGGGCCGAGGAGAAGCAGAGGCAGAGAATATCCTTCCCCGCCTCCAGCGCCGGGCGCATGGCCTCCTCAAACTCCCCCACGTTGACGGCGGAGGTGACGGGCATCTCCCCGGCGCGGACCTGATCGTAAAATTCCTGAAAGCCGATTTCCCGGCCGTCCAGGAAGTTCCGGTACTCCCTGCCTTTCAGCTCCAGCCGCAGGGGCAGGACCTCCAGCTCCTCCGCCAGCTCCGGGGGGAGGTCACAGCAGCTGTCGGTCATGATGATATAATCTGCCATGCTCACGCACGCTCCTTTTCTTTTTTCCCCTTGGCGGGGGACTCATTCCGCTGCCGCAGCAGGGCCACGCAGCGGCTGCCGGCCACGCCGGCGGCGTAGCTCAGCAGGGCGAAGTGAATCGCCGCGTCGGCCAGGGCGGGGTCGTCCGGCTCCGTCTCCCCAATCCGGGCGGCCAGCTCTCCGGCGGTGATGTTCAGCGCCTTGTCCAGGCTCTCGCAGAAGGCGGCGTAGCC
>CAJUJW010000037.1 GCA_910586735.1 uncultured Oscillibacter sp. | reverse complement strand
GCGGGAGCGGGGGGCTCGGGCTTGTCGGCCACCAGGGACTCGGTGGTCAGCACCATGCCCGCCACAGAGGCGGCGTTCTCCAGGGCGCTGCGGGTCACCTTGGCGGGGTCGATGATGCCGGAGGCCACCATGTCGCAGTACTCCTCCTTGTAGGCGTCGAAGCCATAGCCCTTCTCGCCGGAGCGGACCTTCTCCAGAATGACGGAGCCGTCCAGGCCCGCGTTGGCGGCAATCTGGCGGATGGGGGCCTCCAGGGCCTTGGCCACGATGCGGACGCCGGTCTTCTCGTCGCCCTCCACGGTGCCCACCAGGGCCTCCACGGCGGGAATGACGTTGACAAAGATGGTGCCGCCGCCGGCTACCACGCCCTCTTCCACGGCGGCGCGGGTGGCGTTCAGGGCGTCCTCGATGCGGAGTTTTTTCTCCTTCATTTCGGTCTCGGTGGCCGCGCCGACTTTGATGACGGCCACGCCGCCGGCCAGCTTGGCCAGGCGCTCCTGGAGCTTCTCTTTGTCATAGTCGCTGGTGGTGTTGGCAATCTGAGAGCGGATCTGGGCAACCCGGTCCTGGATGGCCTTGGAGTCGCCCGCGCCGTCCACGATGGTGGTGGTTTCCTTGGTGACCTTCACCTGGCGGGCACGGCCCAGCAGGGAGATGTCGGCGGTCTTGAGCTCCAGGCCCACTTCCTCGCTGACCACGGTGCCGCCGGTGAGGACGGCGATGTCCTGGAGCATCTCCTTGCGGCGGTCGCCGAAGCCGGGGGCCTTGACGCACACGACGTTCAGCGTGCCCCGGAGGCGGTTGACAATCAGGGTGCTCAGGGCCTCGCCCTCCACGTCCTCGGCGATGATGAGGAGCTTCTTGCCGGACTGGACCAGCTGCTCCAGCAGGGGCAGGATGTCGGAAATGACGGAGATTTTCTTATCGGTAATCAGGATATAGGCGTCGTCCACAATGGCTTCCATTTTCTCCATGTCGGTCGCCATGTAGGGGGTGATATAGCCCCGGTCGAACTGCATGCCCTCGACCACCTCGCTGTAGGTCTCGGCGGTCTTGGATTCCTCGATGGTGATGACTCCGTCGGCGGAGACTTTTTCCATGGCGTCGGCAATCAGCTTGCCGATTTCCTCGTCGCCGGAGGAGACCGCGCCCACCCGGGCGATGTCCTTGGAGCCGTCCACGGTCTTGGCCTGGGCCTTGACCTCGGCCACGGCGGCCTCCACGGCCTTGGCCATGCCCTTTTTGACCACGATGGGGTTGGCCCCGGCGGCCAGGTTTTTCAGGCCCTCGCCGATCATGGCCTGGGCCAGCAGGGTGGCGGTGGTGGTGCCGTCTCCGGCCACGTCGTTGGTCTTGGTGGAGACTTCCTTGACCAGCTGAGCGCCCATGTTCTCAAAGGGATCGTCCAGCTCGATTTCTTTCGCGATGGTCACGCCGTCGTTGGTAATCAGGGGCGCGCCGTATTTTTTGTCCAGAACCACGTTCCGGCCCTTGGGGCCCAGGGTGATTTTTACAGTATCGGCCAGAGTATTGACGCCGGTTTCCAGCGCCTTGCGGGCATCCTCGCCGCGCTTGATGAGCTTAGACATAATAAATCGTTACCTCCCGATAATTTGAAAAATAAAGTGTTTACTCTACAATCGCTAAAATGTCGTTCTGCCGCACGACGACGTACTCGACTTCCTCCAGGGTCACCTTGGTCCCGGCGTACTGGCTGGTGATGACCTTGTCTCCGGGCTTCACGGTCATGGTGACTTCCTTTCCGTCCACGGTGCCGCCGGGGCCCACGGAGATGACTTCGGCCACGGAGGGCTTTTCCTTGGCGGAGCCGGTGAGGATGATACCGCCCTTGGTGGTCTCCTCGGTCTCCACCATTTTCAGGATGACGCGGTCTGCAAGCGGGGTGAGTTTCATTTCGGGTTCCTCCTTAAAATATAAAAATTTGAAAAACAAATTCACTGTTAGCACTCAAATACCAGGAGTGCTAACAGTGATTATCATAGTACAGCCGCCCCATTTTGTAAAGGGGATTTCTCTCAAAAGTTATGAAGAATTTGTAAATTCCAGCTTGTTGCTTGGAAAATGTCGAAATATAAACCAATTGCGGCGCAAAGGCTTTTGTATTCATTTGCTTTGTGCAGAAATTTGAAATAATCCCGCTAAAGGGAAAAAATAAGGGAAACTTTTCTCGGCAGGATTTACCCACGGCGGGCCGCCAGCCCCAACCAGGAGCCGAGAGACTACCCCCAGCGGCCAGGGCCTCCAAGGAGCGGCCAGGGCGGGTATGGTAGGCCGCCAGCTCCAGCCGGGGACCGGAAACCCGCCGCCAGCGTTCAGGTCCTCCAGGAAGCCGCCAGGGCGGGCACGGTAGGCCGCCAGTCTGTTACAGGAAATTCTAAAGCGGCGAGGCCCACATCGTTAATTGTGAGCCTCGCCAATATGACGCCTCTTTTCAAAATGTGTCCAAGCTGGACACATTCACAAAGTGCCCAGGGCCCGGCCCATGTTTCCCTGATTGATGGCCACCAGACGGCCCACCGTCCGCCCGTCCATTACTACTTGGGTCCCCTTCAGGGCCTCCCGCATTGCCGCCGCCAACTCCGCTGCGGTAAAGCCGGTTTCAGACCTCACCGGCTGCGGGTTCCCGCTGCCCCGCCGCTCCGGCGCGGTATAGTAGGCCGCCACGCTGGCCTCGACGTTATCCATGTCCCGCTGCATCCGCCGGATCGCCGCCGTGGCCCGGAGGTGCGACTCCGTATCGGAGAGGGAGCGCGTTACCGCCTGGGAAAGCGTTTCCCCGCCGCTCATCCGCGCCGCCCGGAAGAGTACAGGCCCGGTATCTTCCACAGCTTCCGCCGTCAACATTGCCGGAGCCGCCAGCATAGCGGGAGCCGCCGCAGACCGCCGTACAGCCCCGCCGCTGCTGGAGGCCGTGGATTCGGAAGAACCGCCGGTAACAGAGTTAATTGCGTTGGAAATAAAGCCTCCCAACTGGGTTCGAATTCAATCGCCCATGCTCTTAATACCGTCCCAGAGCTTTTGAACCATATCTTTTCCTATGTTGAAAAGCTCGCTTGGAAGCTCGGAAATTTTCCTCTTTATGGTATCCTTAATTTCTCCCGCGCTGGTTCGTGCAAAGCTGACCATATTTTTAATTCCCTTTCCAAGCGAATCAATAATATTTTTCCCCAAGTTCAGCCAATTGACAGCGGAAACGGTGTCCCATATCGCCCTTGTAATTGCCGGAATATTTGCAATCAAGGTCGGAATCGCGTCAATTAATCCCTTTCCCAACGTTACAATGAGATCAAAACCCGCTTTCAGGATTTTGGGCGCGTTATCATTGATAACCCCAGCAATATCGCTGACAATTTCCGGCAGCTTTTCAATAATCGTCGGAAAACTGTCTGCCAGTCCCTGGGCCAGGGAAGTTACCAGCTGTATCCCAGCGTCCACCATCATCCCGGCCCCTTCCCGGATAGAGGAGGCCAGTCCCGCCAGCAGATCAAGACCGGAAGAGATAAACGTCGGCGTGTTGTCCCTGATATATTGAGAGATGCTTCCCGCCAGGCTGTTGACAGTTTCCTGCAAATTGGGAAGCCCCTCGGTTATGCCGGAAACCAGGGAAACAACAAAGTCCTTTCCGGCCAAAAGCATCTCCGGCAGTTGTGTAACAAGGCCTTGTTTGAGAAATTCCCCGATCATGGGCCCAATACCCTGCAAAATGATGCCTATCCGTGGGAGCAGATTTTGAGCTGCCGTTTCTACGCTGTTGGTAAAATTCGATACCAGCTGCCCCATATCCTGGTCACCAGAGGCAAGACCAATCATCAAGTTTTCCCAAGAGGATTTCATGGCCGCCGTACTGCCCTGGATGGTTTCTTCCGCCTCCTTGGCCGTCGTGCCTGTGATGCCGATTTGGGTTTGTACCTCGTGAATTGCCTCAATGATTTGGTCAAAGGAAACGCTGTCCAGGCTTTCGATGGTTTCATTGAGAACTCCGGAATCATTGATAAGTCGTATCATCTCCTCCTGGGTACCGCCGTAGCCCAGCTTGAGGTTATCCAGCATGGTATAATTCTGCTTGGCAAACCCCTGATAGGCATATTGAATGGATGACATATCGGTTCCCATCTTGTTGGCGTTGTCCGACATGTCCGTAATTGCAAGGTTCGCCAGCTCCGCCGCCTTGGCGGTGTCCCCGCCCAGGCCCTGAAGCAGACTGGCGGAAAAGCTGGTTACGGTGTCCATGTACTCGTTGGCGGACAGTCCGGCGGTTTTGAAAGCGTTCTGCGCGTATTCCTGGACCTGTCCGGCACTGCCCTTGAACAGCGTTTCCACGCCGCCCACTAACTGCTCATAATCGCTGTAAACGCCAATAGAGCTTTTTGTAAGGGCGACCGTGGCCGCGCCAAGAGCGGCAACCGCCGCAGCTGTGGCCTTTGCCGCCGCTGCTATGCCAGCTTTCAGCCCATCTCCAAGTCTCTGTGAAATACCCGGCATTTCTTCCATTGCGCCGCCAGTCTTCTCCACCTCTCGACCCAGTCCGTTAAGAGCATCCTGATTGTCCTTGACGGCGTTTTCCATCTCCGCCAGATCGGCCTTGGCCCCGTTCAAATGCTCCTGGAGCTTTGCCACGGCGGCAGCCTGTTTGTTATAGGCGTTCTGGGCCGCCAGGGCCTCTTGCGAGTCCTTTCCGTGAGCGCTGGCCGCCTCCTCAAGCGCATCGCCCAAAGATTTCAGCTTTTCCGTTTGCCGCTCCAGCTGCTTGTCCAGCACGCCGATTTTGTCCTTGGTAGCGGTGATGGACTTTGCCAACACCTGATTTTTAGCCGCAAGGGCGTCCTCGCTGGCGGCGTTTCTGCCAAGCTGGGCCGTCACCGCTTTCAGTTCTGTCCCCATAGCCTTGATATTTGCGTTAATCGCGTTGATGCTGGAGCGGAACGCCTGTTCACCGTCCACTCCCAGCCGTACACCAATATCGTAACTCATACGTTCACCTCATCACATTTTTTGAAATGCGGCCATTTGTCGGGGCCCATCTTGAAAAGGCCAGACCGGGCACCATGCGCCGCAAGCTCTGACCGAGGGCCGGGAGACCGTCGCCAGCCTCCGGGACCTTCAGGAAGCCGCCAAGGCCAACACGGTACGCCGCCAGTTTCGACCGGGGCCAGGGAGCCGCCGCCGACGGCTAGGGCCTTCAGGAAACCGCCAGGGAGGGCACGGCGGGCCGCCAGCTCTGGCCGGGACCGGAACCACCGCCAGCGGTCAGGGGCTCCAGGAAGCCGCCAGGGCGGGCACGGTAGCCGTAAGCTCTGGCTAGGGCTGGGGACCACCGCCAGCGCCCAGGCCTTCCAGGAAGCCGCCAGGGCGGGCACCGTGCGCCGCAAGCTCCGACCGGGGGCCGGGGACCCGCCGCCAGTGCCCAGAGCCTCCAGGAAGCCGCCAGGGCGGGCACGGTGGGCCGAAAGCTCCACCGGGGGGCGTTTGGGCATAGTTCAAGCCGCGCAAGCGCGTTGCGGCGGCGCGCGGGGGCCGAAATTTCCGGAATGTCCTGGACCCAGCCGATTAGGCCACAGGTTTGCTTTTTCGTTTTTTTGGACAGGGGGAGGGCAAAGCACGAGAAAATTTGCGCGTAATTTGGGCTTTTGTTTATGCTATCCTGTTTGCGTTCCATTTGCAATGCGTTTCGCTTATCTTCTCTGTACCCTCTCCTAAAGTTATCAACGGTTTCAAGTTCAAATTTTAAGGGCCTCATTCCATTGGGGATCGCTTCCGCCGGTAAGCCGGGCGCGGGTGGAATGGATCCCGCTCCACTGGCAGCCAGTATTTCAGATAAATGAAGCTGCCAAATTCATTTTGTTTCTCCTCCTTTTCCAGGACAAAAGAACCGGGCGGCGGCTGGATGGTTTCATCATCGTGAATAAATGTGCTTTCAACCGTCGGCTTCTCAAGGTTTCGGCTGCGGGTCCACATTTGTGCTCCGACAGGCTTGTCCTCGGCGGCCTCCTTGGTGATGTATCTGACAACGTCCATATGAAGACGATCGGCTATCCGCTCCACGTCCACGATGTCCCCATACTTCCAAAGGCTGCATATGGTTTCGAGATCAGCGGCCCCGGACGCGTTGATAACGAGATGATGGTGGTACCGCTTATCACCATGCTTCCCCTCTGTAACGTAGACGTACTTTAGCGCACCTCCCTCCCGCTTTCTCTGGCAGCGGAACATCTTTAAGAACTCTCTGACACGGTTTTTCGCAAGTGTCAGGGTGCGCGGGAGATGTTCGTCCCGATAGGTCAGGGTACAAAACAAATCATCTGGGCCGAAATTGGCGGCAAGCAGCATTTCAAGCCGTCCCTGGGCGGTCCTGTAATTGTGGGCGCGTTTGGCGGCGTTTGTGATTTTGCTTTTTGCCGCCCGTGCGTGCTCATTGTCCCGCGGCTGCGGAACGGTGTAGATTACGGTTTTGACAAGCCGCCCCGCCGTGATTATCTTTTTCCGTTTTGCCATAAAATCACCACCAAAAATAAAATGAGCCTACAGGAACGTTTTAACGTTCTTGCAGGCTCAGGCGCTGGCTCTGGCTCACAATGCCGACGGCTGCGTCAACTCCAATACGGTTGGCACAAATACGGCGGCACCGGCACTTTGTTATTCCTCTTGTCCGCTTAAAGGGATAAGGTCTTGCAAATACTGGCCAACTCCTCGCAGTCCATCGCTTTCAAATCTTCCGCGAAGAGCTTCGTACAGCTATCGGATAGGCTGAATTTTCCGCCCTCTCTTTCCTCATCCAGGATAGCGGCGCGGGCGGCTTCCCCGCCCCGGAACACACCGAGGAAATAAAACGCTCTCATAAGGAACAGGGAGCGGGCCCGGCCAGACGGAACCCGGCCGGCGGGAACCCCGGCTTTTTTGAGCGCCGCCGCCACGACTTCCGCCTCCATCTGGAACTCCGTCACGCCGTTCCCCTCCGAAAGCGGCGTGCCCTCCGACAGCTCCGCAAGGTCCATATCTAAAAAATATTGGACATTTTCTTTTTTTATATTATCCATGATAGCCTCCTTTTTCCATGTGCCCAAACTGGACACAAAATTCTTTTCCAGGGCGGCAAGCGGAGAACTGCCGCCTCGACTACGGAGCTGGCGGCAATCAGCCGCCTTCGACCTCTGCGACCATGTGTCCAACTTGGACACAATCGGGGAGCGCCTGGGATTGCGCTTCACGCCAGGGCCACCCGAACCGGCGGTGCCGCATAAAGTCTCAACAACCACGGGACCGTTCAAGGTTCATCTGATTAAGTAAGCTCTGGAGTTGAGCGGATACGGCGACATCCGGCCCCATCCTGATAGCAGGATTCCGGTTGACCGCTGATTCGGCAAAAATGCAAGGCATATCCGCTACGAAGGCACGGTCCGCTTCCATAGCCGGCTCAATAATATCATGCTTGATTGTCTCCCGGTGCTCCGCCAAAGCGGCTTTTGCTTGGGAAACTTTCTTTTGAAGCTTCAGCATACTCTCCGCCAAATCTTTCTCCGCCGCCAGGACATCGTTGATCAGCGCGGATTCTTTCGATCTGGCATCCGTCGATACCGCTTGGATAACTCGAACGACCTCGGCGGAAAATGTGTCGTCCAGAAACACGGACCGTACAACGGACCTTGCGTAGGAAACGTATTTCTTCGCGTCAATGGGGTCCCCGGTAGTCATAACGGCATCATCGACCATAGCAACGGAAAAGGGATCTCCAACTTCCAGTCTCACCCGTTCGTAGCTGCCGTCCTTAAAAAGTTTTTCCGCTTTCCGAAAAGCGTCGTAAACCGCACGTTTCTTTTCCTTGACGGCTTCACAAGCCTGTTGGAACCGGGCCACCGCCGCCTCATAAGAAGGGATTTCCGGGACCGCCTGTACCTGCGGGCTCTTCTCTGTTTTCATAATTTTTCATCCTTTCTGCGTTCGTTATTTTTACGGTCATGGTTTTGACCATGAATAAGGGCTTTTTTCGCCTCCGTTCCTCCATGCGTCCAAGTTGGGAGCAATTCCGTTTTAAGCTCCAGCATCGGGTCTCCGGCCTCTGGAACACAATTGCTTGGTAATAAGCCGCCCGAAAACGCCTGGACTAGGCGGACCTCCCGTTCCTTGCTGGAGCTGTAGGCAATGTCGATTTTCATGACGTCGCCCTCCCTGCATCGTTTTTCCCCCAGGCATAAGCCCTGTTACACCACGCAACCAGAGGCGGAAGCAAACCGGATATTTCATCCCCCAATCCTCCGCCCCACTGGATCATAAACGCGAGGCGTACAACATCCTGCCGCTCCTGTCCTGTCCAGCCGTCGGGCTCGGCCGTCTGACCCTTGGCGGCAGTCTCTGGGGCAAGAACTGACGGACTCATACCTCCGCCCTCTTTCCGCCGCGCTCCGCCTCCAGGAACCGCTCCAGAAGCCCGTTCCGCTTCAGGTATTCCAAGAGGCGGGGGCGGGCGGTTGGGTCTTTCGTTTCCTCGATTACCAGCGCAAGCCGTATGATAGCCCATTTCTGCTTTTCCGTCAGAATCGCCGCCAGCCGCCGCAGATGCGCGTCTTCCCGGTCCCTCGCTCCAAGCCGGTCCTTGACAGGCCCCGCCGCTTCCGGTATACTGGATGCGGAAACAAGGCCCGTGAAAACCTGTTCCCGCATGCCGCTTTCGCTGCTTCCGACAGTGAAAGCGGTCTTTTCTTTGTCAAATGCCGTCATATCCTTCCTCCTCCAGATATCTTGTCCCCCACTCCCTCGGGCCCGGTTGGTCCTCCCAGCGCCGTCCACGGAGCCACGAGGCCGGGGAAGGGATGAACTGCCCGCCGTCCTGGGTCCATTGGTCCGTCTCCCGCTGCCAGCGCAAAGCGTCCGCCATGATATGGCAAAGCTCCAAATCCGGGGCCAGCTTCTTCCAGGCCCGCAAGGCCGCCGCCCGGTTTTCCTTCCGGGGATACGCTTTCCAAAAACCCTCAAAAAGACAATCCGGCGATTGCGCCCCTTGAGGGGCTATAGGGTGTTTTTTATATTTATATTTATTTTTATATTTCTCCTCCTCATTTTCAGGGGGAGGTATCCCTTTTTTCAGGGAGGGGGTATCCTCATTTTCAGGGATAGGGGGTGAAATTTTTCGCGCGCTCTTTACCACGGGATAAATATTGCGCCGGATGATCTGTCCGGTCTCGTCATCCCGGATAATTTCAACGTCGATATGCCCCGCTTCTTTCAGTCCGGCAATCAAAGCGGACACTCTTTTTTGTGAAATTCCAAGCACGTCCCCAAAGGTCCGGTTTGTGCACCAGCAACAGGAATTTTCGTTGCTCTTCCAGGTGATAATTCCGTAAAGCATTTTCGCGGAAAGGGACAGTGATTCGTCCAGCATGACCACAGACGGAATGACAAGGAACATTCCGCCGCCGCTGGCCTCCGCGCTGATAATTTCCGCTTTTGTCATTGCTTTTTCTCCATTTCCCGGTCGATTTTGCCCTTGATAAATGGCCACGCTGCCGCCAGCCGGTCCCCTAGAACCGGCTCAACGTCATATTCGGCATAGTCCAGAATCGCCGCGAAAAGCTGCCCCCGCTCCTCGTTATTCATCAGGGCCAGCAAGGGCCGTGTTTCGGCGAAATACAGCATGACGCCAGGCGGACGTTTTGCCGTACTCACAAGGTCCCGCCTCCCGCCTGGAGCCGCACCCACTCCGCCAGCAGTTCGGCGGAGATCAGCCGCCGCCCCCGGAGCTTCACCGACGGGAAGCCGCTTTGATGAATCAGCCGATAGACCAACGACCGGGACACGCCCAGGGCCTCGGCGGCCTCCTCCACGCTGTACGCCAGCTTCGGCACGCCGCCCGGTATGACAGAAGCCGGAGCCTGGGGCGGGGGAAGCCGCTGCGCCGGGACGGCCGGAGGACCGTAAAACCACCACGGAAGGCCGGGCGGCAAGGTCTCCGGGGGCCAGTTCTGCCGCCCGGCGAACTGCGCCGGAGGACAGCGTGAGCCTATGTAATAATCCTGATTCATGTGTGTTCCCCTTCCTCCGGGTCCGCCAGACACTCCGTCATCATCCGCACCGCCAGCCGGAAGCCGTTCCGAAAGCCCCGCATTTCGCTGTCCGTGCCTCTGTCCAGGACCTCCTCCATGATTTGATTTTCCGTTTCGGTGTCAACGCCGATGGATTTCAGCAGCTCCTCCAGCTTGTCCGGTTCTGCTGGGCCGCTGGGCCGGGGCTTTTCCCAAAATGACTGCAACTCATGGCTTTCATAGCCTTATGCGGCCCAGCCGATGCCGTTAATTACACTTTGTTTCATGTCGTTTTCCTCCTTCCCTGGTGTCCAACTTGGACACATTTTTTACGCGCCCGGTCAGGGTGCGGCGCTGGCCCTCCTTTCCTCTTGTCCCTCCCCCTACCCCGTGGTAGAATGTGGGCGGAGAAAGGAGGTGGGTTTATGGATCATGAGAAAATGGCCCAGGATTTAGCCACGGCGTTTGCGGTTTCCCAGCAGGTTGTTGATACCGAGAGGCCGCAAATTCAGCTTCAAAAGATGCTGGAGGACTACTGCGCCGCTTATGGTTTTTCCGCAATCGTTCCGACGAGTTCATTGAAGCCTTAATCCGTCGCGGAGAGTAGTTTCCGCAGAATAGTACCTGACGGTTTCTAAAACCGATTCAAGCTCTTTTATCGTCAGGTTTTCGCCTTTGCACTGTTCCAGCAGCGCAAAGGCGATATTCTTTAGAACGATTTTTCGCTTATCGCGATTTTCCACGTCCTTCAGAATCGCCTCGCTGTCCGTGTCCATTCGTTTGCCACCTCCTTACGCGCTGGGCCGCTCCGGTTTTTTGTTGTTGCGTATATGGGATTTTTCGCCTAAAAAATTTCTTCTGGATTATCAAACTCCAACACTGAACAAAGGGCGATTACTTCAGAAAGTAAAAAGTCCCTCTTTCCGTGCAATTTTCTGCTGAACGAGTTTGCAGAAATTCCAATAATTTCAGCTACTTCTCGCTGTGTTAAACCACATTCTACAATTTTGGCCTTAATCTTATTAGTATTCATTATTGCGCCTCCTCTCGTTGCATATTTGGGACTTTTCGTAATATTAGCAGATACGGCAAAGAAAGTCAACCCAAATTTGCAACGATATTAAAATTTATGTTGATTATTTGGGCCAAATGGGTTATACTAGTAAAAAACAAAGACGTTAAGGGGGACACCATGAAGCAGCCAGAGGAATATAGAGCAATTGCCCAGCGTATTAAACAACGGCGGACAGAGCTGAATTTGAGTCTGCAAGATGTGGCGGATATGACCGATATGAGCAAGTCGACATTACAACGTTACGAATCTGGTTCTATCCGTAATATACCATTACAAAAACTAGGAATGTTAGCAAGTGCATTGCAAACGTCTGCCGATTGGATTCTTGGTTGGTGTAAGAAACCGGATGATATACCGCCAGTTGATGCGGATTTCCGAAAATTTATAAGGAGTCTTGGCTTTGAAATCCAAGCGTGGCCCGGCTATAAATCAAACATTTATTTGCACAATAGTGATATTGGGCATGCTCCGATTACTAAGGAAGAATATGAACAATTTCGTGATTCCATGGTAGCCTATGCGGAATTTAATGCGTCCAATTTGTTACAAAAGGCACTAGAAAGAGACCATGCACGAATTAGCGAAGATTTACAAAAATTGGAAAAGTTTGTGGAATATATGAAGCAAACCAAGGAAGAAAGGGGAAAGGATAGTAATGTAGAGGGCGGAGAATCTTCCAGCGGCTCCAGTGGCATGGTATGAAGAAGCCCTAGCTTTGAAACCATAGGCAAATCCGGTAGCGCTGTCGGATTTGGACGGACTGCGAACAAGCGAAAGCGGTAAAACAAGACCGCTTCCGGGAGCGGAAGCGGCTTGACAAATCAATATAGGGCGGTTATACTAAAAACAGCCCCCAAGGGAAGGCAATCCCTTGAGAGGCCGGGCGGAGCCGGCAGACGGTCAGCCCCAAAAGCTATTTACTCAAAAGAGTAACCGCCTTGGTTGGAGCCTGGGGCGGTTACTTCTTTTTGTATACCTGAATGAACAGGCCGCAAAGCCCGATGATGACAAGGCAGAACTGGAACAGCTCTGAATATGTGATCATAGGGCAGCCCCCCTTTCCGAAGATCAGGGGGCAAGAAGCTGCCCCCTGTCGAGGGGCCAACCATCCACCGTCAATGGCAGCGCCAAGGAGACCATACCACACTTCGACAAAAAGCGCAAGCCGGGTTTTCCGGTTGTGTCCAACTTGGACACATGGCCGGGGGCTGGGGCGGCGCTGCGGGGAAATCCGCAACCGGTTGCGGATTTGTAGGGACCGCAAACGAAACCAACCCCCGCACCGGCGCGGGATTTGGCCGAGTTGTTTGAAATACGAAAGCGCGTTCGTATTTGAGCGACACCAAACGCTCAGGAGGAAGCATGAAGATTTACACGATAGTCGGCGGCGTCAACGGCGTCGGAAAAAGCAGCTTCACCGGCGTACTCAAGAGCCGGACAACGGACCTGGGGGTCATTGTCGACGTGGACAAGATCACCGCCCAAATGGGCGGGAAGGCTCTGGAGGGCGGCAAGCGGGCAATCCGCATTATGGAGGACTGCATCCGGGACGGCGTGAGCTTCACCCAGGAAACCACCCTCTCCGGCCACCGCCCGAAGGCCGCCGCCAAGCGGGCCAAGGAGGCGGGCTATTACATCCGGCTCTACTACGTCGGCCTCGATACGGCGGAGGAGAGCAAGCGGCGCATCGCCAACCGGGTTGCCCGCGGCGGGCACGATATCGGCGAGGCGGACGTAGAGCGGCGCTTTGCGGGCCGCTGGGAGGCCCTGCGGGCCGTCCTGCCCTTCTGCGATGAGGCCGCCTTTTATGACAACGACAACGGCTTTGTGGAAGTGGCGGCCTACCGGAACGGGGAGCTGATTCTGGAGGGAGACCACCGCCCCCGCTGGATCGTGGAGCTTGCGGAGTACCTGAAGGGGGAGGAGCCGGAGCGGTAGGCAAATCGGAAAGCGCTTTCCGATTTCAAATCCGTCCGCGCGGTCGTTTTTCAAATTTGCCCCCCCATCGAATTTTAAAGCCGGTCGGGCGGGACCAAATCCGCAAGCGCTTGCGGATTTGGATGAATACCGGGAAATTCGTCAGCGCTGACGAATTTGGGAAGTAACCGCAAATTCGCAAGCGTCTGCGAAGTTGCGCATAAAGAAACCGTCCAGGGGCGGCAACCCCTGGACGGCTTCGGAACTATGACCGGGACAGGCCCGATAATAGCGCCCTAGAACAGCGTTATTATAACACCTGTCCTTGGTTCATTGCAACCATTTTTGAAAGGACAGGTGTTTTTTATGGCAAAAAAGGGAGCTAAGGGAGGCGGGACCATCCGCAAAAAGACCGTCATGCGGGACGGGAAAGAGTATACCTATTGGGAGGCCCGGATTACAACGGGCCGGGACCCCGGCACGGGAAAGCAGGTCCAGCGTTCCTTTACCGGCAAGACACAGAGGGAGGTCCGGGAAAAGCTCCAGGCCGCCGCCGTGGCCGTCAACTCCGGGACCTATACGGACCTGTCCCGGCTCACCGTGGGGCAATGGCTGGACACCTGGACGCGGGATTACCTGGGCAACGTCAAGCCCACCACGGCCAATGCCTACAAAAGCTATATCACAAACCATATCCGCCCCGGCCTGGGGGCCGTCCGCCTGGAGGAACTGCACCCGCACACCGTCCAGCATTTTATAAACGGCCTGGACAGCCTTGCGCCTTCTTCGGTCCACGTTCTGTTCCGGGTCCTGCATATCGCCATGGAAAAGGCGGTGGAGATGAATTACATACCAAGGAATCCTGCCGCCCGCTGCGTGCTTCCGAAAGCGGAGCAAAAAGAGATCCATCCGCTCACAGACGAACAGGCCGCCGCGCTGATCCGGGCCGCCGCCGGGACGAGGATAGAGCATTTGGTGACACTGGCCCTGTTTACCGGCTTCCGCCTCTCTGAGCTCCTAGGCCTCACCTGGGACGCCGCTGACTTCGACAGGGGGACAATCACGGTAGACAAGCAGCTCTCCGCCGACTTCCTCCGGGGGCCGCTGTTCTCGACGCCGAAGAGCGGGAAGCCCCGGACCGTTATGCCCGCCGCCTCCGCCTTCCAGACGCTGCGCAAGCAGAAAGCCAAACAGGCGGAACAGCAACTGAAGGCGGGGCCGCTCTGGGCCAATCCCTGGGGCCTGATTTTCACCGACGACGGCGGGCCGATGCTTCAGCAGACCGCAGAAAAAGAATTTTCCTCCATTCGGGCCGCCGTCGGGCTGGAGGACTTCCGCTTTCATGACCTCCGGCACACCTTCGCCGTGAACTCCATCCGGGCCGGGGACGATATCAAAACCATACAGGGCAACCTGGGCCACGCAACCGCCGCCTTTACTCTGGACGTTTATGGGCACGTCACGGAGGCCATGAAGCAGGACAGCGCCGCCAGGATGGAAACCTTCATCAAGGACGTGATGAAACTCTAAAGGGAAAATAAAAGAGGAAATTAGATCAAGAACAGCCTGTAGCCGTTGCTATTCAACGGTTACAGGCTGTTCTTTGCGTGAAGAATTTGTAAATGTTGCCGAAAGCGCCAGGGTCTGGATAGGACCCCCTATTCCAAAAGCCAGTCGTCCACCACGTCCCGCAGTCCCACCGGCGTCACCGCGCCCCGGACCAGGGCCGCCGCCAGGGCCTCCACCCTCCGCCGGGAGGGGCTCAGGTCCGGGACGGACGCCTCCTCCCCCTTCAGCTCCACCTGGACGCCGTAGGACCCGGCCTCCTCCAGCAGGTAATACCGCGCCCGGGACGCCAGGCACGGAGCCTCTCCCATCAACAGCTTGCGCAATCCGCCGCCTCCTCACCAGGCCCGCGGGTCCCTTCCGGGAGGCCGCAGGCGTTTTCTGGCCTCAGCATATCATGGGCGGTGCGTGAATCCTGTCGAACTTTGTCGACGGCCCGGGGGCTTTTACAGTCCGCTCTCCGGCTCCTCCAGGACGCGCTCCAGCTCCTCCCGGCTGTAGAGAAGGTTCAGCGCCTCCAGCATGGCGTTGGCGGTGAGGTGTTCCGGCAGGTCCAAGCGTTTCAGGAGGCGGCGGCGCCTCTCCGCGCTGCCCTCCCCGCCGCTGAGACCCAGGGCGAAGAGGTCCGCCTTGGTCAGGGCCTCCCCTCTCTCCCGCGGGGCGGAACCGTCCTCAAAGGTGGCCCCAGCCCGGCGGAGGGCTTCCACCAGGACGGAGGGGGACATGCCCTCCACCCCCAGCTTGCCCTCCTTGCCGGCCTTCCGTTTCCGGCGCTCCTTGCCCTTTACGTCGGGGATATAGGCGTGCTTTACCCTGTCCTTGGGCAGGGCCCCTTTCAGGTAGTTCCTGAGCACAAAGCCTGCCCCGTCGCTGTCCGTCAGGACAATCAGGCCCTGCTTCTCCGCCAGGCGGCGGAGGAAGGCCAGCTTCTCCCTGTCGTTGAACACGGCGAAGCCCCCCAGGGTGACCACCGTGGCGTCCACCGCCTGGGAAACCGTGTTCTGGTCGTAGCGGCCCTCCACCACGATGACCTCCCGGACGCGTTCCATAGGCTCAGCTCCTCTCCGCCGCCAGCTGTACCAGCAGTAATTTCAGCTCTCCGGCGCTGTCCACGCCCCGCTCGCTCTTCATCCGGCGGTCCAGCACCTGGCAGTGCCGCACCGCCCGGGCGCACCACTCCGGCGTGGTCCGCCGGGCCGCGTCCAGCAGGAGTCTTGCGGGATAGTCGGACCGCATGCCCCAGAGCTCCATCAGCCAGTACCGGTCCCGGCCGCCGTCCAGGGCCAGCCGGGCTGTCCAGATGCGCCTGAGCTGACTCCCCAGAGCCGCCAGAATCATGATGGGCTCCGTCTGCATCTTCAGCAGGTCCCCCAGAATGGAGGCCGCCTGGTTATAGCGCCCCTGGAGCACCGCGTCGGACAGCTTGAACACCTCCGCCGACAACACCGGGTCCGCCACGGCGTCGATGTCCGCCTGGGTGACGGTTTTGCCCTTGGCGTAGGCGGCGATTTTCTCAATCTCCGGCACCAGCCCCGTCATCAGCCCGCCGCAGGTGAACACCAGATACTCCGCCGCCGTCCGGTCGATCTCCTTCCCCAGGGCCTTGAAGCGCCGGGAGATCCAGGGCAGCAGATCCGCGCTGGAGGCCGCCGGGAACTCCACCGCCTCCGCGTAGGTCTCCAGGGCCTTGCAGAGCTTTTTCATGGTCTTGTTGAGCTTGTATTCCAGGGTGTCGTAGACGAAGACGAGGCAGCAGTATGGCGGCAGGTCCTCCAGCAGGGCGATGAGCTTTTCCCGCTGGTCCTCCCCCAGCTTGAAGAGGTCCCAGTCCGTCACCACGGCCAGAGTCCGTTCCGCCATCATGGGCATGGCCTCCGCCGTCTCCGCCAGGGCCTGGGCCGTCAGGTCCTTCCCCTCCAGGGCGTGATAGTTGAAGGTCTCAAAGCCTGGGGGAATCAGCGCCTTGCGCAGCTCCCCCAGGTAATACTCCCGGAGATAGCTCTCCTCCCCGTAGAAGATATAGGCATTCCCGACGGTCCCGGCGGCCAGGTCCGCCTTTAATTTTTGCAGAGCCACCCCTTTCCGGGGGGCCTTTTTCTTGTCAGCCATAGCTGTCCTCCTGATTCCAGGTGAGGTGAATGGTCCCGTGCAGGTCCGTCCGGTAGATATCACAGCCCTGCCGGGCCAGGCGGAGAAGGGTCTCCTCCGCGGGGTGTCCGTAGGCGTTGGAGCCCACGCTGATACAGGCCGTCTCCGGCCTCAGGGCGTCCAGCAGGGCCTGGGACGAGGCGTATTTGGACCCGTGGTGCCCCGCCACCAGGGCCTCGATGTCCGGCAGGACATAGGTCTCCAGCAGTTTCGCCTCCGTGGCGGCGTCCATGTCGCCGGTGATGAGAAGGTCCCTCTCCCCGGCGGAGGCCAGGACGGAGAGGCCCCGGTCGTTGTCCCCCGCCTCCCCCACCGGCGGGTACACCGTCAGCGCACCCCGGCCCAGGTCCAGGCGCTCCTCCGCCGTGATGAAGCGGATAGTTACGCCGCGCGCCTCGGCGGCGGAGAGAACCGCGCTCTGGAGCCCCGCGTCATCCTCTTCTTCCGGGACCAGCAGCGTGTCCACCTCCAGCCGCTCCAGCAGGCCAGTCACGCCGGAGACGTGGTCCTTGTCATAGTGGGTGAGAATCAGGCAGTCCAGGCGGCGGCAGCCCATGGAGGCCAGCTGCCGGGCAGCGGTCTCGCCGGGGACCTTCCAGCTGTTGGCGCTGCCGCAGTCCACCAGGGCGAAGGCCCCGCCGGAGGCCAGAACCACGCTCTGCCCCTGGCCCACGTCCAGCACCAGGGCGTCCAGATCGCTGTTGTACCGGGCCTCCCCCAGGCGGACGGTCAGCGCCAGGGTCAGCGCCGCCAGGAGGGCGGCCAGGACGTACCTCCGCCGCCCCGCCCCTTTGGCCAGGTACGCGGCGGCGAAGAGGACGTAGGCGTAGGCCAGCCAATACTTCAAATAGGGGTTGGCGGTGTAGACGGCGTGACAGGGAATTCTCGAGAGGAGCCCCGCCGCAAAGAGGATGTACTCCGCCGCCAGCCAGGCCGGGGGAGCCAGAAGCGCCCCCAGGGGCGGGTAGAAAAAGCTGACGAACACCGACAGGAGGCCGAAGCTGAAAGCCCATGTGGCCGCCCAGAGGCAGAGGGCGCCGCTCAGGGGGGCGATGAGGACCAGCGCGCCGAAGTAATAGGCCGCCAGGGGCATGGTGAAGACCATGGCCCCCATGGAGGTTGAAAAGGTGACGGCCAGGAAGCGGAAGACCTTTCCCCGCTTTTTCTCTCCGGTCAGTCCCTTATACAGTTTGGGCGTCAGCCAGAGGATGCCCGCCATGGCGGCGAAGGACAGCTGTAAGCTGACGGAGGCGGCGGCGAAGGGGTTGGCCAGGAGAATCAGAAACAGGGCCGTCAGCAGGGACGTGGGCCCGTCGCTCTCCCGGCGGGCCAGAATGGCCAGCAGGGGCAGAGACAGCATGACGCAGGCCCGGAGTACCGAGGGGCTGCCGCCGGTGAGGGCGGCGTAGAAGGCCAGAAGCGGAATGCCCAGCAGGGCTTGCAGCCTCCGGCTTGGCAGCAGGAAGCCCGCCAGGGCCATGAGGAAGCCGCAGTGCATGCCGGACACCGCCAGAATGTGGCTCAGCCCCGCCTCGGTGAGGGCCGCGTAGGCTTTCTCCGAGACCTGGCCCCGGTCGCCGGTCAGAATGGCCGTGAGAAACCCGGCGGCGTCCCCGGAGAAGAGGATCTGAATCCGCTCTCCCATGGCCCGGGCCGTCCTGGCGGGGTACCAGCGGGGGCTGTGCCGGGTCCCCTGGCCGATCTCCAGGTCTCCCCTGCCATAGACCAGGAGGAAGACCCCCTTGGAGGTGAAGGTGGTAACGTCCTCGTCCCGGACGCGGGCGGCGTCCTGGAGGCGGGCCTGTCCCGTGACCGTCTGGCCCGGAACCAGGTCCAGCAGTTCCCGGCCGCCGTAGAACACCGCCCTGCCGGGCAGGCCCTCCAGCCGGACCGTCGCCCTTGCGCCGAAATCGCTCTCGGCGGCGTAGCCGCAGAGGGTGGCGGTGATGGTTTCCGTCCGCCCCGCCATCGCCTGGGCGGGCCGCTGGACCTGGCGGGCGTACAGCCAGCTCCAGCCCAGGCCCAGGGACAGCGCCGCGAAGAGCGCCACGCCCCGCCGCCTCCACTCCCAGGGCAGCGCCAGGGCCAGAACCCCCAGGGCAAGGGCCGTCCCGGCCCCCAGCAGTATCCAGCCGTCCCGGAGGAGGTACTGGGCCAGGAACACGCCCAGGGAGAAGCCCCCGGCGAACACCGCCAGCCGCCTCACCTCCCGGCCTCCGGCGGCGGGAGGCCCAGGGTCTTTCCGCTCTTCATTCTCATCACCCGCAGACTGTCTCTTTCTCTGTACCAAAAACTCCCGGAGGGAGTTCCCTCCGGGAGTCGGCTTGCTGAAATCTTTTGATAGGCCGGGTCAGCCCTGGGAGGTCCCCGGCAGAATCAGGCGGCTTCCCGTCACGCTGGGGCTGTCCTCCCTCAGTTCCGGCACGAACTCCGTCTTTCCGCCCGCCGTCTGGGACACCAGATTGGAGAGGGTCTCCACCTTCTCCGGCGTGGTGACGGCGTATATGCGGTCCACCTGCCCCGCCAGGCGGTTCAAGTCCAGGCCCGCCACGCCGTCGGGTCCCTCGGTGATGACCGACTCCGGGACCTCCACGGACAGGAGGATGTCATAGGGCTCCAGCGCCGCCCGCAGGTCGCTCAGAAGCAGGTCCAGGTTGTTGCCCAGGGGAACCTCCGTGTTGTAGTCGATTTTGTCGATCTTCCCCACGGTGGGATAGCTGAAATCCGTCAGCAGAAGCTCGTCAAAGCCCAGCTCGGCCACCTCCTTGGCCACGGCGCAGACGTAGGCCCGCGCGCCGGGCTTTCCGGGGTCCAGCCAGAGGCTGTTGTTGCCGTCGTAGAAGATATATCCGCCGGTGTTTTTCAGGCCCCGGCCCTCCACGTCGGCGTTGGCGGCCTTGAAGTCCTGGAGGCAGGCCACGCTGGCGATGGTGTGGAGCCCCGGCTCGGAGGTGATGAGCCGCAGAGTTTCCATGGTCTCCCCCGGGGTCTCCGCCACCTGCACGGCGCCGGAGACGGCGCTGGCGGACTCATAGTAGATGGTGCCGTTGGTGGTCTTCAGCCGGACCGCCGCGGCGTTGGAATCCAGGCCGCTTTTGAACTCGCTCCAGACCGCCTGGGTCAGCACGTTCACCGGCAGGGTATGGGCCGCAGTCTCCTTCGGTCCCCGGTCCTCCGGCTCCTGGACCACCAGGTCCACGTTGGGCTGGCCTTCCGGGTCCTCTCCGTCCTTTGAGGGCGGGGAGTTCTTCTCCTCCGACTGCCAGGGCAGGACGATCTGGCGGCGTCCGTCGGGACTGTACACCACGTGCTCCCCCAGGTAGATGACGCTGATGGCCACAGCGATCACCAGCACCAGCAGAATCGCCAGCAAAATTTTCCATCTGGGCCCCCGGCCCCGGTAGCTGCTGTAGCCCTTGGCTCCCGCCATGCGCGTCACCTCTCTTCAGGAGCGGCGCTCCCTCGATTTCCTGCCCGGGAGAATTACTCCTCCAGGGCCATGACCTTGCCCACGCGGCGGGCGTGGCGTCCCCCCTCGTGTTCCGTGGTCAGGAAGATTTCCACCATCTTCTCCGCCAGGAAGGGGCCGGTGAAGCCCGCGCCCAGGGCCATCACATTGGCGTCGTTGTGCCGGCGGCACAGCTCGGCCTCATAGGTGTCGGCGCAGTGGGCGCAGCGGACGCCCTTGACTTTGTTGGCGGCGATGGAGATGCCGATTCCCGTGGTGCAGATCACAATGCCCCGGTCGCATCTCCCCTCCGCCACGGCCTTCGCCGCAGGGGCGCCGAAGTCGGAGTAGTCGCAGCTCTCCTTGGAGAAGCAGCCGAAGTCCTCCACCTCATGGCCCAGGCGCTCCAGAACCTTGATAACATGCTGCTTCAAATCATAGCCGCCGTGGTCGCAGCCCAGCGCGATTTTCATGACGCGATTCCCCCATGTCTTTCGATTTTGTGGTTTCTATAGATTTTGTGGCTTATATTGTACTCCAATTTTTCTCAAAAATCAAGGTGCTTTTTGACACGCAAATCTGACCTTTTTCGCCCCGGTCCGGGCGGACCCTATCACAGGCTGTGCCGGACGGGCCGCCGCCCCTCAAAGGTGCAGAACTCCTGGAAGCCGCACTTTTTCAGCAGCGCCTGCCGTTCCCGGACGGCGCAGCCCACAAACCTGGCGCTGTGGGCGTCGGTGCCCAGGGTGACGATGGGGTCATAGGACATGTCCTCGTACAGCCGCAGCCACATCTCGTCCGGCAGGGGCGTGTTGCCCCGGTTGGTGTTCAGCTCGATGCCCACGCCCTTGGATTTCAGGATGGAGAAGATGTCCGTAATCTCGCTTCCAAAGCGGTCCATGGACAGCCTCCAGCCCCGGTTCTCGTTGAGGTAGCGCAGGGGCAGGGTCAGGTGGCCCAGCACGTCGAACCGTCCCCACTCCGCCATCTTCCGCACCTGGCCCAGATAGTCGGCAATGCCGGCGTAGGCTTCCTCCTCCGTTTTCGGGTCGAAGTAGTAGAGGTCCAGGCCGCCGAAGCGCTCTGAGAGCATGTGGACGGAACCGATGATAAAGTCCAGGGGCGGCGCGTCCTCCAGCAGCTTCTCCGTGTGGGCGAAGTTCCAGCAGGCGTCCCCCAGCTCAATGCCCAGGCGCAGGACAATCCGGTCCCCCATGGCGGCCTTGGCGGCGTCGAACTCCGCCAGGAGGGCCCCCCAGTCATAGGGGCCCCGCAGGTCCGTGCTTGCCCAGACAATGGGCTCCACGTGGTCCGTGAAGCAGATCTCGTCCAGGCCCGCCGCCGCGGCGGCCTCCGCCAAGGCCGTCATGGAGTCCCTGCCGTCGGGGGAGACACGGGAATGGGTGTGATAGTCCGCCAGATACATGGAGCTCACCTCTTCTTTTTACCCTTGTTGAAAAAGCCCTTGCGCTCTTCCACGTCGCCGTCGCCCATGAGCTCGGCGAATTTTTTCAGGGCCTCCTTCTGCTCCTTCGTCAGGTTCCGGGGGGTCTCGATGTAGACGGTGACATACTGGTCCCCCCGGCCCCGGCCGTTGATGGAGGGGATGCCCTTGCCCTTGAGGCGGAAGGTGGTGCCGCTCTGGGTTCCCTCCGGGAGATCGTACTTCACCTTGCCGTCAATGGTGGGAATCTCCAGCTCCGCCCCCAGCACCGCCTGGGCGAAGGTGATGGGCGCCTCGCAGAGGACGGAGGTGCCCTCCCGGCGGAAAATCTCGTGGGGCCGGACGGTGATGGTGATGAGCAGGTCCCCGGCGGGGCCGCCGTTCTTCCCGGCGTTGCCCTGGCCCCGGATGGAGATGGTCTGCCCGTTGTCGATGCCCGCCGGGATGCTGGCCTGGATGGTCTTCCGCTTGCGGACGGACCCGGCCCCCCGGCACTCCTTGCAGGGCTGGTGGATGATCTTCCCCTTGCCCCCGCAGCGGGAGCAGGGGGAGGACGTGGCGAAGACGCCCATGGGCGTCTGCCGCCGGACCTGGACCGTGCCGGTGCCGTGGCAGTCCGGGCAGACCTCGGGGGTGGTCCCCTCGGCGCAGCCGCTGCCCTGGCAGGAGGGACAGGACTCCAGCCGCTCCACGGTGACGGCCTTCTCACAGCCGAAGGCCGCCTCCTCAAAGCTGAGGATCAGCGACATGCGGACGCTCTCCCCCCGCTGGGGGGCGTTGGGGTTGGTCCGCCGCCCGCCGCCGAAGCCGCCGCCGAAGAAGCTGCCGAAAATGTCCCCCAGGTCGCCGAAATCAAAGCCGCCGTCGAAGCCGCCGCCCGCGCCGAAGTTGGGGTCCACCCCCGCGTGGCCAAACTGGTCGTACCGGCCCCGCTTTTCCTTGTCCGAGAGAATCTCGTAAGCCTCGTTGGCCTCCTTGAATTTCTCCTCGGCCTCCTTGTTGTCCGGGTTCAGGTCCGGGTGGTACTTCCGGGCCAGCTTTTTATACGCCTTTTTGATCTCGTCGTCCGACGCGCCCTTGGAGACGCCCAGGACCTCGTAGTAATCGCGTTTTTGCTCAGCCATAATTTCCTCCAACAAATGGACAATTGACAATGGACAATGGGACGCGGAACGGGCCGGTCCCGTACGGAGGCGGACGCTTCCGCAAGGAAATCATTGTCCATTGTCCATTATCAATTGTCAATTCCGCAAAGGTCCCTATCCGCCGTCAAAGGGGCGGGGATGAAGTATCCCCGTCCCCATGAAGCGGCGTTTATTTCTTCTGGTCGTCGTCGTCCACGACTTTGTAGTCCGCGTCGTAATACTGGCCCTCCTGGGAGGCGCCGGGGTCTCCGCCGGGCTGGGCGCCCTGGGGATTGGCCTGCTGGTAGAGCTTTTCGCTGACGGCGTAGAACGCCTGCTGGAGGGCCTCGGTGTCCGCCTTGATGGCGGCGGTGTCCTGGCCTTTCAGGGTCTCCTTCAGCTTGTCCAGGGCCCCCTGGACCTTGCCCTTGTCGTCGGCGGGGATCTTATCGCCCATGTCCGCCAGGGTCTTCTCGCACTGGTAGACCATCTGGTCCGCCTGGTTCCGGGTCTCCACTTCCTCCTTGAGCTTCTTGTCCTGGGCGGCGTACTGCTCCGCCTCCTTGACGGCTTTTTCGATGTCCTCCTTGCTCATGTTGGAGGAGGAGGTGATGGTGATGTGCTGTTCCGTCCCCGTGCCCAGGTCCTTGGCCGAGACGTTCACGATTCCGTTGGCATCGATGTCGAAGGTGACCTCAATCTGGGGCACTCCCCGGCGGGCCGGGGCGATGCCGTCCAGGTGGAAGCGGCCCAGGGACTTGTTGGCGGCGGCCATCTCCCGCTCGCCCTGGAGGACGTTGACCTCCACGCTGGTCTGGTTGTCGGCGGCGGTGGAGAAGACCTGGCTCTTTTTCACGGGGATGGTGGTGTTCCGGTCAATCAGCTTCGTGCAGACGCCGCCGTAGGTCTCAATCCCTAAGGACAGCGGGGTCACGTCCAGCAGGAGGAGGCCCTTCACGTCGCCGGTGAGGACGCCCGCCTGGAGCGCCGCGCCCATAGCCACGCACTCGTCGGGGTTGATGCCCTTGAAGGGGTCGGACCCGGTGAAGGACTTCACGGCGTCCTGGACGGCGGGGATGCGGCTGGAGCCGCCCACCAGCAAAACCTTGGAGAGGTCGGAGGGCTTGAGCCCGGCGTCGCTCATGGCCTGGCGCACGGGGCCCATGGTGGCGTCCACCAGATGGGCGGTGAGCTCGTTGAACTTGGCCCGGGAGAGGGTCACGTCCAGGTGCTTGGGGCCCGTGGCGTCGGCGGTGATATAGGGCAGGTTGATATTGGAGGTGGTCACACCGGAGAGCTCGATTTTCGCCTTCTCGGCCGCCTCTTTCAGCCGCTGCATGGCCACCTTGTCATTGGACAGGTCCACGCCGTCGGAACGCTTGAACTCGGACACCAGCCATTTCATGACGCACTCGTCGAAGTCGTCTCCGCCCAGGCGGTTGTTGCCCGCTGTGGCCAGGACCTCGATGACTCCGTCGTCAATGTCCAGGATGGAAACGTCGAAGGTGCCGCCGCCCAGGTCGTAGACCATGATTTTCTGGGTCTGCTCCTTGTCCACGCCGTAGGCCAGGGCCGCCGCCGTGGGCTCGTTGATGATGCGCTTGACCTCCAGGCCCGCGATTTTGCCCGCGTCCTTGGTGGCCTGGCGCTGGGAGTCGGTGAAGTAGGCGGGGACGGTGATGACCGCCTCGGTGACGGTTCCGCCCAGGTACGCCTCGGCGTCGGCTTTCAACTTCTGGAGAATCATGGCGCTGATTTCCTGGGGGGTGTAGTTCTTCCCGTCAATGCCCACCCGGTGGTCGGAGCCCATCTCCCGCTTGATGGAGGAGATGGTCCGGTCGGGGTTGGTGATGGCCTGGCGCTTGGCCACCTGACCCACCATGCGCTCGCCGGTCTTGGAGAAGGCCACGACGG
>CAJUJW010000036.1 GCA_910586735.1 uncultured Oscillibacter sp. | reverse complement strand
AAGTGGGATACTTTATGGAAATGGTTTTCCCTCTGTACGGCGTCCGCTTCATCTCCATCAACGACAATTTTGACAGCGACACTCTCCACGGCGATACAGGCGGCATCAATGTGGCGTTCAAGTATCTGGTCAGCGAGTTTTACAGCCGAAACCTGTCCATACGGCTACCGGAAGGGCACAAATGGCTGCATGGAGCCGAATGAGGAAACTGCCCCCAATGTCCAGATGATCTTTGAATTGGCACGGGATGGGCGCACTCCGAATGAGATTGTCAAAGTCCTGTTTGAGCGCCAAATTCCTACTCCTGCCGAGTACAAAGCGGCTCATGGGTACAATGGCCACGACATTTCCCGGTGTTACGGAATTTGGCAGGAATCCTCGGATGAACGCTATACCGGCACCTACATCATGGGCAAGGAGGCGGCGTGATGGAACAGAAAAAGGTTTGGATTTACTGCCGTGTGGCCCACGATGGGCCTGACAGCGCAGCGGTTTTGGCGGCACAGCGGAATGGGCTGGAAGCCTATGCAAAAAACATGACTTTGAGATTGTTGGTGCTTCCAGCGATATGGGGAGCGGCCTGACAATGGACCGTCCGGGCCTGCTGAACTTCCATGCGGCGGCAGAGGATGGGGCGGTTGATGTACTCCTGATTCATAGCCTCACCCGCCTGGGCCGTGATACGGACAAGGTGACAAATTGTCTTGGGCTTGAAATTTGGGTGGCGAAGATCATGAACCCGACAGTTAGGAGCTCCTATTTCAGCTGCAATTTTCTTGAAATGATACCGGACAGAAGTTTGAGAGAGGTATTTGCCCTCAGCGGTTGTGAATACCAAAGCATTCTTGCGCTCCTCGATGGTTTGCCAATCTTTCCATCCTTTACCTATTTTCAAACGCTGTTCACTCTGTTCCTTCCATTGCCGGGTAAGCAGTTCCATTACAAAAGGGGCGGGCTTTAAAATTCTGGTCTTATCATTCTTGAGAGGAGCGAATGTCATTCCGCCATCACTGAGTTTGCGTTGTTGAAGCTGTTTGCAGATTTTGATGGTTCCAGCTTGAAAATCGATGCAACCCCAAGTCAGGCCGATTGCCTCTGCTTCTCGCAATCCGGTAAACAGAATGACTTTCAAAATAATCTCACAACTATCCGAAACAGACGCCCTCAAGAAATCCTTTATCTGTTCGTTCGTAAGTGGCTGGAGTTCCATCTCATTTACACGTGGCAGTGTCACTCGTTCTCTCTTTTGCGAGAAGAGAGAATGCGCCGTGCACGGTGGAAGAGAGAAAACGGGGGGCGCACAAGGGGGGCCGACTGTTTGATACGCATGTCTCCAGTCCGCGGCGTGGTGCGAGCAGGAGCTTTGGAGGTCGTCGAATCGACTCTCTCCTCTTTTCGCTGCCGCCCCCCTAGGCGGCCCGTCCCCCCGAAGGTTCCTTCTCGACTCGAGGGCCGGGAAGTGGTATGATAGAGGCAAAGCTGTTTGGAGGGACAATCATGCTGTTTGGAAAACGTAAAAAGGAGCCCGCCGTCCAGTATGACAAGGCGGGGAAGGTCCCCGTCATCCGCTCCAGCATCTGCACCGGGGAGCAGGTGGCGGGCTTTAAGGACCTGGCCACCGGAAAGTTCCAGGAGCTGATGCTGATCCGGGACCAGCGAGACCTTCAGGACTTCCTCCGCCGGTATCAGGTGGAGGAGCCGGAGATCAGACGGGAGTGGTGAGGCCCCGCTCCGGGAGGCCCCTTTGGCGATGGAAGCTATTGACACAAAAAACCAGAAAAAGTATAATATAAGGTAAGGCTAACCAACCGGCGCGCCCGGCCGGCGCGCCCGGCGGCTCAGGCTGCCGGGTTTTTCAGGTCACGGAATGGAGAATACGCATGAAGAAAACGACAGGCAAAAAGGAAAAACGGAAGGGGCGGCCGCTGCTCTTTTCTATTCTGCTTGTGTTTTGCATCCTGGGTTCCATCGTCTATGCGGTCTCACGGAAAATCGAGGCGGAGATGTCTTCCTCCGCGATTCAGAACCTGAGCGAGAGCCTGGACCTGATCCAATGCACCATTGAGGCGATCTTGGGCAGTCAGGCAGATTTCCAGATTCTGGTCGCCCAGGAAATCGCCAGGATGGAGGACCCGGAGTCCTATATCCTGGGCTATGAGAAGAGCCAGGCCGTGGCCCGGATGTCCCTGATTCCGGCGGGGGAGACGGAGGGCGTCTCCAATACCGGGGAGGCCTTCACCGAGGAGGGACTGGACTTCTCCGCCGGGGGCACGGTGCGGGGCCTGCCGGTCTCCCAGTCCTACCTGAACTATATGGGCACCTGGTCCTACACCATCAAGTGCCCCGTGGAGCGGGACGGGCGGGAGATTGGAACGCTTTACGCCGAGTATATTTACGACGCCATTGACGAGTCCCTGCCCCGGGACGGGTTTTACAACAAGCAGGCATCCCTGTACGTCATGGACGCCCGCAGCGAGCGGTTCGTCCTCAAGCCCAAGGGCATGGGGATGCGCACCGCGGGGCACCTGAACCTGGACGACTTCTACAGGGCCAACGACATCCGGGACGGGGAGATCCGGGCGGAGGTGGCGGCGTGTTTGGACAAGGGGTCGAATATCCTCTTTTATCACGACGTGCGGAACGTGCGGGCTCTGAACTACATGTGGGCCATCAACGGCGGAACCATCTTCCTGGTGGGCTACGTGCCGGTGCAGGCCATCCAGCAGGAGGGCCGGACCGTCAATGAGAATATTGTCATTCTCGTGGCGTCCATGCTGGCGGCCTTTTTCCTCTGCGTCCTCCTGTACTACCTGAGCTGGCGGCAGCAGGACAAGATTCACCGGGAGCGGGAGGAGGAGCGGAAGCTCTATAACCAGCAGCTGTCGGAGGCCCTCCAGGCCGCGCGGATTGCCAGCGAGTCCAAGACCACCTTCCTCTCCAACATGTCCCACGACATCCGAACGCCCATGAACGCCGTGCTGGGCTTTACCACCCTGCTGAACCGGGACGCGGAAAACCCGGCCAAGGTCCGGGAGTACACGAAGAAGATCATGGCCTCCGGCCAGCACCTCCTCAGCCTGATCAACGACATTCTGGACGTTTCCAAAATCGAGAGCGGCAAGGTCGTGCTGAACCTTGAGGAGTTTGACCTCAGCGGCGTGACCTCCTCCGTCTGCGCCATCATTCAGCCCATGGCCAAGGACAAGGGGCAGGACTTCCAGATGTACGTGACCGGCATCCGGCACGAGTGCCTGGTGGGGGACGAGACCCGGATCAACCAGGTGCTTATCAACCTGCTGTCCAACGCCGTCAAGTACACCCCGGAGGGCGGGCACATCCGGCTGCGCATGATCGGACGCGAACAGCGCTCCCCCCAGTACGAGCGCATCCGCATCGAGGTGGAGGACGACGGATACGGCATGACGCCGGAGTACCTGACCACCATCTTCGACGCTTTCACCCGGGCGGAAAACAGCACCACCAACAAGGTCCAGGGCACCGGGCTGGGCATGGCCATCACCAAGAGCATCGTGGAGCTCATGGGGGGCACCATCGAGGTCTTCAGCCAGGTGGACCGGGGGTCCCTCTTCCGGGTGGAGCTGGAGCTGCGCATCGCGGAGAGCGAGGCGGACCGGCAGTTCTGGGTGGAGAAGGGCATTGCCCGTGTTCTGGCGTTGGAGCCGGACAGGGAGGAACAGGAAAGTATACAGACGCTGATGAAGAACACCGGCGTGGACCTGGCGGTCGCCTCCGGCCCGGAGGCCGCCGGGGAGCTGGCCCGGGAGGGGAACTTCCAGCTGATTCTGCTGGACTGGGACACGCTGGGAATGGACGCCGCCGGGACGGCCCTGGCCCTGCGGGAGACCCTGGGAGACAGCTCCGTGCCCGTCCTCTTCCTGGCGGAACACGACGAGGAGGAGGCGGAGGAGGCGCTGTCCGTGGGTCGGGCGGGCGTTTTGAAAAAGCCGTTTTTCGTCTCGGCGCTTCGGGAAAAGTTGGAGGAGCTGTGGAGGGACGGCGAAGAGGCGCCCCCGCCGGAGGCCGGGAAGGACGCCGGTTTGGAGGGCATGCGCTTCCTGGCCGCGGAGGACAACGAGATCAACGCGGAAATTCTGGAGGAGCTGCTGAGCCTGGAGGGGGCCGCCTGCGAAATTGTGGAGAACGGCCGCCTGGCGGTGGAGCGCTTCCGGGAATCGGAAAAGGGGCGGTTCGACGCCATCCTGATGGATGTCCAGATGCCGGTGATGAGCGGGCACGACGCGGCCCGGGCCATCCGGGCCCTGCCCCGGGAGGACGCGGGGAAAATCCCCATCATCGCCATGACGGCCAACGCCTTTGCCGAGGACGAAAAGGCGGCCTTGGACGCCGGCATGGACGCCCACGTGCCAAAGCCTCTGGATGTGGAGCTTTTGAAAAGTGTAATTAAGCAGCTCAGCGCGCGAAAGGAGCCGTGAGAAACATGAGGACCAAAAGAACCAAGCGGGCGGCGGCCTTTCTGGCCGGGCTCATGACTTTGCAGCTGGCCGCCTGCGGCGGCGGGGAGACCGGGAAGGTGATCTCCATTGAGAAAGAGGAGGACCGGGTGGTCAACTTCTTCAGCCCCATGGAAAAGTCCGACCCCGACGCGGAAAACGTGGCCCGGACTGCGTCGGAGCTGACGGTGACTATGGCGGAGGAGGCCCTGGGCGTGACCATGGCCTACAGGACCTATACGGCGGAGAGCTATCAGGACAAGACCTATGACGACGTTGCCCTGGACCGGGCGCGAAACAATATGGACGACATCTACCTGCTGAACCCGGATACCGTTCTGGCCTTGGGGGCGGAGGGGAAGCTGATGGACCTCTCCGGGCTGGACAGCGTGAAGAACCTCCGGGACGTGGTCAAGGTGGCCAACACGGTGGACGGGAAGCTGGTGGCCATTCCCCAGGAGGTGGCGGCCTACGGCCTGTTTGTCAACAAGGACCTGTTCGACCAATATGACCTGGCGCTGCCGGAGACCCCGGAGGAGTTTCTGGAGTGCTGCCGGGTGTTCCAGGAGAACGGCATTGAGACCCCCGTCGGGGCCAACCGCTGGTGGCTGGAGACCTTCGTCTTCGCCATGGGCTACGCGGACCTGTACAACGGGGGGAACACCGAGGCGGAAATCGCGGCCCTCAACAGCGGGGAGGCCAGGTACAGCGACTATATGCGGCCCGGCTTCGCGTTTCTGAAGGAGCTGATGGACCGGGGGTATATCGACGCGGAGAAGGCCCTGGTCAGCGAGGCCATCGAGGCGGAGGGGCCGGACTTCCTGGCGGGGAAGACCCCCATAGTCATGGCCTACTGGGGGGCGGCCAACACGGAAACCGCCTATGGAAAGACGGACTTTGAGATGCAGGTCATCGGCTTCCCCACCAGCCGGGGGCCGATGCCGGTGGTGCCCATCACCGGGTACGGCATCGGCGCGGCGGCGGCGCACCGGGAGGACGCCGCCGCCATGCTGGACATCATGACCTCCGACGAGGCGCTCCAGATTTACTCCGAGACGAATCGGGTCATCTCCCCCTCCAAGAACGTCAAGGTGGACTGCGTGCCCGCCCTGCGCCCCCTGAACGAACGGATTGAGGAGGGCGTCTACGTCCTGGGCTCCAACGCGGGCATGAGTGTGGAGCAGTGGGGGAACACCTGCCTGATTGTGCGGCAGCTCCTGGGCGGGGCCACGGTGGACGAGTGCATGGCGGCCTTCGACGAGCTCCAGGCGGCGGCCCTGGATTCATAAAAACCCAACAGCCGGGGTCCTTGAGGGCCCCGGCTCAGCTTGCCGAAAAACAGGGAAAACCAATTCGACGGGAAGGAAGAGAGTTACGAGAGGAACCCAGGAGGGGTTCCTTTCGTTTTCAATCAGAAGTTTTCAGAACTTCCCACGGGTTCTGAAAACTTGCCGAGGCTGGCTTTGCCAGCCTCGGCCCCGGCCCATTTTATGGGGGCGGCGACTCCCATGAACTACCAGATGATGTGGAAGACGCCGAAAAACCCGTCGAAAAATCGTGGATTTTATGGAAAATTTTCGTGGCAATTTTCCGCTGGATATGATACATTTAAATTAAGGAAAGGCCCCGGCGGCAGGCGGCCCAGCTTCCGGGGCGGCGGCACGGTCAGACTCGGGAAAGGGGGGCGCCGTTATGAAAAAAATCACCGCCGCGCTGGTTTTCACGCTGCTTTTGGCGGGCTGCGCCGCGCCTCCCGAGGAGACGGCGGCCCCGGCGGCCGCATCCGCCCCGGCGGCGCGGATGGAGAAAATGAGCTCCTCCATGGTGGAGTCCTCGGCCCGGCCCCTGCTGGAGGAGGACATTCTGGCGGCCTACGAGGGGGCCCGGCGGGTCTACGGCTGGTTCGACCTGGCGCCCCTGCCCGTCTCAGGCGAGTCCGCCCAGCTGGATGGGGCCGTCTATTACCGGGTGAACGCGGAGGGCGTCAAGGACCTGGAGGACCTGCGGGCCTATCTGCGGGGCGTCTTCTCCCAGGAGCTGGCGGACCGGCTGCTGGACGGGCGCACGACCCGGATTCACTACCGGAACATCCGGGGACTGCTGTACGTGTCCGGCGAGGCCCGGGACCGGGACCCCGGAAAGGGCGCGTCCTGGGTGGAGACGGAAAAGCTGGCGGAGGACCTCTACTCCGTCAACGTGATGGTGGATCTCCTGGGCGAGGACGGGGAGACCGTGGTGGGCCTGGAGTGCTGGTCCTTCCCCTACGCCTTCGAGGGGGACCGGTGGGTCTTTACGGACTTCCGGCTGGTGGACTGATGATGCTTCGTTGAATGGATAATTGACAATTGACAATTGACAATGGACAATGGGAGGGTGCGGGGGCCGAAGCGCCGGTTTCCCCCTGACGCCTCATTGTCCATTACTGATAGGAAACGCTGCGCCTCTGGACGGTCTCCGTCCGGGGGCGCTTTTTCGCAAATTTTCCCGGATAGTAAAGCAATGTGCCTAGATTTGCCACTACATTTTTGTCAGTTTGTAAGAATTACAACGTTTGCGTAAGAAAAACACCGCCTGTCTATTGCAAAAAAGTTTTAATATGCTACAATATAGCATATAACCCAGCAAGACAAACCCAAAAGGAGGAGTGGAATCTATGGAAAACTTGTTTTGGATCGGATTCGTAGGCGCTCTGATTGCTGGACTTTTTGCGGCAATTCAGGCCAAAAAAGTGCTTTCTTACTCAGAAGGAAGCGAAAAAATGCGCAAAATCGCGGCTAACATCCGCGCTGGCGCAAACGCTTACTTAAAACAGCAGTACACCACGGTGTTCAAGGTCTTTGTCATCGTGTTCGTGGTCCTGCTGGTTATCGCTTTCGCCAGCGGCGGAAACATGCTCTCCAAGTATACCCCCTTCGCCTTTGTCACCGGCGGCATCTTCTCCATGCTGGCGGGCTTCATCGGCATGAAGATCGCCACCAACTCCAACGCCCGGACCGCCCAGGCCGCCTCCGAGAGCCTGAACAAGGGCCTGCGGGTGGCCTTTTCTTCCGGTTCCGTCATGGGCTTCACCGTGGTGGGCCTGGGCATGCTGGACATCACCATGTGGTTCTACCTGCTGCGGTACGCCTTTGGCGTCAGCGCCCCGGCGGCCCTGGGGAACGTCATGGTCATGAACGGCATGGGCGCTTCCTTCATGGCCCTGTTCGCCCGTGTGGGCGGCGGCATCTACACCAAGGCCGCCGACGTGGGCGCGGACCTGGTGGGTAAAGTCGAGGCCGGCATCCCCGAGGACGACCCCCGGAACCCCGCCACCATCGCGGACAACGTGGGAGACAACGTGGGCGACGTGGCCGGCATGGGCGCGGACCTCTACGAGTCCTACGTGGGCTCCATCCTGGCCACCTTCGCCCTGGGCGCCGTGGGCGGGTACGGCTGGAACGGCATGCTGCTGCCCATGGCCCTGGCGGTGTGCGGCATCATCTGCTCCATCATCGGCTCCTTCCTGGTGAAGACCAAGGAGGACGCCACCCAGGAGTCCCTGCTGAGGAGCCTGCGCACCGGCACCTTTACCGCCGCCATCCTGGCGGCCGTGCTGGCGGCCCCCCTGACCTACTGGATTCTGGGGAACTGGGGCGTGTACATCGCCATCCTCTGCGGCCTGGTGGGCGGCTGCGCCATCGGATACTTCACCGAGTATTACACCTCCGACACCTATAAGCCCACCCAGGAGCTGGCCGCGGCCTCGGAGACCGGGTCCGCCACCATCATCATCGGCGGCATCTCCCTGGGTCTCAAGTCCACCTTCGTCTCCATCGTCATCGTGGCCGCGGCCGTGCTGGTGAGCTACTTCGCCGCCGGCGGCTCCGTCCGCATCATGAACGCCTCCGGCGTCTTCAGCGACGCTTTCAACCAGGGGCTCTACGGCATCGGCATCGCCGGGGTCGGCATGCTGTCCACCCTGGGCATCACCCTGGCGACGGACGCCTACGGCCCCGTGGCCGACAACGCGGGCGGCATCGCCGAAATGAGCGGTCTCCCCGAGACCGTCCGCCAGCGGACCGACGCCCTGGACTCCCTGGGCAACACCACCGCCGCCACGGGCAAGGGCTTCGCCATCGGGTCCGCCTCCCTCACCGCCCTGGCCCTGCTGGTCAGCTACGTCAACATCGTCCAGGAGCGCACGGTGGAGAACCTGAACTTCACCCTCACCAGCCCCACGGTCCTGGTGGGCCTGTTCATCGGGGCTATGCTGACCTTCGTCTTCACCGCCGAGACCATGAACGCCGTGCAGAAGGCGGCCCAGTCCATCGTGGTGGAGGTCCGCCGCCAGTTCCGGGAGATTCCCGGCATCATGGAGTACAAGGCCGAGCCGGACTACGCCTCCTGCGTGGGGCTTTGCACCAAGGGCGCCCTGCATGAGATGGTGGTCCCCGCCGTGCTGGCCATCGTGGTGCCCATCGTCACCGGCTTGATTCTCGGGCCGACGGGCGTTGTGGGGCTGCTGGGCGGCGTGTCCGTGTCCGGCTTCGCCATGGCGGTGTTCATGTCCAACGCCGGCGGCGCCTGGGACAACGCCAAAAAGTACATCGAGTCCGGCCACCACGGAGGCAAAGGCTCCGACCAGCACAAGGCGGCGGTCGTGGGCGACACCGTGGGCGACCCCTTCAAGGACACCTCCGGCCCGTCCCTGAACATCCTCATCAAGCTGTGCTCCACGGTTTCCATCGTGTTCTCCGGCCTGATTCTGGCCTTCAACCTGATGAGCTTCCTGTAAGCAGCTTCTTCATTTTCCTTTTTTCCCTGACGGCAAGGGCCCTCCGCGAAAAGCGGAGGGCCCTTGTTCGCCGTTTATGTCTCCGGGTCCTCCGGGTCCAGCATGCGCATCATGGAGACCTCGTAGGCCGTCCGCTCCTCCGTCTCCCCGGACTCCAGGACCTTGTGGTATGTACGGCTCTGGACCCGGCCCTCCAGGGCCAGGGGGTCCCCCACGCCCAGGCGGCTGGCCTTCACCGCCAGCTGGCCCCAGGCGATAACCGGCAGATAGTCCGCCCGGCCATAGCGCCGGGGCACCGCCAGCATCAGATCGCAGATGCTCCGCCCCAGGGGGGTCCGGCGGAAAATGGGGGGCTTGCACAGCGCGCCGGAGAGGGTGATCTGGTTCTGGGGCTCGTCCAGCCCCGGCTGGAGAGCTTGGGCGTACACCGTCAGCACCAGGCGGCTGCCCACGCCGCTGCGGTTGTTGAAGGACCGGAGCTGCCCCCGGACCCGGAGGAGCCGCCCCTCCGCCGCCTGGGCCGCCAGGGCCCCGGGCAGCAGGACCGGCAGCACGTCCGCCTGGCCGCTGAGCCGGGGGACCTGGAGATAGACCCGGTAAAACTGCGCCCCGTGGTTTTCGTGGGACCACTCCGGCTCTCCCAGGGCCAGACCCTCCAGCAGTACTTCGTTTCTTGTCGTCATGTTGTCCACCTCTCGGTCGTGATACCGAATTGTATGAGGGGGACGGGCGGGTTAGAACCGGAAATGTAGGGGCGGACCTGTGTGTCCGCCCTGCCCGGGACAAGAGAAAAGGGCGGACACACAGGTCCGCCCCTACAGAATGGTGTATTCGTCAGATTTTAATCAGCTTATACTTCCGGGTGCCCAGGCCCAGCTTTTCCGCGTGCTCCAGGCAGGACTGCCAGTGCGTGTCCGGGTGGGCGGCCTGGAACACGTCGCCGCAGGAGCAGTCGAAGCCCTCGTCAAAGAGAACAGAATTCGGCTGCGGGGCCTGGGAGACCACCGCGTCGGCGCAGGCCTGGTCCAGGGCCACGGGGTCGAAGGAGGCGAACATGCCCACGTCGGCGGCGATAGGCACGTCGTTTTCCCCGTGGCAGTCGCAGTTGGGGGAGATGTCCATCACCAGGGACACGTGGAAGCAGGGCCGCCCGGCCACCACGGCCTTGGTGTACTCGGCAATTTTGTAGTTCAGGACGGTGGGGGCCTCGTCATAGAGGCATTCGATGGCGTCCTTGGGGCAGACCGCCAGGCAGCGGCCGCAGCCCACGCACTTGTCTGTGTCGATGGAGGCTTTCCCTTCGGGTGAGAACTGGGGCGCGCCGTGGGCGCAGATTCTGGCGCAGGCTTTGCAGCCGATACACTTCTTTTCCTTGACAAAGGGCTTGCCGGAGTTGTGCTGCTCCATCTTGCCCGCCCGGCTTCCGCAGCCCATGCCGATGTTTTTCAGGGCCCCGCCCATGCCGGCCTGCTCGTGGCCCTTGAAGTGGGTGAGGGAGACGAACACGTCCGCGTCCATGACAGCCCGGCCGATTTTGGCCTCCTTCACGTACTCGCCGCCCTCCACGGGGACCAGGACCTCGTCGGTTCCCTTCAGCCCGTCGGCGATGATGACGTGACAGCCGGTGGAGTAGGGGGTGAAGCCGTTGACATAGGCGGACTCCAGGTGATCCAGGGCGTTCTTCCGCCCGCCCACGTACAACGTGTTGCAGTCTGTCAGGAAGGGGTGGCCCCCCTGGGACTTCACCAGGTCCGCCACGGCCCGGGCCCAGTTGGGCCGCAGGTAGGCCAGGTTCCCCGGCTCGCCGAAGTGCATTTTGATGGCGACGTATTTGTCCTCCATGTCGATGTCCCCGAACCCGGCGGTCATCATCAGCCGGGCCAGCTTCTGGGGCAGGTTCTCCCGCCAGCTGGGGCAGCGGAAGTCCGCGAAATAGACCTTGGATGTCTCAGTCATCGTGATCGCTCTCCTTTTCGGTTGTAGTTCAGGTTTTCTAACAGGTCGTTTGGCACACAGTGTATCACATGGAGTACGGTCCATGTCAAGCCCTTTTGTCCGTTTGGGGGCGGAATGTAAAAAAAGCGTTTTCCCGGTTGTATTCACGGGCCGCTTGTGCTAAACTATAACGGATTATAATAAGATGAAAATATTGGTATAGGACTGAACCATCTCTGGAGGATATTGCATGAAGATTGTCGTACTGGCCGGGGGACTCTCCCCTGAGCGGGCCGTCTCCCTGGTGACGGGCACCGGCATCTGCCGGGCGCTGCGCCGGCGGGGCCACCGGGCCATTCTGGTAGATTTGTTTTTAGGGCTGGAGGAGATCCCAGCAAGCCTGGAGGCCCTCTTTGACGCGGCGGACGGCCTGTGTCCCGAGGCGAAAATCGAGGTGAAAGCCCCGGACCTGGAGACCGTCCGGCGGAGCCGGCGGGACCAGAGCGCCCGGGTCTTCGGGCCGGGCGTGCTGGAGCTCTGCCAGCTGGCGGACATCGTGTTTCTGGGCCTCCATGGCCGGGACGGGGAGGACGGAAGGGTCCAGGCCGCCCTGGAGCTTTTGGGCGTGCCCTACACCGGGTCGGGCTATCTGTCTTCCGGCGTAGCCATGGACAAGGCGGTGGCCAAGCGGGTGATGGACGCCTGCGGCGTCCCCACGCCCAGGTGGGGCCTTCTGGAGTACCAGGAGGGCGACGCCTGCCGCCTGGCCCAGGAGCTGCCCATGCCCTGCGTGGTGAAATGCACCACCGGCGGGTCCTCCCTGGGGGTCTTCCTGCCGGAGGACCGGAAGGAGCTGCAGGACGCCCTGGTTCAGGTGCGCCAATACGGAGGCCAGGTCATCTGGGAGGAGCGAATCTATGGCCGGGAGCTGACGGCGGCGGTGCTGGGAGACCGGGCCCTGCCCGCCGTGGAGACCACCCCCGCCGGGAAGGAATTTGACTACGCCGCCAAGTACCAGAAGAACGGGGCGAGAGAGGTCTGCCCCGCCCCCCTGACCGGGGCGGAGGCCGCCGCCGTGGGCGAGCTGGCCCTGCGGGTCCACCGCTGCCTGGGTTTGGCGGTCTACTCCCGGACGGACATGATACTGGACGGGGACGGGAAGCTCTGGTGCCTGGAGGCCAACTCCCTGCCGGGGATGACCCCCACCAGCTTCGTCCCCCAGGAGGCCGCCGCCGTGGGCCTGAGCTACGAGGATTTGTGCGAGGAGATTGTGCGGCTGTCCTTAGAGATTCAACGCCGGTAGTTACTTTTCTTGAAAGACTGTAACGACACTTGATTTTGCGCAGCAAAATCTTAGTGGAGTACGTCCCCGAAGGGGAAAAGTAACCAAAAGAACTTTAGCGCGCTCTGTGGCCTGGAGCTATACCAAGCCTGTCGCACGGTAACGTAGTAACAGCTTACTATACATACCACTGTAAACAAAGATAGAAAGCGCCCCCGTATGGGGCGCAGGGAGGACGATGGAATGGAGCCCATGACTGTTGGCCGGATCGCCGCCGCCGTGGACGGCGTGTGGCTGAACCCCAGAGAAAACGCCCCCGCCGTCACCGCGGTCTGCACCGACAGCCGCGCGCTGACCCCCGGCTGCCTGTTTCTGCCCTGGGTGGGAGAGCGGTTCGACGGGCATGACTTTATTGACGCCGCCCTGGAAGCCGGCGCGGCGGGGTGCCTCTGCGCCCGGGTGCCGGAGAAACTCCGGAAGGACAAATTTTACATTCAGGTGCCGGACACCCGGTTAGCCCTCAAGGCCCTGGCCTCCGCCTACCGGGACCAGTTCCAGATTCCGGTGATTCAGATCACCGGCAGCGTGGGGAAGACCACCACCAAGGAGATGGTGGCCGCCGTCCTGGGGGCGAAGCTGAAGGTCTGGAAGACCCCGGAGAACTACAACAACGACGTGGGGACCCCCCTGACCCTCCTGGGGCTGACCAGTGAGCACCAGGCGGCGGTCATTGAGACGGGCATGAACCACTTCGGGGAAATCGAGTACCTGACGGAGATGGTGAAGCCGGACATCGCCGTCATCTCCAACATCGGGGACGCCCACATTGAGTTCCTGGGAAGCCGGGAGGGCATCCTGCGGGCCAAGTGCGAGATTTTCTCCCACCTGAAAAAGGACGGCCTGGCCGTTCTGAACGGGGACGACGCCCTGCTGGACACGGTGGCCGAGCCCTTCCGAACCGTGCGCTGCGGCAAGTCCGGGCACTGCCAGGCCAAAATTACCGAGATCGCCGACCGGGGCGTGGAGGGCATCAGCTGCGCCGTGGTGACGGAACGGGACCGCTATCCCCTCAGCATCCCCGCCCCTGGGGAGCACATGGCCTACGCCGCCGCCATCGCCGTGGCGGTGGGGGAGGCCCTGGGCCTCAGCCGGGAGGAGATCGCCAGGGGCGCGGCGTCCTACGTCCCGGCGGGAAGCCGGATGCGGGTTCTCCGCCTGCCGGGCCGGCGGGTGATTCTGGACGACTGCTACAACGCCAACCCCCAGTCCGTGGCGGCGGCCCTGGAGATTCTGGCCCGGACGGAGTGCGACAACCGGGTGGCCGTCCTGGGGGACATGGGCGAGCTGGGGGCCATCGGGAACCGGGCCCACTACAACATGGGGGCCCTGGCCTCCATGCTGGGGATCGACCTGGTGTTCGCCATCGGCAGCGGGGACCGGGCGGGGAAAATCGCCGACGGCGTGGCCCAGAGCGGCGGCTCCGTGCTGTACTTCCCCACTAAGGAGGAGGCCCTGCCGGAACTCCGGCGGCAGCTGGGGCCGGGCGCCGTGATGCTGGTGAAGGCTTCCCACGCCATGAAATTCGGGTGGCTGGTAGAGCGGCTGCAAGAGACGTAAACTGGAGAATGAACGGCGGAATACTATGATTGAGATACAGATCAGCTCCCTGGTCAAGTCCTTCGAGGTGGGGCACAACGTCCTGGACGGCCTGACCTTTCAGATTGACCAGGGGGAACGGGTGGGCCTGCTGGGCCGGAACGGCGCGGGCAAAACCACCCTCTTTCGCATATTGACGGGAGAGCTGGACCACGACGAGGGTCAGATCACCGTGGCCTCCGGCCACCGGCTGGGCCTCATCTCCCAGATTCCCGTCTACCCGGCGGGGTACACCGTGGAGGACGTGCTGCGGTCCGCCTTTCAGCGCCTGGAGAGCCTGGCCGGGGAGATGGAGACCTTGGAGGGCCGCATGGCGGCGGGGGAGACGGACCCGGCCTTGCTGCGGCGCTACGGGTCCCTCTCCGAGCGGTTCGAGGTATTCGGGGGCTATGACACCGACGTGGCCGTCAACAAAATCGCAAACGGCCTCTCCATTCCCCCGGAAATGCGGGAACAGCTCTTTGACAGCCTCTCCGGAGGGGAGAAGACCCGGGTGAACCTGGGGCGGCTCATCCTGGAGGACACGGACATTCTGCTGTTGGACGAGCCCACCAACCACCTGGATCTCCACGCCACGGAGTGGCTGGAGGAGTATATCCGGGGTTTTCACGGCACCGTGGTGGCCATCTCCCACGACCGCTATTTCCTGGACCGGGTGGTGACGCGGGTCATCGAGATTGAAAACGGAAAGGCGGAGTTCTACAGCGGGAACTACAGCTTTTACGCCGTGGAGAAGGAGCGCCGCTATCAGGAGCGCCTGAAGCAGTACCAGAAGGAACAGGCCAAAATTGAGCAGCTGGAGCGGGCTGCGGACCAGCTGCGCCTCTGGGCCTTCCAGGGCATGGACAAGACCTACCGCCGGGCCATCAACATCGAGCGGCGGATTGAGCGCATGCGCACCACCGCCAAGCCCACCAAGGCCCGGAAGATGGACGCCCGGTTTTCCACCGCCGAGTTCCACGGGGACGAGATGCTGGGGATACGAAACCTGGCCAAGTCCTACGGGGACAAGCACCTGTTCGACAACATCACCCTGAAAATCGAGGGGGGCGAGCGCATCGCCCTCATCGGGGACAACGGGACGGGGAAGTCCACCCTCATCAAGCTGATTATGGGAGAGCTGTACCCCGACGAGGGGCGGGTCAAGCTGGGGCTCCAGGCCAAGCCGGCCTACCTGCCCCAGATCATTCACTTCGACCACCCGGACTGGAATCTGGTGGAGAACATGATGGCCTCCAAGCGGGGCCTCTCCGCCCAGAGCGCCCGGAACCGCCTGGCGGCCTACGACTTCCGGGGAGAGGACGTGTTCAAGCCCGTGTCCGTCCTCTCCGGCGGGGAGCAGAGCCGCCTGCGCCTTTGCATGCTCATGGACGGGGAGGTCAACTTCCTGATTTTGGACGAGCCCACCAACCACCTGGATATCGCCTCCAGGGAGTGGATTGAGGAGGCGGTGGAAAGCTACGACGGGACGCTGCTGTTCGTCAGCCACGACCGGTATTTCATCAACCGCTTCGCCACCCGCATCTGGGAACTGGCGGAGGGGACCATCACGGACTACCCCTGCGGCTTCGCCCAGTACCGGCAGATGAAGGCCCAGGAGGAGGCGGCGAAGGCCGAGCCGCCCAAGCCGGTCAAGGAGAAGGCCGAGCGCCCCGTCCGGGGCAACCGGGCCCAGCAGAACGCCCGGCGGCAGCTGACCATCTGCGAGCGGGATATCGCCAAGGCGGAGGAGCGAATCAGCGCCCTGGAGGCGGACATGGAGGCCGCCGCCTGTGACTACGAAAAGCTGACGGCCTTGACCGAGGAGCGGGAGACCGCTCAGGCGGAGCTGGACGCGCTTTATGAGAAGTGGGAACAGCTCAGTGAAGAGGCCGGGGAAAATGGATAATGAACGGATGGGGAGGATGGTCCTCCGGTGGGGACAGATTGCCCTGGCGGCGGCGGGGCTGGCGCTGGTGCTGGTCCCCGTTGGGATACGCTTTACCGGGTATTTCCTGTGGGGGTGCCTGGGGGTTTGGCTTGCCTGGGAGCTGCTGGCCCGGTGGGCGAAACGGTCCCGGACCGGGAACATCTGTTACCGGGTATTCTTGTGCGGGCTGACCCTGGGCGTCGTGAGCCTGATTTTCATTGAGTGTCTGCTCCTCCGCCATGGGGAGGCGGACAACTCCGACATTCCTGTGGACGCGGTCATTGTCCTGGGGGCCGGGGTCAACGGCGAGACGCCCTCGGCGGCTTTGCAAAGCCGCATCAACGCGGCGGCGGCGTACCTCCAGAAGCACCCGGACGTGCCGGTGGTCCTCTCCGGCGGGCAGGGCCCCGGTGAAAGAATCACCGAGGCGGAGGCCATGCGCCGGGCGCTGTGGACCAACAGCGAGGAGGCCAACCGGCGGTATCTGCTGGAGGACCGGTCCACCAGCACGGCGGAGAACTTCCGGTTCTCCAAGGCCCTGCTGGAGGAATACGGCCTGGACACGGAGACGGCCGTCGTCGCCGTAGTGACCAACGACTTCCACTGCTTCCGGACTCACATGATCGCCCAGAGGCAGGGACTGCGCATCATTGACGTGCCGGCTGAGCTGCCCTGGTGGTGGCTGACGGCGAACTACTATTTGAGGGAGGCTTTCGCTCTGGTGAAGACCGCCCTGCTGGACACGAATTAAAATTGACAATTGTCCATCATCATTTCGGATTGGGGGAACGTTTCAGTGGCATGGAACAACGTGCTGTGCGTGTACTATTCCCGGACGGGGAACACCCGGACGGCTATGGAGGAAATCGCCAAGGCCCTGGGGGCCGAGCTGGTGGAGCTGGAGGACAGCGTGGACCGCAGCGGCTGGGGCGGCTGGCTCCGGTGCGGCCTGGACGCCATGCGGCGGACGGTGCCCGCGGTGAAGTGCCCCGCCCAGTTTCCCCTGACGGACTACCGGCTGGTCATCGTGGGGTCCCCCGTGTGGGCGGGGCGGTGCAGCTCCGTGGTGCGGAGTTTTTTAAAGCACAATGGGAAGAATATCCGCAACGCCTCCTACGTGCTGACCCGGGGCAGCGAGGACAAGAACGAGGAAATCTTTGAGCAGATGGACCGCTACACACCCTGCGGCCACCGGACGGCGGTGTCCCTGCGAAGCGGTTCCGTGGGCTACGCCTTCTGGCAGGAGGAGTTCCTCCGCCAGACCCAGGAGTTCCTGCGGACGGCGGGCAGGTGATGGGCGCTTTTCCGGGAACGGGCGGAAGGGAGAGACGTGATGCTGGATAGACTAAAGGAGCTGAAACTCCGGCGGGAGGACCTGGAGGCCCAGCTGGCGGACCCCGCCGTCTACGGCGACGGACCCCGGCTGGCGGCCATCCAGCGGGAACTGAAGGAGCTGACGCCGGTGGTGGACGCCTCCCGGGCCCTGGAGGCGGCGGAACGCCGCCGGGAGGAGGCGGAGACCCTCCTCCACGACCCGGAGATGAAGGCATTGGCCCAGGAGGAGCTGTCCGAGGCCAAGGCGGAGGCGGAGAGACTCCGGGGGGAGTTGAAGCGGCTTCTGCTGCCCAGGGACCCCAACGACGGCCGGAACGTCATCCTGGAGATTCGGGCCGGCGTGGGCGGCGAGGAGGCCGCCCTCTTCGCGGGGGAGCTCCTCAGAATGTACACCATGTACGCCCAGCGCCGGGGCTGGCGGACGGAGGTCCTCAGCGCCAGCGAGACCGAGCTGGGGGGCGTGAAGGAGTGCGGCGTGCTCATCGAGGGGGAGGGGGCCTACTCCCGCTTGAAATTCGAGAGCGGCGTCCACCAGGTGAAGCGGGTGCCGGAGACGGAGTCCAGCGGCCGCATCCAGACCAGTACGGCCACCGTGGCCGTCCTGCCGGAGGCGGAGGAGGTGGACGTGGAAATCGATCCCAGGGATTTGCAGATCGACACCTACCGCTCCTCCGGCGCGGGGGGGCAGCACATCAACAAGACGGAGTCCGCCATCCGCATTACCCACCTGCCCACGGGGACGGTGGTGACCTGCCAGGACGAGCGGAGTCAGTATAAGAACAAGGAGAAGGCCATGCGGGTTCTCCGCTCCCGGCTCTATCAGCAGGAGCGGGAGAGGCGGGACGCCGCCGCCGCCTCAGAGCGGAAAAGCCAGGTGGGCGGCGCGTGGCGCAGCGAGAAGATTCGGACCTACCGCTTCCTCCAAAGCCAGGTGGTGGAGCACCGGATCGGCCTGACCAGCTACCGGCTGGACGCGGTTTTGAACGGAGAGCTGGACGAGATCATCGACGCCCTGGTCACGGCGGACGCGGCGGAGAAGCTGGGAAACAAAGACGGTTGAATATGGCGGGGCCACCCGCCCGAAAAGATAGAGGCGAGACTTTATGCAGACGATTTATTACGACTTGCGGGACACCAAGGGCCAGCAGAAGGAGATCGAGGACAAGATCTCCGCTGCGGCCAAGATCCTCCGGGAGGGGGGCCTGGTGGGCATCCCCACGGAGACGGTGTACGGCCTGGGGGCCGACGGAACCAACCCCGCCGCCGTCCGGCGCATCTTCCAGGTGAAGGGGCGGCCCCAGGACAACCCCCTGATTCTCCACGTCACCGGGGCCCAGTGGCTGCCCCGGTACTGCGCGGACATCCCCCCGGTGGCCTATACCCTGGCCCGGAAGTTCTGGCCGGGGCCCCTGACCATGATTTTGAAGCGCCAGCCTACGGTGCCCAACGAGACCACGGCGGGGCTGGACACCGTGGGCATCCGCTGCCCCAATCACCCCGTCACCCTGGCCATCATCCGGGAGGCGGGTATGGCCATCGCCGCCCCCAGCGCCAACACCTCCGGCCGGCCCAGCTGCACCACGGCCCAGGACGTGCTGGAGGACGTGGGGAGCCGGGTGGACATGATCGTGGACGGCGGGCCGTGTACCGTGGGCGTGGAGTCCACGGTGCTGGACCTGACCCGGGACCCACCCCGGCTCCTCCGGCCCGGCGGGCTGCCCGTGGAGGACATTGAGCGGCTAATCGGCCACATTGACGTGGACCGGGCCGTCAACGCCTCCCTCCGGGCGGAGGAGCGCCCCGGCGCGCCGGGCATGAAGTACCGCCACTACGCCCCCAAGGCCCCGGTGACGGTGATCACCGGCTCTCCCATGAACTCTGCCCGGGAGATTGAGCGGCGGGCGGCCCCCGGCGTGGGCGTCATCTGCTTCGACGAGTACGCCCACCTCTTCCCAAACCAGGTGGTGCGCTCCCTGGGCCCCAGCAGCGACAAGTTCACCCAGGCCCAGCGGGTCTTCGAGGCGCTGCGGAGTTTCGACTCCACCGACGTGCAGGAGATTTTCGCCCAGTGCCCGGACAACCGCGGGCTGGGCCTGGCCATCGGGAACCGGCTGAAAAAGGCTGCGGGCTTCCACGTCATCAACGCGGACAGCCAGCGGATCATTCTGGGCGTCACCGGGGGCACCGGCGCGGGGAAGAGCAGCGCCCTCCAGGCCGTCCTGGACCTGGGCGGGTCCGTGATCGACTGCGACGCGGTGTACCACCAGATTCTCTCGGAGAGCGACGAGTTCAAAAACGCCATCAACGAGAAGTTCCCCGGCGTCTTCACCGCCGAGGGCCAGCTGAACCGGAAGAAGCTGGGGCAGGAGGTCTTCGCCAAGCGGGACCGGCTGGAGCACCTCAACGCCATCGTGTACCGCTTCCTCATCCCCGAGCTGGAGGCCATGGTGGCCGCCGCCGACGGGCTGTGCGCCCTGGACGCCATCAACCTTTTCGAGAGCGGCCTGGACCGCCTCTGCGACCGGACCATTGCCGTCACCGCCCCCACGGAGCTGCGGGTGAAGCGGGTCATGGCCCGGGACCACATCACCGAGCAGTACGCCCGGCTGCGGATCAACGCCCAGAAACAGGACGAGTATTACCGGGGGAAGTGCGACTGCGAGCTGAACAACGCCAGCGACTCCCCGGAGGAGTTCCGCCGGGAGGCGTATCTGTTCTTCGAGCGGCTGATCGAGGCCATTCAGGAGGAGAAGCGGCGCGGGTAGGCCGGGGAATCAGGAGCGTTCCATTCGGAGGTTTTATCCTGTAGGGGCGGCCCCCCTGGGCCGCCCGGTTCCTTGGAAACCCCGGCGGTTTCAGAGGAATAGGCCGCCGAGGGCGGCGGCCCCTACGACGAGGTTCTCTTGATAAAGCACGCGATGGGGCACTCCCGGGAGTTCCCCCATATTGACAGGAGGTATTTGACCATGGAAAAATCTGAATTCAAGGAGCTGAAAGAACAGCTCCTCTCCACAAAGAAGAACGGCTACGACATCCTCGACGCCGCCGGCCGGGCGGCCATGGAGGACTACTGCGCCGGGTACAAGCGCTTTCTGGACGCCGGCAAGACCGAGCGCCTCTGCGCGGCGGAGGCCGTCCGCCTGGCGGAGGAGGCGGGCTACCGGCCCTACAGCCGGGGCATGCTCCTGAAAGCCGGGGACAAGGTCTACGTCCGCAACCGGGGCAAGGCCGTCATGCTGGCCCACATCGGGGAAAAGCCCCTGGACCAGGGCATTCAGCTGGCGGCGGCCCACATCGACTCCCCCCGGCTGGACCTGAAGCCCAACCCCCTTTACGAGGACAGCGAGCTGGCCTATTTCAAGACCCACTACTACGGCGGCATCCGCAAGTATCAGTGGGTGACCATCCCCCTGGCCCTCCACGGCGTGGTGATTTTAAAGGACGGGACGAAGGTGACGGTCCGCGTCGGCGAGGAGGAGGGCGAGCCCCGGCTGGTCATCACGGATCTGCTGCCCCACCTGGGGGCCGCCCAGAACAAAAAGCCCCTGGCGGAGGCCGTCCCCGGCGAGACGCTGAATCTGCTGCTGGGCAGCGAGCCCGTGGGCGGCGAGGAGGAGTCCGGCCGGGTGAAGCTGGCCGTCATGAAGCTGCTCCACGAGAAGTACGGCATCGTGGAGGACGACTTGTCCTCCGCCGAGCTGGAGGCCGTCCCGGCGGTGAAAGCCTGTGACATCGGGCTGGACCGGTCCCTCATCGGGGCCTATGGCCACGACGACCGGGTCTGCGCCTACGCCGCCCTCCGGGCCCTGCTGGACCTGGAGGAGACCCCGGCCAAGACCGCCGTGTGCATCCTGGCGGACAAGGAGGAGATCGGGTCCGACGGCGTGACGGGCATGCAGTCCGCCGCCTTCGACACCTTCATTGAGGACCTGTGCGCCGCCCAGGGCGCGCCCCTGCGGGCCTGCTTTGAGAAGTCCTTCTGCCTCAGCGCCGACGTGACGGCGGCCTATGACCCCAACTTCCCCGACGTGTTTGAAAAGCGCAACGAGTCCCAGCTGAACTACGGCGTGGGCCTGTGCAAGTACACCGGGGCCCGGGGCAAGTCCGGGGCCTCCGACGCCGACGCGGAGACCGTGGCCTATGTCCGGCGGCTCTTCGACCAGGCGGGGGTCATCTGGCAGATCTCCGAGCTGGGCAAGGTGGACGCCGGAGGCGGCGGCACCGTGGCCATGTATATGGCCAACCGGAACATCGCCACCCTGGACGCCGGGGTGCCGGTGCTGAGCATGCACGCCCCCTTTGAGACGGTGGCCAAGCTGGACTGCTACGAGACCTACAAGGGCATGAAGGCGGTCTTCCAGGCCAGGAGCTGGCGGGAGGACTGAGCGGAGACAAAAAACGGGCTGTGCCGTTCTGGCACAGCCCGTTTCAGTTTGTCAAAATACTTCCGGCGGCCCGGCTCCTCCGCTTAGCGGCTGGTGCTGACATGGCAGGTGGGCACATAGCCGCTGAGCATGTCGAAGGTAAAATAGCTGCCCGGAGAGATGGTAACCCGGCGGACCAGAGAGCCGCCGATGCGGTCGTCCCCGCTGGTGTCCTGGTGGACGGAGAGGAAAGCGTCCTGACCGCTGGTGTCCACAAAGCGGAGCTGGTCGTGGTCGCCCTCCCAGGGGATCATGTCGGCGAAAGCCTCGTCCCAGCGCTGGAAGATGAAGAGGTAGCTGGCGTCGTGCTTCTCCGGGTTGTCGAAGCGGACCAGGTAGCTGCTGGCCTGATACAAGGGGAAGGGGATGTCGATGGTGAAGACCGCCTCGTAGGGGGAGTAGACCTCCACGGTGACGCTGGCCTCGTAGACGCCCTCCGAGGTGAACTCGCTGCCGTCCAGCCCCAGGGAATGGGCCTCACCCGTGCCGGTGTAGGTCTGCATGGGCCGGGCGGGCTCCTCCGGCGCCGGAGCGGAGGGGATGGGGTCCTCGGTGAAGACGGCCTTTTCGCCGGGGGCCGCCTCGTTGACACAGCGGTACAGGAAGGTGACAATCTGCCCCCGGGTGCAGGGCTCGCCGGGGGAGAAGGTGGACTCGCTGGTGCCGGAGGTGATGCCGTTTTCCACGGCCCAGGCCACGGCCGGGGCGCAGTCCGCGTCGGGGAGCACGTCGGTAAAGGCGGCGGGGGCCCCGGCCTCGGGGGACCCGGCGTAGCGCCAGAGGAAGAGCACGGCTTCCGACCGGCCGCAGGGGGCGACGGGGGAGAAGCGGTTCCCGTCCAGGTTTTCCGGGCCGATGATGCCCGCTTCCCCGGCCCAGAGGACGGCCTTGTAGATATCCTGATTCATGCCGGGGATTACGTCGCCGTAGGGGCTCTCCAGGCTCGACGGCTCGGGAGACCCGGCGGCGCGCCAGAGGAAGGTGATGATCTGCCCCCGGGTGCAGAGGGCGTCGGGGGAGAAGGTGTCCCCGGTGGTTCCGGTGGTGATGCCGTTTTCCACGGCCCAGGCGATGGGCGCGGCATAGTACAGGCCCTCGTCCACGTCGGAGAAAGCGGCGGCGCTGCCCGTCAGCAGGGCCAGAGCCAGGAAAAATGCGGTCAGCGTCCTTTTCATATGCGCGCACCTCGTTTCGTTTTGTAGTGGGCCCCGGAAGGCCACCCCTATTGTATGCTTTTTTTCCATTCCTGGCAAGCCCTTGCAGGGGGAAAACGGCGAATTGCATATTACATCTTTGTTACAAAGTGGGGAAGCGGCGGGGCGGCGGAGCCATCCCCATCTTTTGAGAAATATTTCACAATAACGCGGGGAAATTTCCTGGAAAGATTGTCTAAATTATAACTTTTCTTGACATCGGCGGCGGCAGGCTTCATAATGATAATAATTTAGACAGCCAAAAAAACTTTTAGGAAAGAAGGGAAACGATGAGCAGACTGGAAATCAAGACCCCCAGTCAGGCCCAGGCGGTGGTGGAGCAGCTCTACCGGAACATGGAGCGGCGGATCGCGGCCAGCCCTCCGGGCCTGTGCCCCGTGGACATGGCCCTGAATTTCCTGGACCTGTGCCGGGCCCAGACCTGCGGCAAGTGCGTGCCCTGCCGCGTCGGATTGACCCAGCTCTCCAACATGATCCGGGAGGTGCTGGACGGGGAGCCGGACATCAAGATTTTGAAGCGGATCGAAAAAACCGCCCAGGTCATTGTGGACACGGCGGACTGCGCCATCGGCATTGACGCGGCCAACCTGGTGCTTATGGGCCTCCGGAGCTTCCGGGACGACTATGAGGAGCACATTCTGCACCACCGCTGCCTGGGGTCCCTCAAGAACCCCGTGCCCTGCGTGGCCCTGTGCCCCGCCGGAGTGGACATCCCCGGCTACATTGCCCTCATCAGCGAGGGCCGCTGCGGCGACGCCGTGCGGCTCATCCGCAAGGACAATCCCTTCCCCACGGCCTGCGCCTATATCTGCGAGCACCCCTGCGAGGCCCGCTGCCGGCGGAACATGGTGGACGACGCCCTGAACATCCGGGGGCTCAAGCGTTACGCCGTGGACCACGCCGGGGACGTGCCCCAGCCCAAGTGCGCCCGGTCCACGGGCAAGTCCGTGGCCATCGTGGGCGGCGGCCCCGGCGGCCTGTCGGCGGCTTACTACCTGGCCCTTATGGGCCACAAGGTCACGGTGTACGAGCGGCAGAAGCAGCTGGGCGGCATGATGCGCTACGGCATTCCCAGCTACCGCTTCCCCAGGGAGAAGCTGGACGCGGAGATCGCCTCCATCCTCTCCCTTGGCATTGAGGTACATACCGGGGTCAACGTGGGCACCGACGTGTCTTTTGACGAGCTCAAGCAGCAGTACGACTGCCTCTACCTCTCCATCGGGGCCCACACGGACAAGAAGACGGGCATTGAGGGAGAGGACAGCGCCGGGGTGGTCTCCGCCGTGGAGCTTCTGCGGCACATCGGCGACAATGAGATGCCGGACTTCACGGGGCAGAACGTGGTGGTCATCGGCGGCGGAAACGTGGCCATGGACGTGACCCGGTCCGCCATCCGCCTGGGGGCGGAGAGAGTCACCTGCGTCTACCGCCGCCGCCAGGAGGACATGACCGCCCAGGCCGAGGAGGTGGAGGGCGCCATCGCCGAGGGCGCGGAGGTGCTGACCCTCCAGGCCCCCCTGCGCATCGAGGCCGGGGAGCACGGCGAAGTGACGGCCCTGTGGACTCAGCCCCAGATCATCGGCGAGATGGACAGGGCGGGCCGCCCCCGGCCCAACACCGCCGGCGTGGAGCCCCTGCGCATCCCCGCAGACACCATCATCGTGGCCATCGGCCAGGGCATCGAGACCCGGGGCCTGGAGCAGACGGGCATCCGCATCCAGCGGGGCGGGGCCCTGCTGGCGGACTCCAGCACCCAGCTGCCCGACATGGTGGGCGTCTTCGCCGGGGGCGACTGCGTGACGGGCCCGGCCACGGTCATCCGGGCCATCGCCGCCGGAAAGGCCGCCGCCGCCAACATCGACGAGTACCTGGGCTTCAACCACGAGATTGAGTCCGAGGTCAAGGTCCCCGCCCCCCGGTGTACGGACCTGCGGCCCCGTGGCCGGGTCAACGCCACCGAGCGGGACGCCTGCGAGCGCAAGGGGGACTTCCAGTGCATCGAGTGCGGCATGACCGACGAGGAGGCCGGGCAGGAGTCC
>CAJUJW010000035.1:16560-26148 GCA_910586735.1 uncultured Oscillibacter sp. | reverse complement strand
AAAAACATTGATTTTACTGGGTTTTCTCATGTTTTCTTATGGCAACGCCCTTAAACCGGGGCGGCTTTTTTGACCTTACCTGTGGCAGGCGCAGCAGCACTCTTCGTAATTCTCGGGCAAGCGCACGGTGTTGGGCGGGAAGAACTCGCCCACGGGGAAGGAGATGTTGCGGAAGACGCCGCAGGGGTCCTCGTTCCCGCTGCCGCAGGAGCACTCCTTGTCGGGCATGCAGTAGTCGTACACGGGGACCAGGAGCTGGGAATCCCGCTCCAGCCGGACGATGGAGAACTGACCCAGGGTGACGTAGATCCGGCGGCTGTCGTCGCCGCTGGAGAGCTCCCCGTCAAAGCAGCTGTTGACGAAGGAGGGCACCTCGCACAGCTCGCAGTCGCAGTCCCGCTTGCCGCAGCAGTCCATGATCCTGGCGTCCAGGACGATGGGGTCCACGGCCTCCACCACGGCGGTGGGGAGATTGGAGCGGCTCATCATCTGAATATCCGGCTCGCCGGTGCGAAGCTCGGAGGAGAAGATTTTGGCGTTGCCCTCGCTGCCGAAGAGGATGGCCCGCTTGTCGAAAACGCACAGGCCCTCCACCGTGACGGGGGCGGGGCAGCTCAGGTAAGCCTGGAGGGTGACGGAGTAGAAAAAGCGCATATCGACGGTGTAGAAGCCCCGGTTGAAGCTGACGGGCTCCACATCCACGTAGACATAGAGGAGCTTGGCGCTGCCCCCCTTGACGGACAGGGCGCGGTTGATCACGTCCACATATTGGAGCTTGGGGTAAAAGCGCAGGTCCTCGACGCAGTCTTTATCTCGGCAGGAATCGTAAATCTTCCTGGTATGGATGCAAACCGCCTCTCGGATGCCGCTGAGGTCCTCCACGGGACCGGGCATGACTTTCTCGGGCATTGCAATAACCTCCTGATAAGTAGCTAGGCGAAAGGAGCGAAGTCCTTTCAATCCAGTGTATGCGCCGCCGCCCAGGAGGTGAAAAAGGCTTACCCCAGCTCTTCCCGAAGGAGCGCGTACATGCAGTAGGAGTGTACCCGCCCATTTTTGTAAACGCCGTTTCGCATGGTGCCCTCACAGGTGAAGCCCGCCTTTTCCAGCACCCGCCGGGAGCCCAGGTTATCGCTGAAGGGCTCGGCGTAGATGCGGAGGATATCAAAGCGTCGGAAAGCCTCCCGGCAGAGCTGCCGGACCGCCTCAGTCATGACGCCCCGGCCCCAGTGCTCCTCCGCCAGCCAATAGCCCAGCTCGGCGGATTTCTCGTATACGTCGTCCTTCACAAAGACGCCGATGCTTCCGGCGGCCCGGTCCTCTATGACAATGGCCCGCGTGAGCTGGCGCTCCTCCCCCTGGGCAATGCAGTCGCCCACGTACCACTCCGCATCCGCCAGGGTGTAAGGGGAGGGGAAGACGTTCCGCAGGTTCGCGGCGATTTTCGGATTGTTCGCCGCAGAGGCGACATCCGCCGCGTCCGACGGCCGCCAGGGCCTCAGTGTAAATGCAGTCATAAGTATGCCTCCTGATGGAAAATGATAGCTTATTATATCAGTATGGAGGCGGGGTGTCTATAGCGACTCTCCGCCCGGCCGGGCAACAGGGAATTTTATGAAGAAAGGGCTTGCAAAACTTTCCCCATCTGGTATAATGGATACATTCTGATTACACAAAGGAAGGAAGCACGGAATGGATTATACGATTATCATGTTGATCGTCATGGTGGCGATCATGTATTTCCTGATGATCCGCCCGGAGAACAAACGGAAGAAAAAGGCCCAGGAAATGCGGGACAGCCTGAAAAAGGGAGATGTCATCACCTCCATCGGCGGAATCATTGGAAAAATTGTCTCCGTGAACAAGGACACCATTGTCATCGAAACCAGCGACGACCGGGTCCGCATGGAGCTGACCAAGTGGGCCGTCAGCTCCGTGGGCGTGCAGAGTACCGAGCAGCCCGAGGAGACCAAGGAAGAGAAAAAGCCCGCCAAGAAGGAAGAGAAAAAGGACGAGGAGAAGAAGGAAGGGGAGTCTTGGAACCCTGAGCTCTGATCTCCCGAAGGCGCCGGATTTCGCGCAGTGAAAAAAGCATAAAAGCACCCTCCCTCGGAATATGCTCCATTCAAGAGCATGTTTCGAGGGAGGTTTTTTTATGGCAAAGGGACGGAAGAAAAAACTGGCGGCCTGGCAGGGCTTCCTGGCCGGGGGACTGCTGTCGCTGGGCGTGTATCTGCTGGGCCTGCTGTTCTTGACGCTTTTGCTGGTCAAGGGCGCTCTATCGGAAGGGGCGCGGTTCCCCCTGGTGGCGGCGCTGTGCATCCTGTCCGCCCTGGCGGGAGGCGCGCTGACCGTGCGCCTGACCCGCCAAAGGGCAGGGGGGGTGCTGACGGCGGCCATCTTCCTGTTCACGCTGGTCCTGGCGGGCCTGGGGTTCTGGGAGGAAGTCACCTGGCTGGGGCATGGGGGCATCCTGCTCCTGTGCGGCCTGGCCGGGGGAGCTCTGGCAAGCATGGCGGTTCCAAAGCAGAGACACCGCCGTAATTGAACAAAAGCTTTCTTTTGTTCAATCATGTGTTTTTGCTGAAATGCACAAAAAAGAGGCCGCGCCTCCCGAACCCCTTCCGGCGGCAAAAACGGGCCGCCGCCGGATAGGGGAGGGGAGGGGAGGCAGATATGGGATGCCCAGGGATGGGCGCACCCCAAATGTGGGCGCGGGAGAGGCCAACTCGAAGCCCTGTTCCATCCGTTTTACAAGGTTTACATAACACAGTTTACATAACATTTTGTCATAACTCCCAAAAAAGAGCTTTTTTCCCGAAACGTCTTGCGATAGCCGGGAAAATGCGGTATATTATGGGTACAAACAAACGTTACGCGGTTGCGCCCTTTTCCGGGCTCTCGCTTCAGCGGGGCGCGACCGCTTGTCCGCTGTCGAATCCCTTGGCTTTTTCCAAAACGCGTATAAGCCGTCCCCGGGCCTCATAGGATTCCATGAGGTGAGGCGGTTTGGACTGGAAGAGGCGGGAGACGACGGAATGGAGGCGGCGGCTGGCTTGTCTCCTTTTTCTGGCGCTGTTCTTTTTCGCCGGCGTCATTTTGGGACAGGTTTTTTCAAGCCGGGTCCCGGACGCCACCGGGGATGAGCTGACCCGCTACCTGACGGACTTTCTCAGCCTGGAGACGGGGGACCCGGTTCCGCGGACGGCGCTGTCGGCGGCGATGCTGTACTTCCGGTATCCGCTGCTGGCCTTTCTCCTGGGTTTTGCCTCCATCGGCGCGGCGCTGCTTCCGTTCTCCGCCCTGGCCTTTGGTTTTTTCCTGTCCTTTTCCGTCTGCTGCTTTACGGCGGCCTTCGGTTTTGACGGCGTACTGCTGGCTCTGGCGGTGTTCGGCCTCCGGTGCGCGGTGACTTTGCCCTGTTACTTCCTGCTGGCCGTTCCGTCTATGGAGCAGGCCATGGCTCTGGCCAGCCTCTCCTTCGGAAGGGGACGGCGGGCGGCCCCGGTGGTCTATGGCCGGGTGTGGTGGAGCCGCCTGGCGGTGCTCTCCGGGGTGCTGCTGGCGGGGATGTGCGCCGACATGATGCTGGCCCCTTGGTTTCTGCGGCAGCTTCTGGAGCGGATGCTGGCGGGATGAGGAACGATTCAAACTGGCGAGACTGATAAAGAGAGAAGGGATTTTTACGGACGAGATTATGCGCTATGAGGAGTACCTGGTGGCGGAAAAGCACGCCTCCAAGAATACGGTCGCGTCCTATCTCCGGGACGTGACCCAGTTTTCGGACTACCTGAACGCCCGGAACTCCGGCCTGCTGGAGGCCACCGCTGAGACGGTCCGGTCCTACATGGACTGGATGCTGAGCCGGGGCAAGTCCGCCGCCTCCGTCACCCGCTTTTTGGCCGCCGTGAAGTCCTTCTATAACTTCCAGATGTTCAGCGGCAAGGTGAAAACGAACCCGGCCAAGGGCGTCTCCGCCGCCAAGGTGGAGCGGAAATACCCCGAGATTCTGACCTCCAAGGAAGTGGACCTGTTCCTGGAGCAGCCCCAGTGCGTGGACGCCAAGGGCTTCCGGGACCACGCCATGCTGGAGCTGTTGTACGCCACGGGCATCCGGGTCAGCGAGCTGATCACCCTGGACCTGGACGACTTGAACATGGCCGCCGGGTTTATCCACTGCTCCAGCAAGGGCAAGGAGCGGATCATCCCCCTGTACCGCACGGCGGTGAAAGCCCTCCAGGACTACGTGTGGAAGATCCGGCCCCAGCTGGTGTCGGACCCGGAGGAGACGGCCCTGTTCGTCAACATGAACGGCGAGCGGATGAGCCGCCAGGGCTTCTGGAAGATTATCAAGCACTACCAGGAAAAGGCGGGCATCGAGAAGGAAATCACCCCCCATACCCTGCGGCACTCCTTCGCGGCCCATCTGCTGGAAAACGGCGCGGACCTCCGCTCCATCCAGGAGATGCTGGGTCACGCGGACATCTCCTCCACCCAGATTTACACCCATGTGGTGAAGGGAAATTTGAAGGACGTGTACCAAAGGGCCCATCCCAGGGCGTGAAGTACATAAAAAAGGCGCTGCCGGTCCGGCAGCGCCTTTTTAAAGCGGGGAAATTGACGGGAAGGAAGGGCCCGTGTTATAATAAAAGCCATGAGCTGAAGCGCGAGGGGGTGAGGTTGAGATGAAAAGAAAGACCCTGGGCTTCGCTCTTTTGTTGTTTGGAAATCTTTTTTCCGTCCCGGACACGTTCTTTATTTATACCGGTCTGGCCATCGGCGCCGTCGGATTGTGCCTGGTCATCAGCGGAATGAATGCGGACACAAAGAATTAAGCCCACAGGGAGCCGCCCTTGCAGGCGGCTTTCTGCTTTGGAGACGCAAGCCCTGGAGGGAGGGCGGACACATAGGTCCGCCCTTACAGGGTGGTCTACTGATAGAAGGGTGGGCCCGGGAAACAGGCGGCAGATTGCCGCCCCTACGGGATATTCTACCGGGAGAAGGGCAGTTCCGGGAGAACGGGAGGGGACAGATCCCCTCCCCAACAGAGGTCGGCCTCCTGCAACCCCCAGGTGAGCGGCAGCGAAAAGAGGAGGGGGTCGATTCGACAACCTCCAAACCCCCGCTCGCACTACGCCGCGGGCTGGAGACATTCGTATCAAACCGTCGGCACTTCTTGCGCGCCCCCGTTTTCTCTCTTCCACCATGCACGGCGCATTCTCTCTTTTCGCAAAAGAGAGAATGGGGGGTGCATTGCACCAGCCATCGCTGGTATCCAATCCTCCCCGCCCGTCAGGGCGAGTAAAGGCTCCCCCTTACGGGGGAGTAACCAGCCAATTTTCCCTGTTGCGCATCCCGCCTAAATTTGCTATACTAGCAGAGAATGCAAGCCGAAAGGGGCGGACTATGCGGATACTAGGTATCGACCCCGGCTTCGCCACCATCGGCTTCGGCCTGGTGGAGGCGGACCGGGGACAGACGAGGATGGTGACCTATGGGGCCATCACCACCCCGGCAGGGCTCCCCCTGAGCCGGAGGCTCTTCCAAATCGGCACGGATATGGAGGAGCTGATTGGCCAGCTCAAGCCCGACGTAATCTCCATAGAGGAGCTGTTTTTCAACACCAATATCACCACGGGCATCGCCGTGGCCCACGGCAGGGGGGTCCTGCTCTACGCGGCGGAGAAGTGCGGCGTGCCGCTCTACGAGTACACGCCCTCTCAGGTGAAGCTGGCGGTGACGGGCTACGGCAAGGCGGAAAAGCGGCAGGTGATGGACATGACCCGGCGGATTTTGAAGCTCTCCAAGGTTCCCCGGCCCGACGACGCCGCCGACGCCCTGGCCCTGGCCCTGTGCCACGCCAGGAGCTTCACCTCCCGGCTGCCCAGGGAGGCGGATATCCCGGAGACGATCTGAACGAGGAGGCGCTATGTTTTACTATCTGGACGGCACCGTGGCGGAAATTCTGCCCTACCTGGCGGTAATCGACTGCGGCGGCGTGGGCTATGCCTGCAAAACCACCAACAACACTCTGGCGGCCCTGAAAAAGGGGCAGCGGAAGCGGCTGTATACCTATTTAAATGTGGCGGAAAATCTGTTTGAGCTCTACGGCTTCGCCACCCAAAGCGAGCTGAACAGCTTCCGGCTGCTCATCGGCGTCTCCGGCGTGGGGCCCAAGGCGGCGCTGGCCATCCTGTCCTCCGGCACGCCGGAGACCCTGGCCATGGCCATTGTCACCGGGGACGAGAAGGCCCTGACGGCGGCGCCGGGGGTGGGGAAGAAGATCGCCCAGCGCATCATCCTGGAGCTGAAAGACAAGATGGCCAAGGAGACTGCCGATGGGCTGGACTTCTCCGGCGGCAAGGGCGCGCCCGCCCCGGCGCTGTTTGGAAACAAGGCCACGGAGGCCGCCCAGGCCCTGGCGGTGCTTGGTTACTCCAGCCAGGAGGTCTCCGTGGCGCTGAAGGGCCTGGATATGGATCAGCCGCTGGAGGAAATCGTCCGTCAGGGGCTGAAACGGATGGCAAAACTCTGAATATGCTGGGCGGCAATGGCTGTAAAGCTAAAATACTTTATAGTGTAATTTGAGCACATTCTTGGCAAACTGGTCTGTTATATATCCAAATGTGTGTGAAAGCGAATTTCCTTTACACAAATTAAGCGAGCTCTGCTGCGGAGATGGAGAAGGAGCGTTTTATATGGCAAAGTTTGAGTATAGATTCCAGGGGAACTTCGACTCGTCGTTGGGTTATCTCCACGAGGGAATCCTCGGCGGCAGTGTCTCCGCCAGCTATGAGGACGGCAGCGATTACGCCGCCGGGGGCTTCCGGTGCGCGGTGCGGGTCTACGAGCGCTACAGCGTGGCCGGGGGAAACCGGCTCAGCCTGACGCTGACGCTGGCGGGACAGGGGGAGAGCCTGTTTCTCTCCGCCATCGCCGCCGGAGGCAGTCAGGCCATGTTCTTCAAGTTCAACACCTTCGGCGAGGAAGCCTTTGTGGACAAGGTGCGGGAGCTGGCCGAGAGGCTCTGACGGGCCCGTTTGAAAAAACTGAGCCGGAGGGGAGATGCGCTATGTTTTTATCGAGGCTGATTGCCATCGGATTTTTGGGGAGTATTTTCGCCATGTTCCGGTTTGGAAAATACTGCCGCCTTTTGAACAGCCGCGGCCTGGAGCCCGAGGAGGCGGAGGCTTATCAAAAGCGGGCCCAGCGCTGGCTGGCGGCCGCGGGCTGTCTGCTGGGCGTGGCGGCCCTGACCATCCTGGCGGGCGGCGTGGCCCAGTTCTTTCAGTGAAATTTCCCGGAAAAAGGATGTGAGCGCTTGAGCATCGACTTTGGCAGCGATATCTACGAGGAGCCCATTGTGGCCAAGACCTTCCTCCAGGAGGACGCCCAGGAGGGTTCCCTCCGGCCCAGGACCCTGCGGGAGTACATCGGCCAGGAGAAGGCCAAGGAAAACCTCTCCATCTTCATAGAGGCCGCCCGGAAGCGGGAGGAGTCCCTGGATCATGTCCTCCTCCACGGCCCCCCGGGTCTGGGCAAGACCACCCTGGCGGGCATCATCGCCCAGGAGATGGGGGTCAACATCCGCATCACCTCCGGCCCCGCCATTGAGAAGCCGGGGGACCTGGCGGCGCTTTTGACCAACCTGAACGAGGGCGACATCCTCTTTGTGGATGAGATTCACCGGCTGAACCGCTCTGTGGAGGAGATTCTGTATCCCGCCATGGAGGACTACGTGCTGGACATCATCGTGGGTAAGGGGCCCTCCGCCAACTCCATCCGGCTGGACCTGCCTAAGTTCACGCTGATCGGCGCCACCACCCGGGCGGGGCAGCTGTCCGCGCCCCTGCGGGACCGCTTCGGCGTGACGCTGCGGCTGGAGCTCTACACGCCGGAGGAGCTGGCAAAGATCGTCACCCGGTCCGCGGGGATTTTAAATGTGGACATCGTGCCGGAGGGGGCCGTAGAGATCGCCCGGCGGTCCCGGGGAACGCCCCGGATTGCCAACCGGATGCTCCGGCGGGTCCGGGATTTCGCCCAGGTGCGGGCCGACGGCGTGATTACCAAGGGCGTGGCGGACCAGGCCCTCTGCGCCCTGGAAATCGACTATCTGGGTCTGGACCCGGTGGACCGGCGGATGATGGAGGCCATCATCGACAACTACGGCGGCGGTCCCGTGGGCCTGGAGACCCTGGCGGCCACCATCGGCGAGGAATCCGTGACCTTGGAGGACGTGTACGAGCCCTACCTGATGCAGCTGGGCTTCCTGACCCGGACCCCCCGGGGGCGCTGCGTGACCCAGAAGGCGTACCAGCACCTTCACAGGTCCATTCCTGGCGGCGCGGCCTCGGAGGACGTTATGGAGCAGCTGAGGCTGTGAGCGGGCCGGGCTATCTGGTCTCCGTCCGCCTCCGGCGGGAGCTGCCGGAGGGGAGTTATCTCCGGCGGCTGGGGCCTGTGCGGTATCTGATGGAGGGCAACGCCCTGGAATTCGACCGGCCCGTCACCTTCCTGGTGGGGGAGAACGGGACGGGGAAGTCCACCTTGCTGGAGGCCGCCGCCGTGGCCTGCGGCTTCAACCCCGAGGGGGGCACCCGGAATTTCAGCTTTTCCACAAGGGCGACCCATTCCATCTTGGGGGAGTACCTGACCCCGGCCCGGAAGCGCTATCCCAAGGACGGGTTCTTTCTCCGGGCGGAGAGCTTTTATAATGTGGCGACGAACATCGACGAGCTGGACGAGGCGCCCTCTTTTTCGCCGAGGCTCATCGACAGCTACGGCGGCGTGTCCCTTCACCAGCAGTCCCACGGAGAGAGCTTTCTCGCCCTGGTTCAGAACCGTTTCGGCGGGGAAGGGCTGTACCTGCTGGACGAGCCGGAGGCGGCCCTGTCGCCCTCGCGCCTCCTGACGCTGTTGGGGGAGATGGACCAGTTGGTCAAGGCGGACTCCCAGTTTGTCGTCGCCACCCACTCGCCGATTCTGATGGCCTTTCCAGGGGCCAGAATCTACGAGCTGAGCGAAGAGGGCGTCCGGGCGGCGGAGTACCGGGAGACGGAGCACTACCAATTGACAAAGCGCTTCCTGGACAATCCGGAGCGGATGCTGCGGTATCTTCTGGAGGAGGAAATATGACGGAGTTTTTGTTCTGGCTGTTCACGCTGGCCATAGAGATGCTGATCCCCGGATGTATGGTGGTCCTGGGCCGGAGCTTCGCAAAAAATCCGCCGGGGGAAATCAACTCCGGCTATGGCTACCGGACGGCCCGCTCCATGCGGAACCGGGAGACATGGGCCTTTGCCCAGCGCTACAGCGGACGCTTTTGGTACCGAGCCGGCTGGCCCGTGCTGGCGGTCTCTTTGGTGTGGATGGCCCTGCTGTTCGGGCGGGAGGTCGACACGGTCGCGCATCTCGGCCTACTATTGACTGGATCACAAATGGTCCCCTTCTTGGCGGTCATCCCCGCCACGGAGCGGGCTTTGAAACGGGAATTTGACGATTTTGGAAGAAAGAGGTAACTTTTTATGGGCAAACTGTTTGGCACCGACGGCATCCGGGGCGTAGTGGGGGAGAATCTGACGGCGGACC
>CAJUJW010000035.1:0-16550 GCA_910586735.1 uncultured Oscillibacter sp. | reverse complement strand
CCCCCTTGTTAAAGGGGGGAGGGCCACGCCGCAGGCGTGGCGGGGGGATTCCTCCAAAGGGCAGAACAATCCTAGTCAATGAATAATAAAAGGAGGCATCCATGGGAAAATTATTCGGAACAGACGGCATCCGCGGCATCGTGGGCGAGAATCTGACGGCGGACCTGGCCTTCCGGGTGGGGCAGGCCGTGGGCACGGTTTTGATGGAGGAGAAGGGGGCCCGCCCCACGGTGGTTCTGGGCAAGGATACCCGCATCTCCTCCGACATGCTGGAGGCGGCGCTGATTGCGGGTCTCTGTTCCGTGGGCGCGGACGTGAAGCCTGTGGGGGACATCCCCACGCCCGCCGTGGCCTATCTCACCCGGCAGGAGCAGGCGGATGCGGGCATCGTGGTCTCCGCCTCCCACAACCCCTATGAGCACAACGGAATCAAGGTCTTCAACAGCCAGGGCTATAAGCTCCCCGACGCCCTGGAGGAGCGGGTGGAGGAGAAAATCCTCTCCGGCGAGCCCATGGCCATGAGGACCAGGGGAGAGCTGGGCCGCCGCCACCACGGCATGAAGCAGCTGAAGCGGGACTACATCGACTTTGCCGCCTCCACCATCGACTCCGACCTGGCGGGGCTGCGTATCCTGGTGGACTGCGCCAACGGCGCCGCCAGCGCCACCGCGCCGGAGCTCTTCGGGCGCTTCAAGGCCCACACCGTCTTCCTCCACCGGACCCCGGACGGCGTGAACATCAACGATCACTGCGGCTCCACCCACCTGGAGGACCTGGCGGCCCAGGTGGTCAAGGGGGGCTATGACATCGGCGTGGCCTTCGACGGGGACGCGGACCGGTGCCTTCTGGTGGACGAGACCGGCGGGGTCATCGACGGCGACAAGGTCATAGCCGTCTGCGCCCTGGACATGAAGCGCCGGGGCGTCCTCCGGGGGAACGCCGTCGTGGCCACGGTGATGAGCAATCTGGGCCTCCACGAGTTCTGCCGGAATCACGGCATTGATTTGGTCTGCACCGCCGTGGGGGACCGGAACGTGCTGGAGGAGATGCTGCGCCAGGACTTCCGCGTCGGCGGCGAGCAGTCCGGCCACACCATCTTCACCGCCCTGGAGACCACCGGCGACGGACAGGTGACGGCCCTCCAGTTCCTCCAGGTCCTGGCCCAGTCGGGGAAGAAGGCGTCGGAGCTGGCCTCCGTCTGCGCCGCCTATCCCCAGGTGCTGATTAATGTGGAGGTGCCCCACAGCGGCGGGGTCAAGGAGAAGATCATGGCCTCCCAGGAACTGGCGGAGGCGGTGAAGGAGCAGGAGGCCGCCCTGGCGGGGGAGGGCCGCGTGCTTGTCCGCGCGTCGGGGACAGAGGCCCTGATTCGGGTCATGGTGGAGGCCAAGACGACCGAAATTGCGCAAAAAACGGCCGATTTTCTGGTTAGCCTAATAAAATCACTAAAATTTTAAGGAAAAATTCCGTGAATTTTGATAAATTGCTTGACATTTTCCAGAGCAGATGGGTATAATACAACATGTGCAATACTTATGAGAACGACGTGTCGGAACTGGAGCGGCAGCCGGACGAGGCCCTGTGTCTCCTGGCCGCGGCTGGAAACCGTCTGGCGGAGGAAACCCTCGTCACCCGGTATAACCGCCTGGTCCGCACCTGCGCCCGTCCATTCTTTCTGGCGGGCGGCGACAGCGAGGATCTCACGCAGGAGGGCATGGTGGGCCTGATCACGGCCGTCCGGGAATATGACGCCGGGAAAGAGGCGTCCTTCCGCACCTTCGCCGAGATCTGCATTCGCAGCCGCCTCTACTCCGTGCTCCGCGCCTCGGCGCGGGATAAGCAGCAGCCGCTCAATCAATCGCTATCCTTAGACGATTCCCTTTTTGACAGCAATCCCCTCACCTCTGGGACCAGTAATTTGGCGCAGCGTAATCCCGAAGATTTCCTGATCGACAGGGAACACACGGCAGCCCTCTTATCCGGTGTCCGGAAACAGTTGTCCGAATTTGAAGCAAAGATTTTGGGGTTCTATTTGGACGGTCTTTCCTGCAGGGAAATTGCAAAAGCGGTGAACAAGCCCCCGAAATCCGTGGACAACGCCGTGCAGCGCATTCGACGCAAGGTGGCGCGGCAATTACTTTCCGGCGATCTCAGCAAACGCTGAACGCAATATAATTTTCTTTTCAAAGAGAGGGTAAAAATCATGTACGAAGACAAGACCTTAGTGTGCAAAGAGTGTGGTCAGGAGTTTGTGTTCACCGCCGGTGAGCAGGAGTTCTACGCTGAGCGCGGCTTCCAGAACGAGCCCCAGCGCTGCAAAGCCTGCCGCGACGCCCGCAAGAACGCCGCCCGTGGTCCCCGGGAGTATTTCACTGCCGTCTGCGCCGCCTGCGGCGGAGAGGCCCGTGTACCCTTCGAGCCCCGCTCTGACCGTCCGGTCTATTGCAGCGAGTGCTTCGCCAAGATGCGCGAGGAGCAGCGCTAATCGGTTTTCCGGTTTCGTCTCTTGTGCCAATTCAATGAAAGCGCCCTCACGTTTTTGCGTGGGGGCGTTTTTCCTTGAAAGAGCCGGGGGCCTGTGCTAAAATCAGGATAGATTTAAGTCCACGGGAACCCGGCGGGAAAGGGGAGGTTTTGAAATGGGACTGTTTGACAAACTGGCGAAAAAGCTCAAGCAGGTGAACGCCCCGGGGGAGGCGTTTCAGAATGTGCTGGCTGAGGGGGAGTTGGTCCTCGCGCCCACGTCGCGCTTCGCGGAAGAGTTCTTCTATGGAGAGGACGGCTGTGAGTACCGGACGGCCTTTCTGGTAAACGACGCCTTCAAGCCCGCAAAGTCCCACGCGGGGGAGGTGGAGATGCTCCACACCTACGCGCCGGACGGCGAATACGGCGAGGAAGACTCCTATCCCTATCTGGCGATTCAATGCGACGACCCGGTATACGCCGCCGTGGAGGAGTTCAAGGAGGGCGGCGCCTTCACAGGGGCCCTGGAGCTCACGCCGCTTTCCGGGAAATTTTATTTCAAGGCGAAGATGGAATACTTCGGGGGCCTGATGTACTTTTACGGGATGGACTGCTATGAGGGCTATCTGGAAAACCAGGGGCTCTGCCTGGTTTATCCCAGGACGCTGGTGGGCACGGAGGCGGAGCGCAAGCTAATGGCCATGCTGGACGAGGCGGCGGAGAGCTACCGGGAGGAGAGGACAACCTGAGAACAGTTTCGGCTTTTGTCGGATTTTCTATTGAATTCGGGCAAATAATAGAGTATAATAGCTGGACGATGGCCGTTCGTGGAAGATTGTCCCAGGAATCAGGGAACCCGGCGGCCCAACAGCTTCTTAATTTTTCAATACGGAGGAATCCAGAAATGATCGAAATCACAAAAGACACCATCATCGGCGATATCCTGGACATCGCCCCCCAGACCGCGCCCATCTTCCTGTCCATCGGCATGCACTGCCTGGGCTGCCCCTCCTCCCGCGGGGAGACCGTGGAAGAGGCCTGCATGGTCCACGGCATCGACGTGGAGAAGCTGCTGGCCCTGGTGAACGAAGAGGCCAACAAAAAGGCGGAGTGACTTGCGGGACTTTGAACTGACGCCCCGTCTCCATCTGCTGGCGGACTGGGTGCCCCCCGGCGCGCGGCTCGCGGATGTTGGCACGGACCATGGCTATCTGCCCGTGTGGCTCCGGCTTCACGGGCGCGTGGTCTCTGCCATTGCCTGCGACCTGCGGGAGGGTCCCCTGGCCCGTGCCAGGGAAACCGGGAGGACCTACGGCGCAAATGGCGTCGACTACCGCCTGGGCGACGGGCTGACGGTGGTCTCCCCGGAGGAGGCGGACACCGTCGTCATCGCCGGGATGGGGGGAGAGAACATCGCCGCCATCCTGGCAAAAGCCCCCTGGACCGCCGACGGGACCCACACGCTTCTGCTCCAGCCCCAGTCCCGGGCGGAGACGCTGCGGGTCTTCCTGGCGGAACACGGCTACGCCATCCGCCGGGAGGCGCTGGTGAAGGACCGGGGGACCCTCTACCCGGTGATGGAGGCCGGGGGAGGGGAGATGTCCCTGACCCTGGGGCAGCTCCACGGCGGGGCGGCCCTGCTGAGGGACCCGCTGGGGGAGCGGTACATCATTGAGAAAATCATTCGGCTGCAGGCCGCCGTGGCGGGCATCAACCGATCCGGCGGAGGGCAGGAAAAAGGGGACGCGCTGCGGGAGATCATCACCGCGCTGCTGTCCCTAAGAGAGGAGTGGCGGCGTGCCAACAGTCAGCGAGATTGAACAGGCGCTCTTTGAGCTGGCGCCCAGGGAGTGCGCCCAGGATTGGGACAACGTGGGCTTTCTTGTGGGCCGGCGGGACCGGGAGGTCCGAAAGGTCCTGGCGGCCATGGACATCACGGAGGATGTGATCGACGAGGCGGTCCGCTGGGGGGCGGACCTGATCGTCACCCACCATCCGGTCATTTTCCACGGGCAAAAGAGCGTGACTGACCGGGATGTCACCGGCAATCGGGTGCTTCGGCTTCTGGAGGGGGGACTCTCCGCCATCTGCATGCACACGAATCTGGACTGCGCCGAGGGCGGGGTCAACGACATTCTGGCCCAGATTCTGGGCGTTCAAAACCCGGAACGTTTCACCAACGAGGGTGTGGGCCGCTGCGGCTGGCTGGCCGGGCCCATGGCCCTGCCGGAGTTCGTCCGTTTGGTCTCCAGGGCCCTGGGCTGCAACGGCGTGCGGTACGCCGACGCGGGGAAGCCCGTCCACCGGGTGGCCGTGGGCGGCGGGGCCTGCGGGGAGTTCGAGGACGCCGCCATCTACGCCGGGTGCGACACCTTTGTCACCTCGGACTTGAGCTATCACCAGTTTGTGGACGCCAAGGCGAAGGGAATCAACCTCATCGACGCGGGGCATTTCCCCACAGAGGACCCGGTCTGCGGGCACGTGATTTCCTTTTTGTCCCAGCGGTTCCCCAAGCTGCGGATTCAAAAATCCGCTTCCCATAAGGAAGCGATTCAGTATTATGTGGAAGGAGAATAAACCCCATGTCTGGACATTCTAAGTGGCATAATATTCAAAAAACCAAGGGCGCCGCGGACGCCAAGCGTTCCGCCGCTTTCACCAAAATCGCCCGTGAGATCATTGTCGCGGTCAAAGAGGGCGGGTCCGGAGACCCCAACAACAACTCCCGCCTGGCCACGGTCATAGCAAAAGCGAAAGCCGTGAACATGCCCAACGACAACATCAAACGGACCATAGACAAGGCCCTGGGGGCGGGAAATACGGACAGCTACGAGGCCGTTGCCTACGAGGGCTACGGCCCCGGCGGCGTGGCCGTCATCGTGGAGGCCCTGACCGACAACCGCCAGCGCACCGCGCCGGAGGTCCGCCACGCCTTTGACAAGTGCAACGGAAACCTGGGGGCCATCGGCTGCGTCTCCTGGTCCTTCGACAAAAAGGGAGTCATTGTCATCGACAACGAGGACGGGGAACTGGACGAGGAAACCGTCATGATGGACGCGCTGGACGCCGGAGCCGCCGACTTCGAGGCCGACGGGCCCGCCCTGGAGATCACCTGCGACCCGGACGCTTTCAACGATGTGGTGAAGGCCCTGGAGGAGAAGGGATACAGCTTTGTCAACGCCGAGGTGGAGATGGTGCCCCAGAATTACATCACGCTCAGCGGAGAGGGCGATGTGAAAAATATGCAAAAGCTCATTGACATGCTGGAAGACAACGACGATGTGCAGAACGTCTGGCATAACTGGGACAACGACTGATTCTCAAGAGGGACGGGCTGAAAAAGGCCCGCCCTTCTTTTCATCCTAAAGATTGCACAAAAACTAAGTTTTGTGCAATAAATTCCCGTTTATAGCGCGCAAGAAAAAGACCGCCGCCCGCTGCAAGACGGACGGCGGCCTTTTCAGTTCTTTCTGCGCCGGAAGAGGAGGGCGAACAGGAGCCCCGACAGAAGGACGGCCAGGGATACCCCCGACAGAAGCAGGACGCTTCCGCTCACGGCGGCGGGCGCTTCGCCTGGGAACTGTCCGCCGGGGAAGCCGCCGCCGGGCCGTTCCGGGGGACCCTGCCGCAGGATTTCCACGGGCTGGGTTTCCATGGCCGGTATGGCCGGGTCCTCTTGTTCAGACGGGGCCGGGCCCTCCGCGGGAGGCTGCAAGTCCGGCATTCCACCGCCGCCGGGCAGGGAGGGCGGCTGTCCGCCGCCAAAGCCGCCGCCCCGGTTCATGGTGCCCATGTTGGAGAGGGTGACGGCGGAGGCGTCCACCAGGGTGGAGGAGTCCGACACCTGGCCCTCCTCCGTGGAGGGAATCACGCCGCCCAACTGACCTTGAACGCTCTCCGCCCGGAGGCGGCAGAAGGTCTGGAGGGTCTCCACGCCGGTCTGGAACTCCTCATAGGTATAAAACCGGGTTGGGTCCTTCTCCACATAGGGGGCAATCAGTGCTGCTGCGGACTCGATCATTTCCGAGATGTCCACGGTCTCCAGGAACTCCCGGAAATACTGGTGATACAGCTCCGTGTACTCCGGGCTGCCGAAAATCCAGTCTACCATAGGGCGGCTGTCCCCGCCGTCAACGGGGGAGTCGATGGGGGCGTTGACCTCGCCGCCCGCGTCGCCGCTCTGGAAGGTGCCGTAGGCCAGGTTGTAGTCCCAGGGAATCATGGAGAGGCGGCCCTCTTTTTCGTAGAGGTAGTAGTTGTGAACCATGGAGCCGGTGTAGCTGTCGCCGTTTCGGACGAAGTTGTGAACCACGAAGTAGCGGAGGACCTCGTCCATGTCCAGGATATCCTCCAGGCTTTCGCCCTCGCTCAGGGCCTTCAGCGAGGCGATGAGCCGGGTCTGGTCCGCCTTTGTGATGTCGGTTTTGGCGTTTTCGAAGATGTTGGAATAGCTGTCCGGGTCGTCGTCTATGTACCGGAGTTTGACATCGCCGCCGTTCATGCCTTCAAAATCGCCGGGGGCTTTCCCTCCGACTTCTCCGCCGAAGGCTTCGCCCCTTTCTCCGGGACCGTTACGCCCGGCGCTGAACGCCTGGCCGTCCGGCGGGGAGGGGAACGCGCCGTCCGGGGAGGACCGACCCTTGGAGGGTGCGCCGTTCCCGTCGGAGTCCAGGAATTTGTCCATGTCAAACTCCCGACCGTTGCCCCGGCCTCCGCCGAAGCTCATGCTGTCCGGTTTGTAGAGCTGGCCGGGATCGCTGCCGTAGTTCCGCCGGAGGAAGCCGTCCTCCACGCCCTCCACCGCCAGGTACAAGCCCCAGTCCTGGCCGTTGACGGTGATATAGACATAGCTGCACAGGGGCGCGTCCGCGCCGAAGGCCCCCATCATTTGATAGGTGAGATAGTCTTTCATGTAGGTGGTGTCCTGTATGGTGTTGTTCAGGCTCAGCTTGTCCAGGCCGTGGTAGGTCCGGGCGCTGTCGTAGTGGTCGAACTCCAGCTTGAAGCTGTAGCGGTCGCTGTCCATGGCGGAGACCATGGATAGGGAGGTGTTGCCCTTGGCCCGGATGGCGGTGTTTTGGTAAGCCTCGCCGTCGATGACCACGGCGCATTGGGCGTACTCCTCGTTTTCGCAGGTCTCCAGGAATCCCTCCCAGTCGTCCATGACGATGTCGAGGGTGTGGACCCTCCCCGTGTCGAACAGCCGGGTCTCATAGCCCATGACGGAGGCGGCGGGCCGGACGCCCAGGGCCTCGCCATTCATGAACCCGGCGGTCAGCAGCAGGCAGAGGACCAGGGCGGCGGCGCAGATCCTGTCAATGTATTTGTGGGTTGACATAGGCCGCTCCTCTCAGCCCATGTAGTCGCCGTTGTAACTCACCAGCACCGCGCTGCGGACGCCGGGGAGGTCCGCCAGGGCGTTGATGAAGCCGGTGTTTTCGTCCTTCAGGCGGATTTCCAGGTTCAGCTCCACGGCGTCCTTCTGCACGGTTTTGCTCTTCACCACGCAGCGGCGGGTGTTCTGCCGGAGGAACTCCGCCGCCCGGTTTTCGCTGTCCTGCCCGTCGCACTGGAGGACGGCTATGTAGGGGTCGCAGCGGGACTTCCGGTTGACAAAGGCCAGCAGCGTCACGCCGATGACCACGCTGCCGATGACCGCCAGCGGAATCAGGCCCGCCGCCAGGACGATGCCCACGGCGATGGACCAGAACAGAAAGGCGATGTCCAGGGGCTCCTTGATGGCCGTGCGGAACCGGACGATGGACAGCGCGCCCACCATGCCCAGGGACAGCACCACGTTGCTGGTGACCGCCAAAATGACCATGGTGGTAATCATGGTCAGGGCCACCAGGGTCACGCCGAAGCTGGAGGAGTACATGACCCCGGTGAAGGTCTTCTTGTAGACCAGGAAGATGAACAGCCCCAGGCCGAAGGCCAGAATCAAGGCCAGGCCCATGTCCAGTAGGCTGACGCTGGCGACGTTCTCCAGAAAGCTGGATTTGAAGATGTCCTGAAAAGTCATAGTGATCGAGTCCTTTCTTGATTATCCGTAAACGCGGCAGGCCGCGTATTTTGAGAAAGCGGCGGTGTGCCGCCCGGGGAGCTGCACCGCGTCCCGGATGATGTCGGGGAGGAATTCGTCCCATTTCACCTCCAGAATCATGGGGGCGTCCCCGGCGGGAACGGTGACGCAGGCGGGGTTCAGAAAATCCGTGGAGTTCAGGCCGGTGCGGATGTTGTAGTCCACCGTCACCCGCACGTTCCCGGCGGGGAAGACATAGGCGTCCCGGACGTAGTCCACGATGGTCCTGGGCCTCAGGCCGCTGGTTTTCATCTTACTGTAGAGCTCCTGAATCAGGGGCCTGCCGCACCGGGACATCCAGTCCAGGTCCCCGTCCAGAAGGGCCTGGACCTCCTGGGCGCTTAGAAGGACGGAGCGCTTGCCGCACAGGCCGTCCCATTTGCTCTTTTTCTCCAGGCAGATGTAAGAGGCGTCGCCGCTGTAATACCGTATTCGGAATTTCTCCCGCCGGGACACGCCGTCGATTTTCTCCCGCAGGGCCGTGTCCTTGGGGTCGTCGAAATACAGGCTCCGTATCTCGTAGCGGCCGTTCTGCCCGTGGCGGTCCCGCCGGGCCACCGCGGAGAGCCGGGCGGAGAGAACCAGCCGGTCGGCGGCGGTGATTTCGTGCTTCCACTCGTGCCGAGGTTTCATGCTGGAACTCCTTTCGTTCAACAGGATGGGGGCATCATACAGCGGCTTTCTTAGTTCAACCTTAAAAATGGAAATATGGGAAAAATTTTTTCTGGGACCTGAACCGCTTGAAACAGGCGGAATTTGCCGGATTCTACCGCTGGTCGGTTGCTTTTTTTCCGGGGTTGGGTGTAGACTGACAAGGAGGTGAAGCACATGAACAAACAGCAATTCGGAAATTTTATCGCGGAGAACCGGAAAGCCGCCGGGCTGACGCAAAAGGAATTGGCGGCCCGGGTCCATGTGACGGACAAGGCGGTAAGCAAGTGGGAACGGGCCCTGAGCTACCCGGACGTGACGCTGCTGGAGCCCCTGGCGGAGGCCCTGGGCCTGGGAGTGGAGGAGCTGATGGCCTGCCGGAGAATTGAGGTACGAAAGGACGAGGAGGAAGAGGCTGTGGAGAACATCAGAGAGGAACGGCCCGTACAGAATTTGATGGAGATTTCCCGGGAAAATCTGAAGTCGGAGCGGCGGAAGCACGTCTGGCAGACGGCCCTGGCGCTGGCGCTGATGCTGGCGGCCACCCTGGGGACCATCTGGTATTGCAGTACCTTTGTCAGCGAACAGCTGGATAAATCCATTGTCCTGAAAGAGACTGTAGGAGATGAGAATTACCTCTATGTGGAGGACAAGGGCCATCTGCTCCGCCTGAAGTGCGGGGCGGATGTGGACTTTGACAGCATCACGTTGGAAAGCGAGTGGGGCAGCGAACGGTCCTATCGCATGGACTGCCGTTGGAACCGGCGAACCTATGAGGGTACGGTTTCCACCTGTCAGTTTTCCGGCGAATTCCTGGGCGGGATGATGGACGTGACCTTCGAGGTGGAGAGCGACCGGCTGTTCTGGTATGACGAGGTCTACTACACCAGCGAGGACTACTACCCAGACCCCTATAGTGAACCCAGGGGATTGCTCTATCTCTGTAACTACCGCTTCTGGACCGGAAAATGGGACAGGGAGACCGGCGAGTGGAAGGACCGGGAAACCGTGCTGCTGGTAGAGGACTGCCTGAACGTCATAGTGGAAGACATTGATGGGGACGGGCACAACGAGGTGGTGGCCCGTACCCGCTGGCCGGAGAAGCCCTATATGGTCTACGACTGGGGGGACGACTTCAAGGTCAAGGAGATCGACCAATATTGGCTGGAAAACGTCTCCCCGGAATTGCAGGAACGACTGCTGACCATACCGGAAGAGTCTGCCCGGGCTCAAGCGAGGCTGGGCAGCCACCCGCCCGTCGTCGGAGAGATCCTATAATTAAAGAGGACCGTCCGCAGATCATGCGGACGGTCCTCATATATTGCGAGCAAAACTGTAAGCCGGGTTCTGTATTTGACAGCCATCTATCTAGGCGCGCTGTTGCCAACGCGCTCCAGCCACCCCGGGAGCGGCCGGGCCAGCCTTTCGGGGACGAACCCCGACGCTCCCATACCGGTGTTGCTCCGGATAGAGTTTACAGCATCGGACTGTTCCCAGCCGATGGGTGCGCTCTTACCGCACCTTTCCACCCTTACTGGAACGGAAAACCGAACCAGCGGTATATCTCTGTTGCACTTTTCCTGAAGTCGCCTTCGGCGGGCGTTACCCGTTATCCTTGCCCTGTGGAGCCCGGACTTTCCTCATGGACGGCCTTTCGGCCTGCCCACGCGGCCGTCTGTCTTACTCGCGGTTTCTATTTTACAAAAAAGCGGGGGAGATGTCAACCGGAGATTGGCGGACCTTTTCAAGTATTCTTTCTCAAAATGATGCCGTCTCCCGCAGCCAAGCGGACAGCGCCTCCAGTTCCTCCGGCGTGTGGAACCAGTGCCCCGCACCCTCCGCGGCCCGCGGGCGGCAGCCGAAACGCCCGGCAAAGGCGGTCACGGTCTCCTCCGCTGCAAGAGTATCTCCGGTTCCCCGGAGAATGTCGGTAGGGCAGGACCAGCGGTCAATGGGATGACGGCGGATGTAGCAATAGTCGTCCCAGCAGAGGGTTTGCCCCATAGGGGTGGGGATGGACCCCTCCGCCTCCAGGCGGGCCTCGGAAATCTGGAACCAGGTCATCATGTCTCGGGTCAAACGCTCCATGTCCACCACGGGGGAGAGGAACCAGGCGTGCTCGACCTTTCGGTCCCGGCAGGCCAGGAGGCTGAAATAGGCCCCCATGCTTACGGCGAACAGGCCGGAGCGCTTCCACCGGCCTTCGGCGTAGTCCAGAACGGCGGTCAGCTCCCGGACGCAGACAGGGGGCTTGCAGAGGGCGGGCCCGCCCGTGCGGTCCCCGTGTTCCGGCAGGTCGAAGCACAGGACCTGACAGCGGGGGAACGTCTCCGCCAGAAGGCGAAAGGGCACGTCTGTCTTGCAGGACTGGGCCCCGTGGACGGCGACAATGACCCGATCTGAGGGCGGTCCCCAGAGGGCGGCGGGGATATGGCCGATCTGAAAAAACTGCGGGTCCATGGCGGGACCTCCTTTCCGGTTTTCTCCGACAGGATATCACAAATTTCTTCTTCAAGCAAGTCTTGCCGGGAAGGGCCCGGCGTGGTACAATGGGTAAGCCATTTATCAGAATGCTTCCGTGGAGGCGCTGGTATTACGAAGTAAAAACCCGCCTGAGGGCAGGAAGAATAAGGAGCGATTTCCATGAGATTTGAGGAGTATCTGTCCTCGCTGCAAAACAAAACCGTGGCCGTCATCGGCATCGGGGTCTCCAACCGGCCCCTGGTCGAGCTTCTGCTCTCCCGCGGCGTGGCCGTGACCGCCTGCGACAAGAAGGACCGGGCCGCCCTGGGCCCTCTGGCGGAGGAGCTGGAGGGAAAGGGCTGCCGCCTCCAGCTGGGGCCGGACTACTTAAAGGACCTGCGGGAGGACGTGATTTTCCGCACGCCTGGAATGCGGCCTGACCTGCCGGAGTTGGCCGCCGCCGTGGGCCGGGGCAGTGTGCTGACCAGTGAAATGGAGGTCTTCTTTCAGGTCTGTCCCTGTCCCATCATCGCCGTCACGGGCAGCGACGGGAAAACAACAACAACCACCATCATTGCGGAACTCCTCCGGGCGGCGGGGCGGACCGTCCACCTGGGGGGCAACATCGGCCATCCTCTGCTGGCGGAGACCGGGGACATCTCTGAGGGGGACATTGCCGTGCTGGAGCTCAGCTCCTTCCAGCTTATGACCATGACCCACAGCCCCCATATCGCCGTCATCACCAACCTGGCGCCCAACCATTTGGATGTTCACCGGGACTACGCGGAGTACATTTCCGCAAAGGAAAATATCTTTACACATCAGTCGGCGGAAGATATTGCCGTCTTTAACGCGGACAACGAGGTGACACGCTCCTTCATCGGCCGGGAAAGGGGGGCCCTCCGCCTGTTCTCACGCCGGGAGACGGTGGAGCGGGGGACCTATCTGGCCGCCGGCCCCTCCGGGGAGGGCCAGGCAATCTGGCTGGTCAATGAAACGGGCCGCCGCGCGGTGCTTCCCCTGGCGGGAATCAAGCTCCCCGGCGTTCACAATGTGGAAAACTATATGGCCGCCATCGCCGCCGTGGACGGGCTGGTCCCCGATGAAATCATCCGGGACTTCGCCGGAACGTTCGGCGGCGTGGAGCACCGCATCGAGCTGGTCCGGGAGCTGGACGGCGTGCGGTACTACAACGACTCCATCGCCTCCAGTCCCAGCCGGACCATCGCGGGGCTGAATTCCTTCCCGGAACGGGTGATTCTCATCGCCGGGGGGAAGGATAAGGGCATCTCCTACGACAGCCTGGGCCCGGTGATCAACGACCACGTCAAACTGCTGATTCTCTGCGGGGCCACCGCCGGGGTGATCCGCCGCAGCGTGGAGCAGGCGGAGAATTACAGCGGCCTGGAAATCGTGGATGTGGAAAACTACCGCCAGGCGGTTTCCCTGGCCAGAGGCCGGGCGGAGGCGGGAGACGTGGTGATTCTGTCCCCCGCCAGCACCTCCTTTGACCGCTTCGCCAACTTCATGGAACGGGGAAGGGTCTTCAAGGAGATTGTGAATGAGTTGAAATAAGACCAGGCCCCCGGCGCATAAAATGCCTGGGGGTGATATGGATGGGCTTTTTCTACTACCGCCGGCGGATGACCCGGCGGACCCTGCTGGGGGTCCTGAGCTTTTCCACCCTGGCGGCGGTCCTGGCAGTTATGATTTTTGCCACCATTCAGATGCGGCCCATTCTGGTGAGCCTGGCCACCACCCGGGTTTCCAACATGGTGAACCGCATTGTCTCCGAGGCGGTGGACGAGGCCATAGACGGGGGGAACATCACCTACAGCGACCTGATTACCTTTGAAAAAGACAGCGAGGGGCGGATCGCGGCCATCTACAGCAACATGGCGGCTTTCAACCGGCTGCAATCCAACATCCTGGACATCATCCTTGCCCGGATCGACCAGGTGTCCGCCAGAGAGCTTTCCATCCCGGTGGGCAGCCTGACCGGCTCTGTGCTCCTGGCGGGGCGGGGGCCCCGCATCTCCGTGCGGATGGAGTCCGTGGGCTCCTCCTCCGCCAACTTTGAGAACGAGTTCACCTCGGCGGGCATCAACCAGACGAAACACCAGATTGTGCTGAACATCGATGTGGCGGTCAGCATCCTGCTTCCCGGATTTTCCACAGCCACCACGGTTTCCAACGCCGTCACCGTGGCGGAAACCGTCATCGTGGGGTCCGTGCCGGACACCTACACCTATTTTAACTCCACCTCGGAGGTCAGCGACGCCAAGGACTATATATTGAATTAGGAGGCCCTCATGGATTACCGTGAAGAAATCAAGCAGCTGCGGGACACGCTGAACGAGCACGGCTACAAATACTACGTGCTGGACGCGCCCACCATCAGCGACTATGAATACGACATGCTCAACCGCCGTCTGGAGGAGCTGGAGGCCCAGCACCCCGAGGAGGTCACGCCGGACTCGCCCACCCAGCGAATCGGCGGGAAGACTCTGGAGGGCTTCGCCTCCTACACCCACGAGGTCCCCCTGGAGAGCCTCCAGGACGTGTTCAGCGCCGAGGAGGTGGCGGAGTTCTGTGAGCGGATCGACGAGGCGCTGGGAGAGGGGACCGTCTGCTCCCTGGAGCCCAAGGTGGACGGGCTGTCCGTTGCGCTGGAGTACCGGGACGGAGTTTTCGTCCGTGGCGCCACCCGGGGAGACGGCCGGACGGGGGAGGATGTGACGGAAAACTTGAAGACCATCCGCTCCATTCCCATGGTCCTGCCGGACAAACTGCCCCGGCTCATCGTCCGGGGAGAGGTCTACATGTCCCGGACGGTGTTCGAGGAGCTGAACGCCCAGCGGGAGACTCAGGGGAAGCCCCTGCTGGCGAATCCCCGGAACGCCGCCGCCGGGTCCCTCCGGCAGCTGGATCCAAAGATCTGTGCCGCCCGGAAGCTGGACATCCAGGTGTTCAACCTGCAATTGGCGGAGGGGAGGGAATTTGTCTCCCACCAGGAGACACTGGACTATCTGTCCTCTCAGCGCTTCCGGGTTATTCCCCACCGGACCCTGTCCGGGGCCGCCGCCTGTCAGGCGGAGATTGCCCGCATTAACGACCAGCGGCTGGAGTATCCCTTTGATATTGACGGTGCGGTGATTAAGGTCAACTCCCTGCCGGACCGGGCGAAATTGGGCAGCACAGCCAAGTTTCCCAAGTGGGCGGTGGCTTTCAAATACCCGCCGGAGAAAAAGCCCGCCCAGGTGTTGGACATCGTCATTCAGGTGGGCCGCACCGGGGTGCTGACCCCCAAGGCGGTGCTGACCCCTGTCCGCCTAGCGGGGACAACCGTCACAAACGCCACGCTGCACAACCAGGACCTCATCACGGAAAAGGACATCCGCGTCGGGGACACCGTCATCGTGCAAAAGGCGGGGGAGATCATCCCGGAGGTGGTGGAGGTGGACTTCTCCAAGCGCCCGGAGAGGACGGCGCCCTATCTCTTCCCCCAGGTCTGCCCGGTCTGCGGCGCGCCGGTTCGCCGGGACGAGGACGGCGCGGCCATCCGCTGCACCGGGGCGGAGTGCCCCGCCCAGCTCCTGCGGAACCTGACCCACTTTGCCAGCCGGGACGCCATGGACATTGACGGCTGCGGCCCCGCCGTAATCCAGCAGCTCATTGACAGCGGACAGGTGAGCAACCCCGCGGACCTCTACGGTCTGGAGGCGGAAAAGGTGGCCGGGCTGGACAGGATGGGGAAGAAGTCCGCCGAGAACCTCCTGGCCGCCATAGATCGATCCAAGTCCAACGACCTCTCCCGGCTCATCTACGGCCTGGGGATTCGGCAGGTGGGGGAGAAGGCGGCCAAGGTGCTGGCCGCCCACTTCCGCACCATGGACGCCTTGTCCGCCGCCTCGGAGGAGGAGCTGACGGAGATAGACGACGTGGGCGGCGTCACGGCCCGCTGCGTGGTGGACTACCTGTCCTCTCTCCAGGCCAAGGACCTGCTGGCCCGGCTGAAGAATGCGGGGGTCAACATGGAGAGCACGGCGGAGCTGGTGGACGAGCGCTTTGCCGGGATGACCTTCGTGCTCACTGGGACCCTCAGCCGCTTTGACCGCAAAACGGCCCAGGCGATGATAGAGGAGCGGGGAGGCAAGGCCGCTGGGTCCGTCTCCAAGCGGACGACCTACGTGGTGGCGGGGGAGGCCGCCGGAAGCAAGCTGAAAAAGGCGGAGGATCTGGGCATCCCCGTGCTGACGGAGGACGAATTCGCGGAGATGCTGAAGTAGCGTTGAGACAAAGGAAGAGCGGCGGGGCATCCGCCGCTCTTTTTCGGGTTTACTTGTCGAAAGCCGGGTTCATATAATAGACGTTTTTCTCGTTCATCCTGTCCTTCGCCAGCCGCAGACCCTCGCCGAACCGCTGGAAGTGGACAATTTCCCGGGCCCGGAGGAATTTGATGACATCGCTGACATCCGGGTCGTCGGAGAGGCGGAGAATGTTGTCGTAGGTCACGCGGGCTTTCTGCTCTGGTGCAATTACGAAAGTGCAACATTATTGCAAAAAACGGCGAAAAATGGCACTAGATCGTATCGGCGATGCGGTCGATCTTGCGTTGAAGGCGTTCCAGAGTCTTTTGCAGGGCCTCCCGGTCTACATTCAAATCGCTGGCGGACAACTGAGCCAGGGTCAGCATTTGCTCCAGGGTGTGCTCAATTTCACCTAACGCCTGGTCGATGGATTGAATGGTTTGCTCAAATTCTTCTTTGGATTGCATAGGGTCTATATGCTCCTTAAAAATTCCAATAGATTTCAATGGGAACGTCACGGGTGCTGGGGATGCGCTTGCCTACAGTGATGTGGTCGATGAGGATTTCCACGATTTCTCGTG
>CAJUJW010000034.1:26106-26502 GCA_910586735.1 uncultured Oscillibacter sp. | reverse complement strand
TTCGGCGTGGAGTTCCACGCCGGGGAGAAGCCCTGGGGCGTGAAGGTGGATGTGGTGATGCCCTCCGCCATGCAGAACGACGTTCACATGGAACACGCCAAACAAATCGCGGCCAACGGAATCAAATACTATATCGAAGTGGCGAACATGCCCACCACCAACGACGCGCTGAAATTCCTGATGGAGCAGCCCGGCGTGATTGTGGCCCCCTCCAAGGCTGTCAACGCCGGCGGCGTGGCCACCTCCGCCCTGGAGATGGCCCAGAACAGCGAGCGGCTGGTGTGGACCGAGGAAGAGGTCGACAAGCAGCTCCACCAGATTATGGACACCATCTACAGCATGAGTGTGGAAGCCGCCGAAAAATACGGCTTGGGGTACAACCTGGTGGCCGGCGCC
>CAJUJW010000034.1:0-26096 GCA_910586735.1 uncultured Oscillibacter sp. | reverse complement strand
CCAACATCGCGGGCTTCCAGCGGGTCGCCGACGCCATGATGGCCCAGGGCGTGTTCTGACCTACTTTTTCTCGAGAGAAAAAGTAGGCAAAAAGAGCTTTAGCTCGCTCTGGTTGTCTGGTGATTATCCGGGCCGAAGCGACGGCAACCGGGACGGGTATGAGCTTGGGACGCATAATAAAAACAACCGGCCGACTTCCAAGTCGGCCGGTTGTTTTTTACCTTTGCTGGCTTTTTTTATAGGTCAGGTAGCCCTCCAGAATCAGAGAGGCCGCCACGGCGTCTACGGTTTTCTTCCGCTTTTTGGCGTTCTTCCCGGCGTTGAACAAAATCTGGTGGGCGTCGATGGTGGTCCGGCGCTCGTCCCAGAGGACCACGGGCAGGCCGGTGGCCTCCCGCAGCAGTTCCGCCAGGGCCTCCGCCTTTTCGGCACGGGGACCCAGGGTGCCGTCCATGTTCCGGGGATGGCCCAGCACCAGCTCCTCCGCGCCGTGCTCTCGGGCCAGGGCGGCGATTTGTTCCGTCACGGCCTCCGGGCGGTAGGCGGTGACGGTGGTGGTGAAGCCCGCCAGGAAACCGGTGGGGTCGGAGACGGCGACGCCGGTGTGGGTGTCCCCGTAGTCAATGGCCATGATGCGCATAGCTGAGCGCTCCTTCCGCGGCTGGGCCGCTGTGATGCCCCGGCGGGGGAGAAAAAGAGACCATGGCGGCTTGCCACGGCCTCTTTTGCGTTTTGAAAGTGCGGATTATTTCAGCTCGACCTTGCCGCCGACTTCCTCGATCTGCTTTTTCAGAGCCTCGGCGTCGTCCTTGGAAATGCCCTCCTTCAGGGTGGCGGGGACGCCCTCGACAGTGGCCTTAGCCTCAGCCAGGCCCTGGCCGGTGATTTCGCGGACAACCTTGATGACCTTGATCTTGGAGGCGGCGTCGAAGCCGGTCAGGACCACGTCAAAGTCGGTCTTCTCCACGGCGGCGGGAGCGGCTCCGCCGGCGGCGGGAGCGGCCATAGCGGCGGCGGAAACGCCGAACTCTTCCTCGAGAGCGTGAACGAGCTCGCTGAGCTCCAGAACAGTAAGGGCCTTGATCTCCTCGATCATGGCGGTAACTTTCTCAGACATTGTATGGAACCTCCTGATAGTAAATTTTTATGATAGGGTAGGGGCTGCTCACTCGGCGGCGGGGGCTTCTTCGGCGGCCTCGGCGGGCGCGCCCTGCTTCTCGGCGATCTGCTTCAGGACCACGGCCAGGCCGGTGATGGGGGCCAGCATGGTGCCCAGAACCTGAGCCTGGAGGACGGGCAGAGCGGGGATAGAGGCCAGGGACTTGATGGTAGCCAGGTCCACGGGCTTGCCGTCCATGAAGCCGCCCTTGATCTCGAACTTGTCCTTCAGTTTTTCGGCATAGTCGTTCATGACGCGGGCGGGAGCCACGGGGTCCTCGCACAGGGCCAGGGAAGTGGTGCCGTTGAGAAGGTCGTCCAGGTCGCTGAGGCCGGTGTTGTTGAAAGCAAAGCGGAGCAACGTGTTTTTGACCACAGCGTAATCCACCGCGTTCTCACGGCACTCCCGGCGCAGGGCGGTGTCCTCTTCGACGGTGATTCCCTTGTAGTCGACAATGACGCCCGCAGTGGCCTTTTGAATCTTCTCGGTCAGCTGGGCGACGATGGCCTGCTTCTCAGATAATACTTTCGCGTTAGGCATGGTAGTTTTCACCTCCATAGGAATGGGAATGCGCGTTCTAAAAAAGGAACGCCCCGGTGCCCAAAAAGACACAAGGACGCATAGCAAATCAAAAATTTGCCGCCCTCGGCAGGACTTACGGGCAAAGCCCACCTGCTGTCTTTGGAACGCAAATAACATTATAGCAGACAAGAGAAAAATGTCAATACCAAAACCAAATTTTTCTTGGCTAAAAAAGCCCCCAGCATCTCCAGTGTAAAAATACTTGCGTTTCACGCAAGCATTTTTACACAAGGAGGGGCCAGGGAACCTTAGGTTCCCGGTTATTCCGCCCCGGCGGGAAAAGAATTAAAGTCATTTTTGCGACGACATGCGCGTCACAAAAATACCTCGACCCGCGCGTCCTGGGGACGCGCACACCAGTGACCGATGTCACTGGTGTCAAGGCGCAGTCCGTTAGACCCACCGCACCCTCGTCTGCCCCCAGACTCCAAACAGGACAGGGGGAATCTAAAGGGGGGACGCAAGTCCCCCCTTTAAGCTCAGACGAGCTTCGCGGTATTCATACGCACGCCCGGCCCCATAGTGGCGGCGGCGACGCAGCTACGGATATACTGGCCCTTGGCCGCGGCGGGTTTCGCCTTCACAATGGCGCCCATCAGGGTGTTGTAGTTCTCCGTCAGCTTCTCGGGGCCGAAGGAGACCTTGCCGATGGGGCAGTGGATGATGTTGGTTTTGTCCAGGCGGTACTCGATTTTACCGGCCTTGACTTCCTGCACGGCCTTGGCCACGTCGGGGGTCACGGTGCCCGCCTTGGGGGAGGGCATCAGGCCCTTGGGACCCAGGACCTTACCGAGACGGCCCACCACGCCCATCATGTCGGGGCTGGCGACCACCACGTCAAAGTCAAACCAGTTTTCCTTCTGGATCTTCTCCACCAGGTCCATCTCGCCCACATAGTCCGCGCCGGCGGCCTTGGCGGCCTCGGCCTTGTCGCCCTTGGCGAAGACCAGCACCCGGACGGTCTTGCCGGTGCCGTGGGGCAGGACGATGGCGCCGCGGACCTGCTGGTCGGCGTGCCGGGAGTCTACGCCCAGCTTTACATGCAGCTCGACGGTCTCGTCGAACTTGGCGGTAGCGGTTTTGCAGACCAGCGCCAGACCCTCGGCGGGCTCATACTGGGTGTTCCTGTCAATCTGCTTGGCGCTGTCCTGATATTTTTTGCCTCTAAACACTGTTACTTCCTCCTCATAGTGGTTCTTCGGAACGGAATCCTCCCACTGTATGGAGCGGCGATCCGGCCGCTCTTAGAATATTGGTCAGTCGCCGACGATAACGCCCATGGACCGGCAGGTCCCGGCGATCATGCTCATGGCAGACTCCAGGTTGGCGGCGTTCAGGTCCCGCATCTTGATTTCGGCAATCTTCTGGATGCTGGCCTTGGAGATGGTGGCCACCTTGGTTTTGTTGGGGACGCCGGAGCCGGACTCAATGTTGCACTCTTTCTTGATCAGCACCGCCGCCGGGGGCGTCTTGGTGATGAAGGAGAAGGAGCGGTCCGCGTACACCGTGATGACCACGGGGATAATCATGCCCGCGTCGTTTTTGGTGCGTTCGTTGAATTCTTTGGTAAAGGCGGCGATGTTCACGCCGTGCTGGCCCAGAGCGGGGCCCACGGGGGGAGCGGGCGTCGCCTTGCCCGCGGGGATTTGCAGCTTTACATAACCAGTGATCTTCTGTGCCATGGAGCGGCACCTCCTACGATTAAAAATGTGGTTCGGCGGGACGGTTCCTCTCGTCCCTCCCACCTGCGCGCGTGCGCGCGGCTCAGTTCAAAACTTCGACCTGATCCAGCTCCAGGTCCACCGGGGTCTCCCGGCCGAACATGGAAACCATGACGCTGACCCGGTTTTTCTCCGGCTCGATCTCCTCCACCACGCCGGTGAAGCTGGCCAGCGGGCCGTCCATGATCCGCACGTGGTCTCCCAAGCCGTACTTGACGACGATTTCGTGCTTCTCCATGCCCATGGCCAGGACCTCTTCCTCCGTCAGGGGGATGGCCTTGTTGGCGGTGCCCACGAAGCCGGTGACGCCCCGGACGTTCCGCACCAGGTGCCAGGTTTCGTCCGTCATGATCATCTTAATCAGCACGTAGCCGGGGAAGACCTTCCGGGCCACTTCCTTGGAAGCGCCGCTTTCGGTGATCTCCGTGACGTTTTCCATGGGGATCTCCATCCGAAGGATCATGTCCTCCATGTTCCGCCCGGTGACGAGCTTTTCAATGCTGGTTTTGACGGCGTTTTCATAGCCGGAGTAGGTATGCACGACATACCATTTCGCGCTGTCTGCCATCTTCCGTTCCTCAGGCGCCAAAGGCGCTCAGGATCATCTGAACCAAGGAGACAGACACAAAGTCGAACACCCAGATAAACGCGCCGATGACGGCGGAGCACAGAAGCACCGTGCCCGTGTTTTTGACCACCGTCTGCTTGTTGGGCCAAACGACTTTTTTCAGCTCGCTTTTCATTTCGCGGAACCAAAGGCCGCGATCCTTTTTCTTCGCTTCTGCCATTCTTCAAATACGCCCTTTCCTCAATTATTTGGTCTCGCTGTGGAGCGTGTGCTTCCGGCAGAAACGGCAATACTTGTTCAGCTCCAGCTTGTCCGGTGTGTTTTTCTTGTTCTTCATGGTATTGTAGTTTCTCTGCTTGCACTCGTTGCATCTCAGGGTCACTTTGACTCGCATTGTTTCGGCACCTCCTTATATTAGCCCTCCTCCGGGGAAGGCCGTCTGCCTCCCTGCCGGGACCTGTTTATCGCGGCTTGAAAAGCGAAAAGCGCGCAACAAAAAAGCCCCGCTCACAGGTAAGACCGAGTATAGCACAGCTTCCCGGCCAGGTCAACACTTTTTTGCGAAATAATTCCTATATTTTGTGTCTCCCCGGGGACCTGAACCCAAGAGGGCGTTACCGCTTTGTAAAGAAGTGTAACCGTTTTGAGATTACGCCAAACCCGGCGGGGATTTATACTGACGATACTATATTAAATGTATAAGGGGCGAAGGGTATGAGGAAGCTGCTGGGTGTTTTGGCGCTGCTGGCGCTGCTGGCGGGCTGCGGGCAGGCGGGGACTACGGCGGAACCGCCGCCGGCGGAACCGGAGGAACCGGACGAGTACGAGGCGATGATTGCCGCCACGCCAGTGGCCCAGGTGGAGGGGGAGGCCGTCTCGCCGGACGGGCGCTTTGAGGTCCGGGCCGAGGGGGCCAGCGGCGAGTATGTCAGCGGCATACAACCCCCGGAGTATCTGCAAATCATAGACCGGGAGACGGGAGAGGTGCTGTGGCAGGACCATGGCTGGCTCTGGCAGTCCGCCCTCTGGTCGCCGGAGGGGGGCTTTCTGGCCCTGGCTTACAGCGCCCGGACGTGGTGCGCCGTCACCGTCTTCGAAACGGAGGGCTGGACCAGCTGGGACTTTACCCTGCCGGACGGGAACCCGATTCCAGAGTATACGTTCCTGCCGTATGACGAGCCCTGGGGCGCGTGGCAGTCGGAGGGCAGTTTGGATTTGACCATCGGACGGGGCGGCGACGCCGGAGAACAGAGGTATTACACCTGCGCCGTGGAGACGCGGGAGGGGAAGCTCAAGGGGGTCGTCTGGGAGGAGAGCCGGGAGGCCCTGCCGGGCAGCTATGACTTTGACCACGACGGAGAGCCGGAAATTGTGGAGCTGGTGACGGTCTATGGCGGCGAGGAGCAAAGCAAAACCGGCTGGTACGGGCTTCGGGTCCGAACGGCGGACAACCGCCTCTATTGGAGCCGGACCCTCCACGAGAGCCATCCGGGCTGGGGGTCCTATTTCGCCTGCCGGGTGGAGGGGGAGGACTACCTGCTCCGTTATCTCCCCGTCATGTACCAGGGATATGCCACCTATGAATACCAGTTCTTTTCCCTGAGCGGGCCCGGCGAGGAGCAGACAGTCCGGGAGGGAAGCGTGAACTTCGACATGAACTTCAGCGAAATGCACGAGCGTTTCGAACCGGAGGAAATCGCCGCCTTCCTGGAGGAGGTCCACGGCCTTTTGGAGGACAGTGAATTGCTGTTGACCACGGAGGGCGGGAATTTCCGCACCGGGGGCCCTGGCTCAGAGTTCAAAGACGACCTGGAGTTTTGGACGGAGGAGGAGCTCTACGACGAGAGCAAATCCCTGGAGGAGAATATCCGGGCCATCGGGGCGTATTGGGAGAAAGTCAGGAGCTAGCATATGATGAGACGTGTGTCGAAAAAACTGCCGATTGTTCTGGCGTTTCTGACGCTGGCGGCCTGCGGACAGGCGGACCCGGAGACTCCGGCGGCCCCAGCGGAAGGGGAATCCGCCGTTCTGGAGGGGGAGGCGCTGTCCCCGGACGGGCGCTTTCTGGCCCGGATCGCGGGAAGCGGAGAGGACCTTTGCGGCATGGGCTATCCTCCGGCGGAACGGTTTGAAATCACCGACGCGGAGACCGGGGAGGTCCTCTGGAGGGGAATCGGGTTCTACCGGCAGTCCGTTCTCTGGTCTCCGGAGAGCGGCTTTGCCGCCGTGGCCCAGTCTTCCTCAGAGCTCTGGTTTATCACCGTCATCGGGACGGAGAGCTGGACCGCGTGGGATTTTATACTGCCGGACGGTTCGGGCATCCAGACCTCCACCGTCCTCCCGGAATACGAGCCCTGGGGCGTGTGGCGGTCCGAGAACAGTCTGGATTTGGCGCTGGGCTGGAACTGGAAACAGACTCCGCAGCTCTTTTATCAGTGCAGTGTCTGGGAGGACAGCAGCGGCTGCGTCACCGGGGAATCCCGGGAACGGACGTATGAGTATCTGGGGCGCTATGACTTCAATCATGACGGAGAGCTGGAGCGGGTGGAGCTGGAGACGATCTGGCTCCCAGGAGCGACGGGAACAGGGCGGGACTACTCTACCCTCCGGGTTCTGGACGGGGAAAAGGTCCTGTGGGAGGATTACGCCGCCGTTCAGCACGCCGGGCAGAACAGCCTGTACGCTCTCCGGCTGGACGGGGAGTTTTACCTGCTCCAATATGTTCCGAGTTCGGGGCAGGGGCACCGCGCCTACCAATACCGGATTTTCTCCCTGGACGCCGAAGGGGAGCCGGTGATTTACCGGGAGAACCTTGTGGAGTTTGACGTTAACTTCGGCAGTCCCGTTCACGAGGGCTTCGACATCCCGGCCATCGCCGCCTTTCTGCGGGAGGTCCACGGGTATCTGGACGGGGCGCGGGAACTTGTGAACACGGTTTGGGATGAGATTGACCTGGGGGACGTGGATTACAGCGACTCCGCGGCCCTGGAACAGGCGCTGGAGGACTACCGGGAGGCGCTGACGTAGGGGAACAGCCGCCCATTCGGGCGGCTGTTTTTTTATGTCACCGGGAGGCCGTACTTTGCCAGCACGGTCTTGATGCGGGCCAGGTTCTCGCCGCTGGGCGGGCACAGGGGAGAGCGCAGTTCCCCAACTCTCCAGCCCAGGAGGGACAGGGCGGTCTTCACCGGGATGGGGTTCACCTCGCAGAACATGGCGTCGCAGAACTCCTTTAAATGTACTTGCAATTTCCCGGCGGCGGCGAAGTCGTTTTTGAGACACAGCTGTGTCAGCCGGTGCACCTCCGCCGGGAGGACGTTGGCCGCCACGGAGATGACCCCCTTGCCCCCCAGGGCGCAGATGGGGACGGTCTCGTCGTCGTTGCCGGACCAGATGGAGAAGTCCTCGGGGCAGAGGGCCCGGATTCGCTGGACGTTCCCCAGGTTCCCGGACGCCTCCTTGATTCCAACGATGTTGGGCGCCTCCGCCAGGGCGGCGCAGGTCTCCGGGGCGATGGAGACCCCGGTGCGGGAGGGGACGTTGTAGAGGATAATCGGGAGGGAGACCGCGGCGGCGATGGTCTGATAGTGGCGGATCAGCCCCGCCTGGCTAGCCTTGTTGTAGTAGGGCGTCACCACCAGCAGACCGTCCGCCCCGCGGCGTTCCGCCTCCCGGGAGAGGGTCACGGCGTTCTCCGTGGAGTTGGACCCGGACCCGGCGATAACCGGAACCCGGCCCCCCGCGTGCCGGACGCAGAACGCGATGGTCTCCGCCCGTTCCTCATAGGTCATGGTGCTGGCCTCGCCGGTGGTACCGCAGACCACAATGGCGTCCGTTCCGTTCTCCAGCTGGAAGTCCAGCAGCTTTCCCAGGGCGTCGTAGTCCACCCCGGTTTCCGTAAACGGCGTAACAATTGCCGCCGCAGATCCTGTAAAGAGTGTTTGCTTCACAGTAAAATCTCCCTTCTTAGATAGAGAAAAGGCTTGCCGCAGATTCACGGCAAGCCTTTTCTTTGGTGACAGAACTGCAATTCTACGTTGCCGTCGCAGAGGCTTGGTCTATTACCAGATTACCAGAGCGAGCAAAAGTTCTTTTGGTTGCTTTTCTTTCAAGAAAAGTAACCCTTGGCGCAGAGGAGTTCGGCCAGGAGGACCGCGCCGCCCGCCGCGCCCCGGAGGGTGTTGTGGCTGAGGCCCACGAACTTGTAATCGTACTGCGTATCCTCCCGCAGACGGCCCAGGGAGACGGCCATGCCGTTCTCCAGCATCCGGTCCAGGCGGGTCTGGGGCCGGTCGGGCTCCTCGAAGTAGTGGAGGAACTGCTTGGGGGCGGAGGGGAGGTTCAGCTCCTGGGCGGGGCCCCGGAAGGCGGCCCAGTCGGCCTTGATCTGGTCGATAGAGGGCTTCTTGCCCTCCTGGAACTTCACGAAGACGGCGGCCATGTGGCCGTCCTGGCAGGCCACCCGGAAGCACTGGGCGGTGATGGAGGGCCCGGCGGCGGTGACGATCTTGCCGCCCTCCACTTTACCCCAGAGCTTGAGGGGCTCCTGCTCGCTCTTTTCCTCCTCGCCGCCGATGTAGGGGATGCAGTTGTCCACCATCTCGGGCCAGCGCTCAAAGGTCTTGCCCGCGCCGGAGATGGCCTGATAGGTACACACCAAAGCCCGGTCAATCCCGTACTTCAGCAGGGGATGGAGGGCGGGAACGTAGCTCTGGAGAGAGCAGTTGGACTTCACGGCGATGAAGCCCCGCTTCGTGCCCAGGCGCCTGCGCTGGGCCTCAATGACGGAGAGATGGTCCGCGTTGATCTCCGGCACCACCATGGGTACGTCGTCCGTCCAGCGGTGGGCGGAGTTGTTGGAGACCACGGGGCATTCCAGTTTGGCGTACTTCTCCTCCAGGGCCCGGATGTCCTCCTTCTTCATGTCCACGGCACAGAAGCAGAAGTCCACCTGGGACGCCAGCTTCTCCGCGTCGGCCTCCGCGTCCAGGACGACCAGGCCCTTGGCCTCCTCCGGCATGGGGGTGGTCATGGCCCACCGGGGGGCGGCGGCCTCCTCATAGGTCTTCCCGGCGCTGCGGGCGCTGGCGGCCACCGCCGTCAGCTGAAACCAGGGGTGATTCTCCAAGAGAGTGACAAAGCGCTGGCCCACCATGCCGGTGCAGCCGATGACGCCGACCTTGTATTGCTTCATACTATGCTCCTCCCGCCGCGTTGTTGCGAAATCAACACCGGATTTCCTGGTTGAATTCAACGCGGTCTTGTATTATAATATTGGCATATGAGAAAAAATGTGCTTGGTGCGCGGACAAATGTTTTCTGTAAGTAATGGTATCATGATTTTTCCGGTGCGTCAAGACAGGGATCATTGGGAGGTTCCATGAAAAATAGACTGCTGGCCTTGGCTCTTGTTGTGAGTTTTTTTGTTCTGGCCGTCCCCTCCGCCTCCGCTGTCAGCAACGGTGTGGTGAAGGTGGGGCTGCGCTATGGAAGCACCGCCCTGGCCTCCGCCAACCTGGAGAACGCGGAGGGCGCGGGCTATGAGTTCGGCTACTACGACCAGGACCGGCGCTTTGTGTCCCTGGGCCGGACGGACGTGACCACCATCACCATGAGCCCCGCCGGGGGCTCCTCCGTGACGGTGACCCGGACCAACTCCTCGGAGGTCCTCTATCAGCACGGCGGCGGGAACTGCCCCCTGGGCGTCCGCCCCGCCGGGAATTCCACCTGGTTCAAGGGCTACCGCTACGCCGGGGGCTTTGAGTATGTGCCGGAGAGCGCGGGCAGCTTGAAGGTCATCAACGTGGTGGACCTGGAGGACTATGTGAAGGGCGTGGTCCCCTATGAGATGCCGGGGGACTGGCCCCTGGCGGCGCTGGAGGCCCAGGCCGTCTGTGCCCGGACCTTCGTCCAGGGGCACAACAAGCACCTCCGGGACGAGGGCTTTGACGTTTGCAACGGCGTGGACTGCCAGGTCTACAACGGCCGGGGCACGGGGAAAAACGAGCCCACCGCGGAAAGTGACCGGGCTGTGGACAACACTGCGGGGCTCTGCATCTACTACAACGGCGTCCTGGTGCAGGACGCGGTGTACCACTCCTCCGACGGGGGGGCCACCGAGGACGGGGCCAACGTCTGGGGGACGGAAACCGGCTATTTGCGGGGCAAGGCCGACCCCTATGAGGCCCAGACCTCCGTGCCAAACAACAGCTATTCCGTCACCTATACTGCCGGGGAGCTCAGCTGGATTCTGGACCAGAAGGGCCACTCGGTGGGCACGGTCCGGGACGTGTACGTCTCGGAGTACACGCCCCTGGGGAACGTGAAGCAGGTGACTTTCGTGGGGTCCGGCGGGACCAAGACCTTCACCGGGGACGACTGCCGGATGATCTTCTACAGCAGCACCTACCAAAAATCCGTCAGCAGCATGCGCTTTGACATCAACGGCCGGCGGGGCGGTACCGGCGGGCTCTCGGTGAACGGGACCGGGGTGCTGTCCACGCTGGACGGCGTTTCCGTCATCTCCGGCGGCGGGACCACCGGCACGCTGCGGGGAAACTCCGCCTCGGCCATCACCGCCTCCGGCACCGTGACAGTCACCGCCTCCGCCCCCCAGCCCTCCGCCGGGGGAAATTCAAACGGAAACTTCGTCATCACCGGAACCGGAAACGGCCACAACGTGGGAATGAGCCAGTACGGGGCCAAGGCCATGGCGGAACAGGGCCACGGCTTCCGGGAGATTCTGAACTTCTATTACACGGATATTGACATTCATTGAGGATCGTACATGAAGACAAGTGATTTTTCTTACGAGCTGCCCCCCGAGCTCATCGCCCAGACCCCCATTGAACGGCGGGACGGCTCCCGCCTCATGACCCTGGACCGGCGGACGGGGGAGACCGGTCACCGGCGCTTTTACGACCTGCCCTCTCTTCTGCGGCCGGGAGACTGCCTGATTATGAACGACTCCCGTGTTCTGCCCGCCCGGCTTCTGGGCCAGAGGCTGCCGGGAGGCGGGGCCTGCGAGGTGCTGTTACTCACCGACCGGGGGGACAACATCTGGGAGTGCCTGGTCCGCCCCGGGCGGAAGCTGCGGACCGGGGCCCGGATGACCTTTGGCGACGGGTCCCTTACCGCCGAGGTGACGGGGGAGGAGGCGGAGGGCAACCGGCTGGTGCGCTTCCGCTACGAGGGGATTTTCCTGGAGGTGCTGGAGCGCCTGGGGAAGATGCCCCTGCCGCCCTATATCAAGGAGGAGCTCCAGGACCGGGAGCGGTATCAGACCGTCTACTCCAAGGTCCTGGGCAGCGCCGCCGCCCCCACGGCGGGGCTTCACTTCACCCAGGAACTGCTACGGGAGATCGAGGCCAAGGGCGTGGCCCTGGGCTATGTGACCCTCCATGTGGGCCTGGGGACCTTCCGGCCCGTGAAGGAGGAGACCATCGAGGACCACCCCATGCACAGCGAGTTCTGCACCATTCCCCCGGAGACGGCGGATCTCATCAACCGCACCAGGGCCGCCGGGGGCCGCTGCATCTGCGTGGGTACCACCTCCTGCCGGACGCTGGAGTCCTGGGCGGGGGAGGACGGGCACATGGAGCCCCGGTCCGGTTGGACGAATATCTACATTTATCCCGGCTACCGCTTCAAGGTGATGGACGGCCTGGTGACGAATTTCCACCTGCCGGAGAGCACGCTGATTATGCTGGTGTCCGCTTTCGCCGGGCGGGAGGCGGTCCTGTCCGCCTATGAGGAGGCGGTGCGGGAACGCTACCGTTTCTTCTCCTTCGGCGACGCCATGTTTATCTCGTAAGGAGGGCCCGCCATGACTTTGACCGATCTGCCCAACGTGGGCCCCAAGCTGGCGGAGAACCTCCGCCGCGTTGGCCTGGAGACCCCGGAGGCTTTCCGGGCGGCGGGGGCCAGGGAGGCTTTCCTCCGCATCCGGACCCAAGTGGACCCCACAGCCTGCTTCCACAAGCTCACCGCCCTGGCCGGGGCGGAACTGGGCGTGCCCAAGAAGGAAATTCCGGCGGAGGAGAAGAAGGCGCTGCGGGCTTTCTTCGACAGCCTGTGAGAATAGGAGAGACGGATGTTCAAGCTTTTAAAGACAGAGGGCCGCGCCCGGCGCGGCGAGTTTTCCTGCGCCCACGGCGGCGTGGTCCAGACCCCGGTGTTTATGAACGTGGGCACCCAGGCCGCCATCAAGGGGGGCGTGGACGCTTTCGACCTCCGGGAGGTCAAGTGCCAGATTGAGCTGAGCAACACCTACCACCTCCACCTCCGGCCCGGCGACGAGCTGATAAGGCGGATGGGGGGGCTGCACAAATTCATGAACTGGGAGGGGCCCATCCTGACGGATTCCGGCGGCTTCCAGGTCTTCTCCCTGGCCCCCCTGCGGCGCATCAAGGAGGAGGGGGTCTACTTCTCCTCCCACATTGACGGGCGGAAGATTTTCATGGGGCCGGAGGAGTCCATGCGCATCCAGTCCAACCTGGGCAGCGACGTGGCCATGGCCTTTGACGAGTGCGTGGAGAACCCGGCGACCTATGAGTACGCCAAGGCCAGCTGTGAGCGGACCTTCCGCTGGCTGGAGCGCTGCAAGCGGGAGCACGACCGGCTGAACGCCCTGCCGGGGACCGTGAACCCCGGTCAGCTCCTCTTCGGCATCAACCAGGGGGCCACCTTTGAGGACCTGCGGGTCTGGCACATGGAGGAGATCGCCAAGCTGGACTGCGACGGGTACGCCATCGGCGGCCTGGCGGTGGGAGAGCCCACCCAGGTCATGTACAACATCATCGACGCGGTGGAGCCCCACATGCCGAAGGACAAGCCCCGGTATCTCATGGGCGTGGGCACCCCCAGCAACATCATCGAGGGCGTGGCCAGGGGGGTGGACTTCTTCGACTGCGTCATGCCCTCCCGGAACGGGCGGCACGGGAAGCTCTTCACCTGGGAGGGGACCATCAATATCCTGAACGCCAAATACGCCATGGACGGCCGGCCCATCAGCGAGCGCTGCGGCTGCCCGGTGTGCAAGCGGTTCTCCAGGGCCTACCTCCGGCACCTCTTCAAGGCGGAGGAGACCCTGGCCCTGCGGCTGGCGGTGCTGCACAACCTCTATTTTTATAATGAGCTGACCGCCAAAATCCGGGAGGCCCTGGACCAGGGCCGCTTCGGGGCTTTCCGGGCGGCGTACAGCGAGAAGCTGGCGGAGAGAATCTGAAATTCAAAACCTCCCGGACCTCAAGTCCGGGAGGTTCCAGCAGGGGGCCGGGAACATGAGAAATCCGTGGGAAGAGATTTCACTGGACGACTACGAGAATCACATGAGCCTGGCCTCCGTCATGCAGCTTCAGGCGCTGAATGAGATGATGCGGGAGCAGCTTGGGTCCTTCCCAGCCTCCAGGGTGATGATTCTGGGCGTGGCCGGGGGAAACGGCCTGGAGCATGTCCAGAGGGGACGGTTTGAAAAAGTATACGGTGTGGATGTCAACGCCGCCTATCTGGAGGCGGCGGCCTCCAGATATCCCGAACTGGAGGGGGTTCTGGAGTGTCTGCGGGTGGACTTGACGGAGGAGCCCTGCCCTCTGCCGGAGGCCGAGCTGGTCATCGCGGACCTGCTGGTGGAATACATCGGCTATGAGAACTTTCAAAGAGCGGTGCGCCGGGTGAGGCCCCGCTGGGTCTCCTGCGTCATCCAAATCAACACAGAGGATGGCTGGGTGTCGGACTCGCCTTACCTGCACGCCTTCGACAAGCTGGAGCGGGTACACCGCCAGATGGAGGAGGGGGCTCTGGAGGGGGCCATGAGCGCAGTCGGCTATCAGGCGGTGAAACATCTGGAGCGGGAACTGCCCAACGGGAAAAAGCTCCTCCGGCTGGACTTCGCGCGGGAGGTGTGAGGCGGCCACTGGGACAAAAAACTCCCGGACCGAAGTCCGGGAGTTTTCCTCGTTTTCAGTTCTCATTAGACCGCTCTGGTAACCTTGCCGGAGCGCATGCACCGGGTGCAGACATACACGTGGCGAGGGGAACCATCCACGATCGCCTTGACACGTTTCACATTGGGCTTCCAGGGACGGTTGGAACGCCGGTGAGAGTGAGAGACCTGAATGCCAAAGGTCACGCCTTTGCCGCAATACTCGCACTTAGCCATCCATTGCACCTCCCCGCTGTCGCATAGTACGTGCGTATTTTCATAAGCACGAGTGTTATAATAACAGAATCTATCGAAAAATGCAAGAAGAATTTTCAAAAATCTGAAACTTTTTTTCTGGCGATTTCCCGGCCATCTTCTGTACGGAAGGTGTTGCGGAATGGAAGGACTTCATATATAATGGAAACGAACGTAATTGAGACGCGAAAAACCAAAGACGCCCGGCCCTCCCGCCGGAAAAAGGAGAAACGCCATGCGTGAGAACGGTTTAAAGGTGAAGGATTTTGTATCCCTCTTCCACCTGGAGGTTTTGAACCGGGGCAGTGACTTCGACACCGCCCTGCTGACGATACCGGATTTGAACCGGCCCGGCCTCCAGTTCCAGAGCTTTTATGATTATTTCGACCCCTGCCGCCTCCAGGTCATCGGCAAGGCGGAGGTGACTTACCTGCGGGGACTCAGCGACGCCCAGAGGCGCAAGTGCTTTGACGACCTGTTCCTCTACGACATCCCGGCCCTGGTCATCGCCCGGAATCTGGACTGCTTCCCCGAGTGTCTGGAGAGCGCCGTGGAGCACCAGAAGACCCTGCTTCGGACCAACGAGGTGACGGTGTCCTTTACCAGCCGGACCATCGGGTATTTGAACAAGGTTCTGGCCCCCTGCATCACCCGCCACGGCGTGCTGCTGGACATCTACGGCGAGGGCGTCATGATCACCGGAGACTCCGGCGTGGGCAAGAGCGAGGCGGCCATTGAGCTGATCATGCGGGGCCACCGGCTGGTGGCCGACGACGCCGTGGAGCTGCGCCGCATCTCCGGCCAGCTGATGGGCACCGCCCCGGAGATGATCCGCAATTACATCGAGCTGCGGGGCATCGGCGTCATCGACGTGCGGCAGCTCTTCGGCGTCCGGGCCATCAAGACGGAGGCCCAGCTGGACCTGGTGGTGAACTTCGAGCCCTGGGACAGCAGCAAGTTCTACGACCGCCTGGGCATCGAGGACCACTTCATCGACATTCTGGACATCCAGGTGCCCACCGTCACCATCCCGGTGCGGCCCGGGCGGAACCTGGCCAGCATCGTGGAGGTGGCGGCCATGAACAACCGGCACCGGAAATTCGGCTTTAACGCGGCCCAGGAGTTGGCGAAAAAGGTAGACGCCCGGGCGGACGGCAATCTGTGAGGAGGAAGAGCGTATGTATATCGGCATTGACGTTGGCGGAACGAACCTGAAAGCGGGTCTGGTGGACGAGACGGGCAAAATCGTAAAGGTGGAGCGCGTCCCCCTGGACTTCCAGGGGCCGGAGGCTTTCGCGGCCACCCTGGCCCAGCTTTCCAGAACCGTCCTCCAGGAGGGGGTCCAATGGGTGGGCGTGGGCCTGCCCGGCGCGGTGGACGGGGGCGACGTGCTCTTTACCACCAACATCCCCATGAAGAACGTGCCCCTGGAAACGCTGTTCCGGCGGCACCTGGACCTGCCGCTTCTGCTGGGCAACGACGCGGACTGCGCCGCCGTGGGCGAGTTTTTCGGCGGCGCGGGCCGGGGGACCCAGGACTTCGCCGTGGTGACCCTGGGCACCGGCGTGGGCTGCGGCCTGATCGTGAACGGAAAACTCCGGGGGGGCCTGACCTCCAGCGAGGCGGGGCACATCGTCATCTGCCATGACGGCGAGCCCTGCAACTGCGGCCGTAAGGGCTGCTGGGAGCGGTACGCCTCCGCCACCGGACTGATCCAGCAGACGAAGCGGGCCATGGAGGCCCACCCTGAGAGCGCCCTCCACCAGCTGGCGGCCCAGGGCGGCGTGGAGGGCCGGACGGCCTTCCAGGCGGCGGAAGCGGGGGACGAGACGGCCCTGGAGGTCTGCCGGGGCTATGTGAACTACTTAGCCAGCGGCCTGGCCAGCCTCATCAACATTCTGCGGCCCGAGGCAGTGGCCATCGGCGGCGGTGTGGCGGCGGCGCCGGCGCGTCTGCTGCTGGAGCCCCTGCGGGAGGCCGTGGAACAGGAGAGCTTCTCCCGCCACGGGGGCCGGGTGACCAGGATTCTCCCGGCGGAGCTGGGGAACGACGCGGGCATCATCGGCGCGGCTATGCTGGGCCGGGTGCTCTGAGCTTGATTTGAGAACGGGGAGGCCCTTGCATGGACTGGGTGACGCGATTTGACAAGCAGGCGGAGGACTATCTGCCGGATGTGCAGATACTGAGGGAGGAGCCCATGGCGCGGCACACCTCCTTCCGGGTGGGGGGACCGGCTAAGCGGATGGCCTTCCCGGAAAAGGGCGAGCAGCTGGTGCTTCTGCTGTCCATGGCCCGAGAGTGCGGGGCCCGGCCCTTGGTGTTGGGCAACGGCACCAACCTGCTGGCCCCGGACGCGGGGCTGGACCGGCTGGTCATCGGCACCGACCGGCTCTGCCGCCTGGAGGCGGGGGAGGAGCCGGGCAGCCTCACGGCGGAGTGCGGCGTCCCCCTGGCCAGGCTGGCGGATTTCGCCTGCAAGCAGGGGCTGACGGGGCTGGAGTTCGCCCACGGCATCCCCGGAACGGTGGGCGGCGGCGTGTGCATGAACGCCGGGGCCTATGGCGGGGAGCTGAAACAGGTGATTGCCGGGGTGTCGGCGCTGTTCCCGGAGGAGGGCGTGAAGTTCCTGACCGGGGAGGCGCTGGCCTTTGGATACCGCCGGAGTTTCCTTTCGGACCGGCCGGACGCCGCGGTGCTGTCCGCGTCCTTCCGCCTGCCCCCCGGCGACCCGGAGGTTATCCGGGAGACACAGCGGGACCTGATGGCCCGGCGGAAGGCCAGCCAGCCCCTGGAGCTGCCCAGCGCGGGCAGCACCTTCAAGCGCCCGGAGGGCCATTTCGCCGGGACCCTCATCGACCAGTGCGGCCTGAAAGGGCTGACGGTGGGGGGCGCCCAGGTCAGCGAGAAACACGCGGGCTTCATCGTCAACCGGGGCGGGGCCACCTGCGCCGATATCCGGGAGCTGATCCGGCGGGTCCAGGAGGACGTTTTTGAAAAGACCGGCGTCTGGTTGGAGCCGGAGGTTAAATTTGTAAATTAGAGGGGGCTGTCCCATGGAAATTTTAATCATCTCCGGGCTGTCCGGCGGAGGGAAGAGCAAGGCGGCCTCCTTCCTGGAGGACAGCGGCTTTTACATCGTGGACAACATGCCCGCCGCCATGATTCTGAAGTTCGCCGAGTTCTGCGCCGGGGGCGGCGGGCGGTATGCCCGGGTGGCCCTGGTGTACGACGTGCGGACGGCGGAGTCCTTCTCGGAGCTCTTCGACGTGCTGGATAAGCTCAAGGGCATGGAGGGCGTCTGCCGGATGCTGTTTCTGGAGGCGGCCCCGGAGACCATTATCAAGCGCTATAAGGAGACCCGCCGCCGCCACCCGCTGGAGAAAGAGGTGGACTCCCTGGAGGAGGCCGTGGAGAAGGAGCGGGAGCTGATGGAGCCCGTGAAGGACCGGGCGGACTTTGTCATCGACACCACCCGGCTGTCCACCGCCAAGCTGCGGGGCGAGCTGCTGCGCATCTTCAACGGTGAGGGGGAACAGGCGGGCATGACGGTGAGCGTCACCTCCTTCGGCTTCAAGTACGGCCTCCCGCTGGAGGCCGACCTGGTGCTGGACGTGCGCTTTATGCCCAATCCCTTTTATATCCAGGAGCTGAGGAATCAGACCGGCCTGGACAAGCCGGTGTCGGACTACGTGTTCGGCTTCCAGCAGACCCGGGACTTTCTCCAGAAGGTGGAGGACCTGCTGCGCTTCACCTTGCCGCTGTACGCGGAGGAGGGGAAGACCGGCCTGGTCATCGCCGTGGGCTGCACCGGGGGGCACCACCGTTCCGTGGCCATCGCCCACGCGCTGACGGAGTTTATCCGGGGCCAGGGCTATCAGGTGGCAGAACACCACCGAGATATGGAACGGGCCGTTTGAGCCGGAAAGGAACGCTATGGAATACCAACCTTACCGCGCGCCCCGGAAGCACGGGCCCCGGATCGCCGTCATCGGCGGGGGACACGGCCTGTCCAACATGCTGCGGGGCTTGAAGGAATACACGGAGAATCTCTCCGCCATCGTCACGGTGGCGGACGACGGCGGCGGTTCCGGCGCATTGCGCCAGGACCTGGGAATGCCCCCGCCGGGGGACATCCGCAACTGCATGGTGGCGCTGGCCAACACGGAACCGCTGATGAAGCAGATGATGGACTACCGCTTTCAGGAGGGGACCCTGGCGGGGCAGAGCTTCGGGAACCTCTTCCTGGCGGCCATGAACGGCATCTCTCCCACCTTTGACGCGGCGGTCCGCCGGATGAGCGAGGTCCTGGCCATCACCGGCCGGGTGCTGCCCGTCACCACCGCCGACGTGCAGCTGGAAGCGGAGTTTGAAAACGGGGCCAGCGTCGTGGGGGAGTCGAAGATCTCCTACTGCAAGAAAAAGGAGGACTGCCGCATCACCAAGGTGCGCCTCCTGCCGGAACGGCCCAAGGCCCTGCCGGAGGCCCTGGCCGCCATCCGGGAGGCGGACATGATTGTTCTGGGGCCGGGAAGTCTCTACACCAGCATCATCCCCAACCTTCTGGTGGAGGGCATCGTGGGGGCCATCGTGAACTCCTCCGCCCTGAAAATCTACGTCTGCAACGTCATGACCCAGGAGGGGGAGACCGAGGGCTATACCGCCTCGGACCATATCGCGGCCCTGTTCCAGCACTCGGTGCAGGGGCTGTTCCACCTGTGCCTGGTGAACTCCTCTCCCATTCCGGCGGACGTTTCCGCCCGCTACGCCCAGGAGGGGGCGGAGGCCCTGCGCTATGACACGGACCGCTGCGCCGCCCTGGGGGTGGAGCTGGTCAGCCGCCCCATCGCCACGGTGCAGGGCGGCTTCGTCCGCCACCACCCCGACAAGCTGGCCCAGGAGCTGATTTTGCTGCACGCGGAACGGAACGTCCGCATCGCCAGGGACTTTAAGGCCGACAAGTATCAGGCGGAGAAGCGGGGTACATAATGAGAAAACGGAGGCTGAGGGATGTCTTTTTCCTTTGACACGAAAAACGAGCTGTGCAGGCTGCCGGTCCAGCGGCGCTGCTGCGCCCAGGCGGAGGCCTACGGCATTCTGCTCTACTGCCACACCTTCAGCTCCTCCGAGGTCCGGATCATCACGGAAAACCCCAACTTCGCCGCCCGGCTGCCCCGGCTGTTCCAGCGGGCCTTCGACCTCCGCTTTGACCGGCAGCCGGACCTGGAGACCGAACGGACGGGGAAGATGATCTTCCAAATCCGGTCCCGGGAGAAGCTGGACCACATTATTGACCTTCTGGGCTACGACCCCCGGCAGAGCCTGGCCCTCCATATCAACTTCGCCATGGTGGAGGAGGAGTGCTGCCGGGCGTCCTTCCTCCGGGGCTGCTTTTTCGCCGGGGGCAGCATCACGGACCCGGCCAAGCGTTATCACCTGGAGCTGACCAGCTCCCACCTCCAGGCCAGCCGGGAACTGGAGGTGCTCCTCCGGGAGAGCGGCTATCCCCCCAAGAGCGTCTCCCGGAACGGCAGCTCCGTCACCTACTTCAAGCAAAGCGACCAGATTGAGGATTTCCTGACCCTCATCGGCGCCCCGGCGGCGGCCATGCGGATCATGTCCACCAAGGTGGAAAAGGGCATCCGTAACAGCGTGAACCGGCGGCTGAACTGCGACAGCGCCAACCTGGACAAGGCGGTGGAGGCTGCCCAGATCCAGGGGGCCGCCATCAGAAAACTGGAGGCGGCGGGGCGGCTGAAGGAGCTGCCGGACAAGCTCCAGGAGACCGCGGCCCTGCGGCTGGCGCACCTGGAGTTGAGCCTTTCCGAGCTGGCGGAGACCTTCGACCCGCCGGTGACAAAGTCCTGCCTGAACCACCGGCTGCGGAAGCTGGTGGAGCTGGCGGAGAATTTGTGACTGCCAATTAGGTTGAAATTTCTGTAAAGGAAAACTGCATTACAGACAAGAAAAGAGAATAAGGAGAGCAATGATTGATGTCTGACACCATGAAATGGGACCAGCTGTTTCCCGCCGGCCGGCAGCCATCTTTGGAGGAGCTGGACCGCTACGCGGACAGCCCCCTCTGGCCGGAACTCCGGCGGTATTTGAAGGACGCCTACGGCGCGGAGCCCCGGATGGACTACAGCCGCTGCGGCCTGGAGCCGGGCTGGAACGTGAAGTTCAGGAAGGGAAGCAAGGCCCTGACCACCGTGTACCTCCGTCCGGGGTATGTGACGGCAATGATTTCCATCGCGCCCAAGGACGAGCCGGAGGCGGAGGGCGTGCTTTTGACCTGCACGGCCTATACCCAGGAGCTGTACCGGAACACGGCGTCCTCCAAAATGGGGCGGTGGCTGATGCTGGATTTGACCTCCCCGGAGGTTTTGGAGGATGTCAAGGCCCTGCTGGCCCTCCGGGCGAAACCGAGAGTAAACGCGAGATAGAAAGGGTGAGAGACCATGTCCTTTGTCCACCTGCATGTCCATACGGAGTACAGCCTTCTGGACGGCGCGTGCCGCATCCGGGACCTGCCGAAAATCGTGAAGGAGATGGGCCAGACCGCCTGCGCCATTACGGACCACGGGGTCATGTACGGCGCGGTGGACTTCTACCGGGCCTGCAAGGCGGAGGGGATCAAGCCCATCATCGGCTGCGAGGTCTACGTCACGGCGGAGGGCCGCCGCCTCACCGACAAGGTCCACGAGTTCGACTCCGAGAGCCGCCACCTGGTCCTCCTCTGCGAGAACGAGGAGGGTTACCGCAACCTCTCCTACATGGTCTCCATGGCCTGGACGGAGGGGTTTTACATCAAGCCCCGGATCGACCTGGAGCTCCTCCGGCAGCACAGCCGGGGGCTGGTGGCCCTGTCCGCCTGCCTGGCGGGGGAGATTCCGAGGCGTCTGCGGAACGGGGAGAATGAGAACGCCAAGCGCTACGCCCTGGAGCTGTCGGAAATTTTCGGGCCGGACCGATTCTATTTAGAGCTCCAGGACCACGGCATCCGGGACCAGGCGGTGGTGAACCGGGGGATTCTGCGGATTCACCAGGAGACGGGCCTGCCCATGGTCTGCACCAACGACGCCCACTACCTCCGAAAGGAGGACGCGGAGGCCCACGACGTGCTGTTGTGCATCCAGACGGGGAAGACCCTGGACGACGAGAACCGGATGCGCTACGAGCCCCGGAATTTCTACCTCCGCAGCGAGGCGGAGATGGCCGGGCTGTTCGCCGATTACGAGGACGCCCTGGAGAACACGGCCAAGGTGGCGGACCTTTGCAATATGGACTTCACTTTCGGCAAGTACCACCTGCCGGAGTTCCGGCTTCCTCCGGGCTACGACAGCTTCTCCTATTTAAAAAAGCTCTGCGACGAGGGCTACCTGGCCCGGTACGGGGAGGACGACGCCCACCGGGAACAGCTGAAATACGAGCAGGACATGATTGAGAAGATGGGCTTCACGGACTACTTCCTCATCGTCTCCGACTTCGTCCGCTACGCCCGCAGCGTGGGCATCCCCGTGGGGCCGGGCCGGGGCAGCGCCGCCGGGTCCATGGTCAGCTACTGCCTCTATATCACGGACATCGACCCGGTGAAATACGGCCTCTACTTCGAGCGCTTCCTGAACCCCGAGCGGGTCAGCATGCCGGATATCGACATGGATTTTGGCGACACCCGGCGGGGGGAGGTCATTGAGTACGTCCGCCGGAAGTACGGCGAGGACCACGTGGCCCAGATCGTCACCTTCGGCACCATGGCCGCCCGGGGCGTGGTCCGGGATGTGGGAAGGGTGATGAACCTGCCCTACGCCGAGGTGGACCAGATCGCCAAGCAGATCCCCAATCCCCCCGGGGCCCACATCACCCTGGCGGACGCCCTGCGGCTGACCAAGTCCCTCAGCGACCTTTATGAAAAGGACGAGACGGTGAAGCGGCTCATCGACACCGCCCGGATGCTGGAGGGCATGCCCCGGAACGCCTCCACCCACGCCGCCGGGGTGGTCATTACCCGGAAGCCCGTGTATGAGTACGTGCCCCTGGCGAAAAACGACGACATTGTGGTCTGTCAGTACGGCATGGTGACACTGGAGGAGCTGGGCCTTTTGAAGATGGACTTTCTGGCCCTGCGGAACCTGACGGTGCTGGAGGACGCGGTGAAGCTCCTTCAGGAGCACCAGCCGGACTTCCGGCTGGCGGATATCCCGGAGGACGATCCCGAGACCTATGAGATGCTGGCGGCGGGGAAGACCTCCGGCGTGTTCCAGATGGAGTCCACCGGCATGACCGGGGTCTGTGTGGGATTGAAGCCCCAGAACATTGAGGATATCACCGCCATTATCGCCCTCTACCGCCCCGGCCCCATGGATTCCATCCCCCGGTTCATCGCCTGCAAGCAGGACCCGAAGCTCATCAAGTACCGGCACCCCTCCCTGGAGCCCATTCTGTCCGTCACCTACGGCTGCATCGTCTACCAGGAGCAGGTCATCAAGATTTTCCAGGACCTGGCGGGCTACTCCCTGGGGCAGGCGGACATGGTCCGCCGGGCCATGAGCAAGAAAAAGGCCAAGGACATCGAGAAGGAGCGGGGGGCCTTCCTCCACGGGGACCCGGAACGGAACATCTCCGGTTGCGTGGCGGGCGGCATCCCGGAGGCCACGGCGGAGGCCATCTACCAGGAAATCTACGATTTCGCCAACTACGCTTTCAACAAAGCCCACGCCGTATCCTACGCCGTGGTGGCCTACCAGACGGCCTATTTCAAGTGCCATTATACCCGGGAGTACATGGCGGCGCTCCTGACCTCCGTCCTGGACAACTCCGACAAGGTGGCGGGCTATATCAACGAGTGCCGGGACTGCGGCATCGCCCTGCTGCCCCCGGACATCAACCGCTCCCTGGACCGCTTCACCGTGGAGGAGGGAGGCATCCGCTTCGGGCTGGTGGCCATCAAGAACATCGGCCGGGGCTTCATCCAGGCCGTCATGCGGGAGCGGGAGACAAACGGCCCCTTCGCCTCCCTGCACAGCTTCTGCCGCCGCATGGCGGGCAGCGACATGAACAAGCGGGCCCTGGAGAATCTGATCCGGGCCGGGGCCTTCGACTCCACGGGGGCCCGGCGGTCCCAGCTGATCCGGGTCTATGAGAAGGTGCTGGACGCCGCTTCCCAGAGCCAGCGGCAGAATCTGGAGGGGCAGCTGGACTTCTTCGGCATGTCCCATTCCCGGGAGCGGGAGGAGGTCCACCTGCCGGACATCCCGGAGTTCACCGCCCAGGAGCGGATGACCATGGAGAAGGAGACCACCGGCCTCTACCTCTCCGGCCACCCCATGGACGCCTACCGGGATATCGTGCGGCGGCTGAGGGTCCCCCAGATCGGAAAGGTGCTGGAGGATTTCGCCCAGGAGGGCGGTCCCACCCGCTTTGCCGACGGGCAGTTCCTGACATTGGCGGGGGTAATCACCTCCAGCAAGACCAAAACCACCAAAAACAACAGCCTCATGGCCTATGTGGTGGTGGAGGACGAGACCGGGTCCATCGAGATGCTGTGCTTCAGCCGGACGCTGGATGTCTGCGGGCCCTATCTCCGGGAGAACCAGGCGGTGGTGGTGAAGGGAAAGCTGTCCGTCCGGGATGAGAAGGCACCCCAGCTCATGTGCGACTCCGCCTTCCCCCTGGAAACGGCGGAGGGGGGACTCCCGGCTCAGCCGCCCGCCGCCAGGGCGGACAAGACGGTGAAGGGGGAAACGCTGTATCTGAAATTCCCCTCTCTGGACCATCCGGCCCTCCGGCACATGAAGCTGGTGTTCACCATGTTCCCCGGCAACACCCAGGTGAAAATGGTGATGGCGGACACCCGGAAGGTCTACGGCACCCAGGCGCAGCTCCACAGGGCCCTGATTCAGGAGGCCAGGGAGACCCTGGGGGAGGAGAACGTGGTCGTCAAATAAACAGCGCGGGTACGGAGAGCTCCGTACCCGCGTTTTCACTGGTCCTGGGGTAAAAACAGCTGGATGATCTGGCTGTAGAATGTTTCCGGTTCTTCCCGGAAGCGCTTTGCCGCCGCCTTGGCCTGGGCCTGGTCCACCATCATCAGCTTCAGGTCCATGACGCCGCCCTTGTCGTCGGTCAGCTGGAAGCGCGCCGTATAGGTGCCGTTGGGCCGCTGCTCCACAGAGGACTTCACCTGCCGCTGGCGGCGGAGTTTCCGGTTCCACGTCTCAAGGTTTTTGTCGCACCGCTGGCGGACGGAGTAGGGAAGGCTGGACTCGCAGGCGGCGCCGTTCCGCCGGCCCTTGTCCGTGATGGTATAGAGGCCGTTTTGGTCCACGGTGAGGTGCTCTGTGCGGACCAGGTCGGCCAGGCAGTCGGAGAAGTCGAAATAGTCGATGGCATCGTCGCAGAGGGTCAGGTCCAGGATGGTGTCGAAGGGCGCCGGCTCCTCGACCCTGGCGGCGATGTAGAGAATGAGAAACTTAATCTCCAGCTTGTCCTGGATAAAGCCCGGCATGGCGGCGGCCTCCTCTCCGGCGTTGATTCTGTGTTTCATTATACCCCGCCGGGAGGGAAAACACAAGCCTGGGAGAGCCGTTCTGGAAATTTGTCGAAATTTGCCGGAAATTACCTTGACGGTTTCCCGCGACATTGGTATCATAGGGACAGCTTAAACTTTGGAAAGGCGGCGGCGATATGAAAAAGAGGACGCTGGCAATACTCCTGGCGGCGTTGATGATACTGTCCCTGGCGGGCTGCGGCGGGAAGACGGAAACGGATCCGGACCCGGAACCGGAGGAGAAAACGGACCCGGTTCCGCCTCCCGAGCCGGAACCCGAGCCCGAGCCCGAGGTCCCGGAGGGAGTGAATCCCCTGACGGGCGAGCCCATGGAGCCGGAGTATGAGAACCTGCGGCCCATCGCCATTATGATGAACAACCTGAAAGCGGCGCAGCCTCAGCTGGGCATCTCTCAGGCGGACATCGTCTACGAGGTCCCGGTGGAGGGAGGCATCACCCGGATGCTGTGTCTCTATCAGACGGTGGACGACGTTGAAATACTGGGCAGCGTCCGCTCGGCCCGCCCCTACTTCGTGGAGCTGGCCCTGGGACACGACGCGGTCTACGTCCACGCTGGTGGCAGCCAGGAGGCGTATTCCAACCTGAAAAGCTGGAAGGTGGACCGTATGGACGGAGTCCGGGGCGGGGAGGACGCGAAAATCTTCTGGCGGGACCCGGACCGGAGGAAGAGCAACGGCTATGAGCACAGCCTGATCACCTCCGGGGAGAACATCCTGGAGTACCTGGGCAAGGGGAAGATTCGGACGGAACACGAGAGCGGCTGGAATTATCTCCAGGCGTTCGCGGAGGATGGGACCCCGGTGGGCGGGGAGACGGCGGAACACGTCAAGGTCCGCTTTTCCGCCTATAAGATCGGGACCTTCGACTACGACCCGGCAGCGGGGAAGTACCTTGTGGGCCAGTACGGCAAGGAGCACGTGGACGGCAGCACCGGAGACCAGGTCTCCGCCACAAACCTGCTGGTGCTGAAAACCTCCACCGCCGTCCTGGACGGCGTGGGCCGCCTCCGGGTCCAGACCACCGGAGAGGGAGAGGGAATGTTCTTCTGCGGCGGCAAGACGGTTCCCATCCGGTGGAGCCGGAAGGACCGGAACAGCGTCTTTGCCTATACCCTGGAGGACGGCAGCTCCCTGGCCCTGGGGCAGGGGAACAGCTATGTCTGCATTCTCAGTCCCAAAGTCAGCTCGGTGGAATTTGAGTGAAAGAGAACCGCCCCGGAAAAGGGGCGGTGACGTAAGAAAACATTTTAAGCGAGGGTCGGCGTAGCGTCAAGCTGCGCCGACTTTCGCATTATTTTTGTCTTGGGCAGTTTGGGATTGCTCCCG
>CAJUJW010000033.1 GCA_910586735.1 uncultured Oscillibacter sp. | reverse complement strand
GGCGAGCGCTCCCGGGAGGGCAACGACCTCTGGCGGGAGATGCGGGAGAGCGGCGTCAGCGAGAAGACGGCCCTGGTCTTCGGCCAGATGAACGAGTCCCCCGGCGTTCGGATGCGGGTGGCCCTGGCGGGGCTCACCATGGCGGAGTACTTCCGGGACAAGGAGCGCAAGGACGTGCTGCTCTTCATCGACAACATTTTCCGCTTTGTCCAGGCGGGCAGCGAGGTCTCCACCCTCCTGGGGCGGATGCCCTCCGCCGTGGGCTATCAGCCCACCCTGGCCAACGAGATGGGCGAGCTCCAGGAGCGGATTACCTCCACGAAAAACGGTTCCGTCACCTCCGTCCAGGCGGTCTACGTCCCCGCCGACGACCTGACGGACCCGGCCACGGCGACGACCTTCGCCCACCTGGACGCCACCACGGTGCTGAGCCGGAAAATCTCCGAGCAGGGCATCTACCCGGCGGTGGACCCCCTGGCCTCCTCCTCCCGCATTCTGGAGGCCGACGTGGTGGGTGAGCGGCACTACCGCATCGCCCGGACCTGCCAGGAGATTCTGGAGAAGTACATGGAGCTCCAGGACATCATCGCGATACTGGGCATGGACGAGCTCAGTGAGGAGGACCAGAAGACCGTGGCCCGCGCCCGGCGGCTCCAGCGCTTTTTCGCCCAGCCCACCACCGTGGCGGAGAAGTTCACCGGCATCCCCGGCGTCTACGTGCCCCTGAAGGACACCCTGGAGAGCTTCGAGAAGCTGGTGAACGGTGAGCTGGACCAGTACCCCGAGGCGGCCTTCTACAACGTGGGGACCTGGCGGGACGTGGTGGAGAAGGCAAAAAAGATCGAGGCGGGTGAGGCGTGATGGAAGTCTTTCAGGCCCACATCCTGGCGGCGGACCGGAACTTTTACGAGGGGCCCTGCGTCTCGCTCACCATCCCCACCAGCGACGGGGAGCAGGGCATCCTGGCCCACCACAGCGACATGATTGCCGCCGTGCTGCCGGGCACCCTGCGCTACCGGACGCCGGACGGCCCTGTGCGGCTGGCGGCGGTGTCCTCGGGGCTGGTGAAGATTGAGAAGAACGAGGTGCTGGTGCTGGTGGACTCCGTGGAGCGGCCCGAGGAGATCGACGCCGCCCGTGCCCGCCGGGAGGCGGACCAGGCCCGGGAGGCCATGCTCCAGAAGAAGAGCCGGCAGGAGTACCAGCTGGCCCAGGCCAGCCTGGCCCGCGCCATGAACCGTCTGCGGGTGAAGGCGCGGGAAATCCGATAACGAACATCATGAACGAAGACGGCCCCTCCCAAAAGGGAGGGGCCATCTTTTGTATCGCATGAGCTAGGCGCTCTTCTGATTGTGGATTGTCTGGGAGTGCCGGGGGGACATGGCGAAGTAGTCGTAGCTGACAGCGCTGCCGCTGTCTCCCCAGGTGGTGTCGATGTGGTATTCCACCCCGTCCAGAATGGCGGCGGTCCAGATGTGGTCGTCCTGCATAACGGTGGAGCAGGGGATGCCCTCCAGCTTCAAAAACATGTTGTAGGCCCCGGTGTAGCCGTCGCAGACGGCGGTGCGGTTGGCGAACAGGCCGTAGGGGGTGTGGCTGATGGAGTCCGTCCCGGCCTGGTAGTCGTAGGTGCAGTTTTCGCAGACCCAAGTGTAATAGACCCTGGCTTTCTCCAGCTGGGTGAGGCCCTCGTGCAGGGTCCCTTCGGCCCACAGCCGGTCGTGGACGGCGGCGGCGGCCTCCATGGCGGCGGCGCGGTACTCCTGGGTGCGGTCCTCCGCCCCGGCGATGCTGAAGCTCAGAGTCACCATCCCCGCCCCGCGGGTGCAGAGCACCTCGTTATAGCCCTGCTCGCAGTATTTCTTCATGGCCAGCAGGGCCTGATTCATCAGCTGCCGGGCCTCTTTGCCGGAGAGGCCGGGGGTGTAGAAGACGATCTGGTCCTCCCCCTGGGACAGCATGTAGCGCAGGGAGCTCTCCAGCTCCTCCTGATCGGCGGGGGTGATGCTGTAGACGCCGGGGTCCACCAGGCCCGCCAGGGTGGTCCCGGCGGCGCTGGGGGTTTCCTCCGGTTCCCACTGGGGCTGAACCCGGAGGTCCGGGTCCGTCAGGCGGGTGAGCATGGCGGCCAGGGCCCCGCGGGTGATGGGCTCCTGGGGATGGAAGGACCCGGCACCGCCGCTGCCCGCAGCGACGCCCTTGCGGTAGAGGTCCAGGATGTCCTCATAGTAGGGGGTGGATTCGTCCACGTCGGGAATATAGCCGCCGGAGTCCCTGGCCTGATCCACCAGCTCCTGGTGGACGGGGGGCAGGTCCTCCTCCGGCAGGACGTTCGCCAGAATGTGGGCCACCTGGGCCCGGGAGGCGGGGTCGTAGAGCCGGCGGTGCTCGTCAATGAAATCCGCCTCCAGCGCACCCTCCGCCTGGAGATAGCGCAGGTAGGCCAGGGCCGCCGGGGTGCTCTCCCGGCGGTAGGCCAGGGCGGCCTCCGCGTCCCCGTCCAGGCAGAGGCCCCGGACGCGTCCGGCGAAGATGACGGCCTGTCCCACGGTGACGGGGTCCCCCAGGCCGAAGGTTCCGTCGTCCTTCCCGTTGGTCAGGCCGTACTCATAGAGGGCGGCCACGTTGCCGTAGAAGGGGGACTCCGCGGTCAGGTCCGAGAACTCCCCGGCGTAGCTCCTCAGCCGGGGGAGGCCCGCCGCGGCCTGGGCGGGGATGGACAGCAGCAGACTCAGCGCCAGCAGCAGGGCGGGGATCTGTTTCTTCATAGCGTTCCTTTCGGCGGGAAGGTCAGGTCAATATGTTCAGGTCCTCGGCGGTGCGGTCCTCCACGTAAGGGTTCAGGTGCTCGTTCACCATGGCCAGGACCTCCTCCTGGTTCAGGTAGATATAGGGGGACTTCCAGTCGCCGGGCAGGGTGGCAAACTCGATGCTGTCCATGCCCATGGCGGCCACCTGCCCGCCCATCCAGGCCAGGTTGCCCACGGTCAGGTCCGTCTTCACGTAGTCCACGAAGATCTTGCAGTAGTCGTCCAGCCGGAGGAGGCTCTCAGGGGTCATCAGCTTCTTGGCCACGGCCTTGAGGAACTCCTGCTGGGTGTGCATCCGCCCGATGTCCTGGGAGGCGTAGCCCTCCCGGCAGCGGACCACCTTCAATGCCTCCGCCCCGGTCAGATGCCGCATGCCCTTGGAGAAGTGGATGGAGAGGTCCTGGTAGGGGTCGTCGTAGTCCATGTCGATGGGAATATAGAAGTCCACGCCGCCGATGGCGTCCACCAGGGCCTGAAAGGCCTTCAGGTTCACCAGCACGGTGTAGTCCACCGGGATGCCCAGCTGGTCGGAGACGGTCTCCGCCATGAGCTCCATGCCCCCGGAGTTGTAGGCGAAGTTGATTTTGCGGTTTTTCCCGTTGATGAAGGCCTTGGTGTCCCGGGCGATGCTGGCCCCGAAGACCTTCCCGTTCTCTACGTCCAGGGCCACCAGGATGTTGGTGTCCGTTCCGCCGTTTCCGTCGTCGGCCCCGGAGACCAGGATGGTCCAGAACTGGGGCTTGCGCTCGTAGTGGGAGCGGAGGGCCTCCGCCTCCTCGTCGCTGAGGTCGTCGGAGACGGCGGGGGTGTTGACCCGCTGGATCATGACGGAGTCCCCCGCCTTCTGTTCCGGGGCCCGGAAGTAGACCCGGACCACGGCGTAGCACAAGCCGATGAGGATGAACAGCAGCAGAAGCGTGACCAGCCAGGGGCTGCGCTCCTTGCGGCGAAGTCTGGATGCCATAGGAACCTCCTGTGCGCCGGGACGGCGGCGCGTATCATAAAGACTGACAAAGGGAGGGGCCCGTCCCAAAACGGGGCCCTCCGACAGGGTGTTTGCTTCATTATAAGGCGGCTCCCAGAAAAAGACAAGAGAAAAAACAGCGGCTGGGCCGCTATTTTTCCTGTCAAATATTTGCCTTTTTTGTCATTTCTTCCAAGGGAATCAAAAGGTTTTCAGAAAGTTTACAACTTGGACAAATTATCCTCTGGATTCGCCCCCTCCGCCGCCGGAGGCGTCCCCGCCGCCCGGTCCTCGGCCTGCCGCTCCAGCAGGGACTTGATGTCCGCCAGCAGCTGGTTCTGATAGGACAGGGCACAGCGGATATAGTGCAGCGCCGGTTCCGGCGCGGGGGCCGGGTCCTCCAGCGGGTGGGGCCAGCGGCGGACCTCCGGTTCCGTGTAGGACGGCGTGCCCGGCGTCCTGGAGACCGGAACGGTCCGGGCCGTCCGGCCGCCGCTCTGACTTCGGCCGGCGGCGGAGCGGGCGGGTCTGCCGTGTTGACGATTTGGCATAGTGAGCTCCCTCCTGGCGCGGCGTCAGCCGCCGCGGTATTTTTTTCGGGTGGCGATGCCGCCCCGGATGTGCCGCTGGGCCTTGTTCACGTCCAGCACCGCCTTGACCTGCAAGTACAGCGGGCGGTTAAACAGCGGCAGCCGTTCGGAGATGTCCTTGTGGACCGTGGACTTGCTGATTCCGAACCTCTGGGCGGCGGCCCGGACCGTGGACCGGTTCTCTATGATGTAAAGAGCCAGGCGTTCCGCCCGCTCCTCCATGTTTCCCTTCAAAGCATCCTCACTCCCTGCCTCTTGTTGGTCCATCCTATGCGCCGCGCCGCCGGGAAATGCGAAAAACTTCTTGACATGGAGTGGGCTCCACGTGGTATGCTGGGAGACGGACAAAACGCTTTGACAAACGAGGAGGGATTCACAATGCGATACCGCACATTGGGCCGGACCGGCCTCCGGGTGAGCGAGATCGGCGTGGGCTGCGAGGGCTTCCTGGAGAAGACCCCGGAAGAGGTCGGCGAGTGGGTGGATGTCTGCCAGGCCGCCGGGGTCAACTGCATCGACCTCTACGCCCCCAACCCGGAGTTCCGCTCCAGCCTGGGCCGGGCCCTTCGGGGGCGGCGGGAGAAGTTCGTCCTCCAGGCCCACCTCTGCTCTGTCTGGAGGGACGGGCAGTACAAGCGGACCCGGAATATCGACGAGGTCCGGGAGGGCTTCCGGGACCAGCTGGAGCGGCTGGAGACGGACCATGTGGAGATCGGCATGATTCACTATGTGGACTCCCTGGCGGACTGGGAAGAGGTCCGGGAGGGCCCCGTGATGGAGTACGTCCGGGAGCAGAAAGCGGCGGGAACCGTCCGCTGGGCGGGCCTCTCCAGCCACAACCCCCAGGTAGCCCTGGCGGCGGCAGAGAGCGGCTTCATCGACGTGTTGATGTTCAGCGTCAACCCCTGCTACGACCTCCAGCCCGCCGGGGAGGACGTGGAAGAGCTCTGGGCCCCCAAGAACTACGCCCAGCCCCTGCTGAACATGGACCCGGACCGGCAGCGGCTGTATGAGACCTGCCAGCGCCTGGGCGTGGGCGTCACCGTCATGAAGGCCTTCGGCGGCGGGGACCTGCTCAGCGACAAGCTCTCCCCGGCGGGGAAGGCTTTGACGGCCTTCCAGTGCCTCCAGTACGCCCTGGACCGGCCCGGCGTAGGGTGCGTCATGTCCGGGGCCCGGAGTCTGGAGGACTTAAAGAAGAGCATCGCCTTTGAGGAGGCTTCCGAGGCGGAACGGGACTACGCCGCCGCCCTGGCGGCCCTGCCCAAAATCAGCTGGAAGGGACACTGCATGTACTGCGGCCACTGCGCCCCCTGCCCCAAGGGCATCTCCGTGGCGGACGTGACCAAGTTTCTGAACCTCTCCCTGGCCCAGGGGGCGGTGCCCGAGACCGTGCGGGAACACTACGCCGCCCTGCCCCACGGGGCGGGGGAGTGCGTCCGGTGCGGGGCCTGCGAGACCCGCTGCCCCTTCGCCGTGCCCATTATGGAGAACATGGCCAGGGCGGCGGAACTCTTCGGGAGGTGAGGACATGCGCACGGTTTTGATTCTGGACGGCCAGGGGGGCGGCGTGGGCAGCCAGCTGGTGAAGCTCCTGGGGCCCCGCCTCCCCGAGGACTGCCGCCTCCTCTGCGTGGGCACCAACGTGGCGGCCACCACCGCCATGCTGCGGGCCGGGGCCCCTGAGGGGGCCACGGGGGAGAACGCCGTGATTTACAACGCCGCCCGGGCGGACCTGATTCTGGGCCCTGTGGGCGTGATTCTGGCCAACGGTATCCTGGGAGAGGTGTCCCCCGCCATGGCCGCCGCCGTCTCCGGGTCCGGGGCGGTGAAGATTTTGATTCCCTCCGCCTCCTGCGGCGTGTACATGGCCGGAACGGAGGAGTGCCGCCTGGAGGAGTACCTCCGCCGGGCGGCGGACCTGGCGGCCAGGGAGCTGGGCCTGTGAGCCGGGACTTTCTGGAAATCGCGGAGGAGCACCGGGCCCGCTATCCGCTGATGGAGCCCCAGGACTTCGCCAAGCTGGCCTATCAGAGCGAGTTCGGCCCCGCCCACATGGTCCAGAGCCCGGACAAGGTCCTGGCGGCCCTTATGGCCGAGCGGAAAGAGTCGGGGGTGGCCCCCCTGCCCCCGGAGGACGTCGGAAACGGCCTGTGCCGCTTTCATATCACCCAGGCCCTGTCCACCCTGTCGGAGCTGCCCCTGATCGGGCGGATGTTCGCGCAGACCATGGCCACCGCGGAGGGCACGGAGGCGGGACTGGCCCAAAAGCTGGAGGTCCTGGCCGCTCTGCCCGTTCCCGGCATGGGGGAATACCTGGAGGGCTGGCGGCGGGAGGGCTGCCCGCCTGTTCGGCACAGCGAGACCTTCCGAGCCGCCTACAACCCCCACTACCGGGTTCTGCGGCGGGACTACGCCGGGTTCCTCCCGGCCCTGGTCCCCATCGACCGGCTGACCAGGGAGCATTACGCCGCGTATCTGCGGCTGCCCCGGCCGGGGGACAAGCTGTCGGAGGAGCGCCCCAGCGCCTATCTGCGGCGGCACGGCGTCCGGCCCTATGTGGTGGCAGTGGACGGCCGGTGCGGCAGCGGGAAGACGGGATTTTCCCGGGTCGTGGAGCAGCTGATTCCCGGGACGAAGCACGTGGCCCACATGGACGATCTCTACCTCCCCTGGGAGGAGCGGGCCCCGGACTGGATGGAGGTCCCCGCCGGGAATATGGACCTGGAGCGGCTTCAAAGGGAAATCCTGATTCCCGTCCGCGCCGGGGAACCGATGACCTACGGGCCCTTTCTCCCCGGCGCCCCGGTGCTGGACGAGTGCGGGGATCCCATTGACGTGGACCCGGACGACGTGGAGCTGATTCTGGTGGAGGGCACCTACTCCCAGCACCCGTCCCTGGCGGGGCACTACGACTATAAGATTTTCCTCACCTGCGACCGGGAGGAACAGACCCGCCGCCTCCAGGAGCGGGAAGGGGACTACTACCCCACCTTCAACCAGCTGTGGCGGGCGCTGGAGGAGAAGTATTTCGCCGCCTGCGGAACGGAGGCCGCCGCCGATTTGGTGGTGGACACCACCGGGTTCTTCGGTTGAAAAAGGGGCTTGGCAGAAGCCAAGCCCCTGTGGTATACTGTAGGAGAAGCAACCCGCCGTCAGGAAGGCGGCGGACTGTCAGAAGACGGAAAAACTTTTCTGAAGGAGTTTTTCCCATGAACGAAACCAAGACCCAAAGACCTGTCCAGACCCTGTCCCTGGCCGCGATGATGCTGGCCCTCGGGTACGTGCTGCCCTTCTTCACCGGGAACATCCCCCAGATCGGCAGCATGCTGTGCCCCCTGCACCTGTCGGTCCTGCTGTGCGGCTTCCTCTGCGGGTGGAAGTACGGCCTGGCCGTGGGCTTCCTCCTGCCCCTTCTCCGCAGCGCCATCCTGGGAGCGCCCCCCATGTTTCCCGCCGCCGTTTCCATGGCCTTTGAGCTGGCGGCCTACGGTTTCCTGGCGGGCTTCCTCTACGCCCGGTCCCGCTGGCAGTGCGTAGTGTCCCTGTACCGCTGCCTGATTGCCGCCATGCTGGGCGGGCGGATTGTCTGGGCGGTGGTCCGGGTGGTTCTCTCCGGCGTGTCCGGCCAGGCTTTCACCTGGCAGATGTTCGTATCCGGGGCGTTCCTCACCGCCATCCCCGGCATCATCCTCCAGCTGGTCTTCATCCCCGTGGTGATGGTGGCGCTGGATCGGACGGGGCTGGTCCGCTTCCGCAGAAGCGAGAAAGCGGTTCAGGCCGTCTGAGCCCCGTAACGGCGGGGGAAATCGCCAGAGGTCCGCGGTCCACAGGCGGGAAGACAGCCCAGGAAGGGCGTTACTCGCCCGGCTGGAAGACCGCGGATAAAAGCGCCTCCGCCTCATCGAGCCGTTCCGCTTTCAGCCCCGCGTAGCTGACCACCAGGGTGTGGTCATAGGCGGGGTTGGGAACGGCGCTGTACTCCGACAAAAAACCAAGACGGACCCCCAGGCCCTCTGCCCTTTGGCGGAGGGCCTCGTCGTCCTCCGTCCGGTTCAGGTGGAGCAGGAAGTGGAGCCCCGCCCCCCGGTCGGTGAGGGAGGCGGCGAAGGGGCAGAGGGCGAAGCGCTCCAGCACCGCCGCGCGGAGGAGGCGGTACTTCTTCCGGGTCCGGGAGAGGTGCTGTTCATACCAGCTTCCGGCGGGACTTCCCCCGCCGCTGAGGAACCGGGCCAGGACCTGCTGGTCCAGGGCGGGGACGGTGGAGGCGTAGAATCCCAGCTCCCGGCGGTAGCGCTCCAGCAGCCGGGGGGGCAGGACCATGAAGCCCACCCGGATGGAGGGGGAGATGGTCTGGGAAAAGGTGTTCATGTAGATCACCCGCCCCCGACGGTCGATGCTCTGGAGGGTGGGAATGGGCCGCCCGGTGAAGCGGAACTCGCTGTCGTAGTCGTCCTCGATGATGACCCCGTCCACCTCCTCCGCCCAGCGGAGGAGGGCCTGCCGCCGGGTGATGGGGGTGACGATGCCCGTGGGGTAGTGGTGGGCGGGGGAGAGGTGGGCCGCCGTGGCCCCGGAGGCGTACAGGGGCCCCAGGGCCATGCCCTGGCCGTCCAGGGGGATGGGGCGGCAGGCCGCGCCCCACTTCCCGTAGACCTGGCGAATCTTCGGGTAGCCCGGGTCCTCCAGGGCAAAGATGGTCTCCCGGCCCAGGAGCTGGGCCAGGAGCAGGTAGAGGTATTCCGCCCCCGCGCCCACCACGATCTGTTCCGGGGAGACCGTCATGCCCTTGAAGTCCCGGAGGTCCCCGGCGATGGCCTCCCGCAGAACCGGGAGGCCCTGATGGGGCGCGGGGGCCAGGTGGCTTCCCTCGGAGAGCACCTGCCGGGTCAGCCGGGCCCAGAGGGCCGAGGGGAAGCAGGACGGGTCCACCCCGCCGCTTTTCAGGTCCAGCCGCCAGACCCTGTCCTCCGGTTCCGCCGGGACCTCCGCCGAGGGGGCGGGGGCGGCGAGGGCCCGGTCCACCGGGGAGACGAAAAAGCCCCGCCGGGGCCGGGCGTCTATGTAGCCCTCGGCCTCCAACTGCTGGTAAGCCCCCTCCACCGTGATGACAGACACCCGCAGGTGCTCCGCCAGGGCCCGCTTGGATGGAAGCCGCTCTCCCGCCGCCAGGGCCCCGCTGAGGATGTCGTCCCGGAGGCGGCGGTACAGATATTCGTAGAGGGGCAGGCCGCCCCGGGCCTCCAGATCATATGTCAGCATGTCCGCGTCCTCCTCTGACCTTATAAAATATTCCTGTTTTGAATATTTCTATCATATCACATTGGTGGTAAGATGGCAATATCCAGAAAAGAGGGAGTGAGGCGCGATGGAGAAGACTTTAAACCGGGAGACGGGCCGGGCGGACGCGCGGATGCTGGCCTTGACGGGGCTGTTCGCCGCCCTGGGCTGCGTGGGGACCATGGTTCTGCGGGTTCCCTCGCCCACCGGGGGGTACATGAACCTGGGGGACGCCGTGGTGGTCCTGGGGGCCTGGCTTCTGGGGCCGGTGTACGGCGCAATAGCCGGGGGCGTGGGCCCCGCTATGGCGGATCTTCTGGGGGGCTACGCCGTCTACGTCCCCGCCACCCTGGTCATCAAGGCCGTCATGGCCCTGACGGCGGCGGGGCTGTACCGCCGCCTGGGGAAGAAGGGGCTCCTTCTCTCCGCGGCGGCGGCGGAGGCGCCCATGGTGCTGGGCTATTGGCTGTTCGACGGGGCGCTGGCCGCCCTCTCCGGCGGCGGGTCCCTGAGGCTGTGCCTCCTGGCCAGCGCGGCGGGGGTCCCCAGCAACCTGGTCCAGGCGGTCTTCGGCGCGGCGGCGGCCACACTGCTGGCCCTGGCCCTGCGGCGCAGCGGGTACGCCCGGAAGCAGTTCCCCAGTCTGTGAGGGTCAAAAAAAACAGGTCCCCGGGGCGGAAGCCCTGGGGACCACTTTTCATTTCAGCCCAGGCCGTCGGGGGCGTTCCACCCGCCCCAGGGGTCGGGCCGGGGCGGCTCGGCCCCCTGGCCCACGCCGGAGGTGCGCTTGGCAGTCTCGAAGTAGGCCAGCTGGACACAGATGTAGTTGGGGTAGTAGAACAGGGCCACCGCCAGCTGCCAGAGGCCCAGAATCAGGTCCAGGGCCATGAGGGGCAGGCCGAAATATGTATCCGGGGCGGGGATGCCATAGAGAATCTCGGCGCTGAGGTCCCGGGCCACCTGCTGGGTCAGCAGGGTGGAGGGAAGCCGGGCCAGGAGCATCCAGCCGAAGTAGCTCAAGTCCAGCATGAAGAGCTGGGACTTGTAGCCCAGGGTCTGCCGCTTGCTCATGTCCAGCGCCTCCATGGCGCCGATGCCGGGGTTCTCGTAGAGATTGAACAGGGCGAAGCTGTACCGGTAGGCGGCGATGACGCCGGGAATGACAAACAGCAGGGACCAGAGGAAGATGAAAAAAGCGGTGATGAGCTCCAGCAGAATGAGCTTCCCCACAAAGGAGAACCCGTCGAACAGAGTCAGGTACTCCGCCCGCTCGCCCCGGCGGATGGCCATGCAGTACAGCACAAAGCCCGCCGAGAGGACGGTAGACAGCAGTGTGGCCAGAATGGAGATAAAAATCCCCACAAAGCCGCTGCCCCCCAGGGAGGAGACCAGCCCCAAAGCCAGGGCCAAGGCCATAAAGAGAGCGGTCATGCTCTTGGGGGAGACCTCGGCGGTGCGCAGCAGCTCCGCCGTCTCCCACTTGCATTTTTGACGGTCGACTTGTTCAAACATCATGATGGGGCCTCCTGATCAATGGTTGTATCTTTGTCTTAGTGTAGCACAGTCGGGGCGGAATGGCAAGTGGAAAAGGGACCCGCCCTGTTCACGCCAGTTCCCCCCGGGGGGCGTCCAGCAGATCCAGCTCCTGAAAGATTTGGGCCTCCAGCTCCTCATAGGCCCGGGGGCCCCGGGAGCGGCGCATCCGGCCCCCCAGGCGCTCGCCGCCGTCGAAGAGGTGAATCAGGTAAAACCAGACCTCCTTCATCCGCTGGGAGGCCGGGGCGGCCTGCCCGTCGGGGGCGGCTTGGGCGTAGAATTCCTGGTACGCCTGGTAGAGCTCCTGGGTGAAGGCTTGCAGCTCCTCCTTTGTGGCGGCGGGCCCGCCCCGGAGACGCCGGAACAGCGCCGGGTCCGCGATGGCACCCCGGCCGATCATGGCGGCATCCAGCGCCGGAAACCGGGCCTCCAGGGCCCGGACGCCTTCCACGGAGGTCAGGTCCCCGTTGTAGCACACCGGGTTTTTGCTCTCCACCACGGCCAGGGCGAACTGGTCCATATGCACCGCCCCCCGGTACTTCTCCGGCCGGACCCTGGGGTGGACGGTGAGGCAGGCGATGGGGTAGCGGCTGAAAATCTCCAGCAGCCGGGGGAACTCCTCCGGGACGTTGTAGCCCAGCCGGGTCTTCACGGAGACGGGGACAGGCGCGCCGGAAAAAACCTCCTCCAGAAAGCGGTCCAGGCGGTCCGGGTCCATCAGCAGGCCGGAACCCTTCCCCTTGGCGGTGACGGTGCCGGAGGGACAGCCCAGGTTCAGGTTGACCTCCTCATAGCCCATGTCCGCCAGGGCCTCCGCCGCCCAGACAAAGTCCGCCGCCTGTTTCGCCATCACCTGGGGAACCTGGGGGAGCCCTTCCGGGTTTTCCAGCTCCCGGCGGTCACGGGGGGTGATGACATGCTGGTCCGTGGGGGAGATGAAGGGGACGAAATAGCGGTCCGCCCCGCCGAAGTGCGCGTGCCACACCCGGCGGAAGACCCGTTTCGTAATGCCGTCCAGGGGGGCGAAGTCAAAGCGGGCGATCATCCCAGCTTCTCCTCCCACTCCTGGGGCTTGAAGCCGGTGAGGACAAAGCCGTCCCCCACCAGGATGGGCCGCTTCACCAGCATGCCGTCGGTGGCCAGGAGGGCCAGCTGCTCCACCTCGTCCATGGCGGGGAGCTTGTCCTTCAGCCCCAGGGCCTTGTACTGGAGGCCGCTGGTGTTGAAAAAGCGCTTCAGGGGCAGGCCGCTGGCGGTCCACCACTGGTGGAGCTCGTCCACCGTGGGCCTTTCCAGCTTGATGTCCCGGAGCTGGAACTCCAGGCCCTTGTCGTCCAGCCATTTCTTCGCCTTCTGGCAGGTGGAGCACTTGGGATACCAGAGCATAAGCATCGTGGGCATGGGGGGATACCTCCTTATTACAGCACAATCAGTTCCTTGGTGGCCCTGGTCAGATTCCGGCGGCCCTCCGGGGTGATGAAAATCACGTCCTCTATGCGGACACCCAGCCTGCCGGGAATGTAGATTCCCGGTTCCGCCGAGATGACGGCCCCGGCGGGCAGGGGCGTCTCGTTGACGGCGGAGGCGTTGGGGGCCTCGTGGATTTCCACGCCCACCCCGTGGCCGAAGCTGTGGGTGAAATACTGCCCATAGCCCGCCGCTTGGATGACCTCTCTGGCGGCGGCGTCCACCGCCTTGCCGGGGACCCCGGCCTTCGCGGCGGCGATGCCCGCCTCCTGGGCGGAGAGGACGGTTTTATAGACCCGCTCCATCTCCTCCGTCACGGACCCCACCGCCACGGTGCGGGTCATGTCGGAACAGTAGCCCTGGTAAATACAGCCGAAGTCCATGGTGACGAACTCCCCGGCCTGAATCTCCTTTTCCGAGGGCACGCCGTGGGGCAGACTCCCGTTGGGCCCGGAGACCACAATGGGGTCAAAGGACATGTCCGACGCGCCGTAGTGCAGCATCAGATACTGAAGCCGGGCGGCGATTTCCTTTTCCGTCACGCCGGGGCGGATTTCCTTCAAAATGTCCTCCAGGGCCCGCTCGGCAATGCCCTGGGCGGCTTCCATGGCTTGGAGCTCCGCCGCGTCCTTGGTCTGCCGGAGCTTCATAATGGGTTCCGAGGCGGGAACCAGCTCGCAGGGGGGGTGGCCCTCCTCGTCCAGGGCTTTTTCCAGCCGCCGGAAGGACTGGACGGACATGGCGGCGTCCTCGAAGCCCAGGCGGCGGACGCCCTTTAAAAACACCAGCTCCTTGAGCTGGTCCAGGAGGCCCTTTCCGGGCTTCACCTCCCGGAGTTCCGCCCCGTCCAGATGGCGGGCGGCGGCTTCCGTGTAGCGGGCGTCGGTGAAAAACACCGCGCCCTTTTTTGTCACAAGGGCCGTGGCGTCGCCGCCGGGGGTGAAGAAGCCGGAGGCGTAGAAGCGGTTGGCCTCCCCGGTGAGGAGGACGGCGTCCAGATTTGCCGCCTCTAAGGCGGCGGTGATGGCTGCGTAATGGTTCATGGTATCCCTTTCTTACTAGTTTCGGTGCTAGAAATCGTGGCGGTGAGCGCCGGTTCCGTTGTCCTCAAACATGGTTAGAATGGCCTCAATCCGCCGGAAGCATTCCGGGTCGTCCAAGGTCTTGTCGTCCAGGGCACCCTTGATCTCCTCCAGGGTCTTGATCGCCGCGGTCTCAGCCGCCGCGATGGCCTCTCTCAGGAGCTCATCCTCCTTGATATGTTCCAGCATCAGCATGCCGAGGGAGTAAATCAGCAGATCATCATGTGCGCTTTCTTTCATAAAAACCTCCTAAATTGACCTTTAGTGAATGTCAACTGTCCTTACAGGATACCATAAAATGGTTTCAATGACAATCACTAAATGTCAAGGATGATTTTATGTACAAGAATCGGGCCCCAGACGGGAAAAATAATCTCTGCGGCGTACAAGTAGCCGCCCTGCGTACAGCCAAGGTCCCGAAGTTGTCCCAGCGGGGCCTGGCGGACCTGCTCCAACTCGGGGGTCTGGACGTGGACAAAAACGCGGTCCAGCGCATTGAGAGCGGACAGCGCTTTGTGACGGACATCGAGCTGAAAGCCCTGGCCCAAGCGTTAGGGGTCACGGTGGAGGAATTGTTGGAACCGTAGGAGCTCCGGGAAACCGGAGCTCCTGTTTTTTATTCTTCCGCCGTTTTGGCCGAGGCCTTCACGAACCCATAGAACAGCGGATGGGGCCGGTCGGGGCGGCTCTTGAACTCGGGGTGGAACTGAACGCCCACGAACCAGGGGTGGTCCGGCAGCTCCACGATTTCCACCAGGTGGCCGCTGGGGGACAGGCCCGCCAGGACCATGCCATGGGCCTCCATCTCGGCCCGGTAGTCGTTGTTGAACTCAAAGCGGTGGCGGTGGCGCTCGGAGATTTCCGCCGCGCCGTAGAGCCGGCGGCTCTCCGTGCCCTCTTTCAACTCGCAGGGGTAGCGGCCCAGGCGCATGGTGCCCCCCTTGTCGGTGATGTTCACCTGGTCCGGCATCAGGGCGATGACCGGGTGCTGTGTGGTCTCGGAGAACTCGGAGGAGTGGGCGTCGGCGTAGCCCAGGACGTTCCGGGCGAACTCAATGACGGCCATCTGCATCCCCAGGCACACGCCGAAGTAGGGGATCTTGTTCTCCCGGGCGTAGCGCACGGCCTGAATCATGCCCTCAATGCCCCGGTCGCCGAAGCCGCCGGGGACGATGATGCCCGCGCAGCCCCCCAGCTCCTCCTGGATGTTCTTCTCCGTCAGGGTTTCGGAGTTCATCCAGCGGATATCCACCACCACGTCGTTGGCGGTGCCCGCGTGGTTCAGGGACTCCACCACGGAGAGGTAGGCGTCGTGAAGCTGGACGTACTTGCCAACCAGGGCGATTTCCACCCGCCTGGCGGCGTTCTTCTCCCGCTGGACCATGGCGGTCCACTCCCGCAGGTCCGGCTGGTGGGTGATGAGGCCCAGCTTCCGGCAGACCACCTCGTCCAGGCCCTCCTTGGCCATGAGCAGGGGGACCTCGTAAAGGGTCTCGGCGGTGGCGTTTTGAATCACGCAGTCCGGCTCCACGTTGCAGAACAGGGCGATCTTCCGCCGGATGTCGGCGGTGATGGGGGTGTCGCATCGGCAGACCAGAATGTCCGGCTGGATGCCCAGGCCCAGGAGCTCCTTGACGGAGTGCTGGGTGGGCTTGGATTTCAGTTCCCCGGAGCCGGGAACCTCGACAATGAGGGGCACATGGATGAAGAGCACGTCCCCCTGGGGCCGCTCGGCCCGGACCTGGCGGATGGCCTCCAGGAAGGGCTGGGACTCGATGTCGCCCACGGTGCCGCCGATTTCGCAGATGACCACGTCCACGTTTTCCCCGGCCATGGCGTAGACCCGGCTTTTGATTTCGTTGGTGATATGGGGGATGATCTGGACGGTGGCCCCCAGGTAGTCCCCCCGGCGTTCCCGGTTCAGGACGGACCAATAGATCTTGCCGGAGGAGATGGAGCTGTTGCCGGACAAATCCTCGTCCACGAAGCGCTCGTAGTGGCCCAGGTCCAGGTCGGTCTCGGCGCCGTCCTCGGTGACGAAGACCTCCCCGTGCTGATAGGGGCTCATGGTGCCGGGGTCCACGTTGATGTAGGGGTCGAACTTCTGGTTTCGCACCCGGACGCCCCGCTGCTTCAAGAGCCGCCCCAGGGACGCCGCGCAGATGCCCTTGCCCAGGCCGGAGACCACGCCGCCGGTGACGAATACATATTTCGTTGCCATACCGCTCTCCTATTCTTTCGTTGTTCCCGGCGGCCTGTCCGCCGGACCGCATATACCAATTCATATTATCATCTGGGGTCCTGATTGTCAACGGGCCGGGGGGTTATACTCGCCCTTCGGGCGGGGCGGCATGGCAACCAGCGATGACTGGTTCACTGCACCCCCCATTTCGTCGGAAGAAATTCCGCTCTGCTCCGTCCCCGCCTGGCGGCGAGGACTGCGCCCGCTCCATTCCTTCCTCCTCTCCCCGCAAAATCTACGATTTTGCGGGGGCCCCTCTTTTGCGAAAAGAGCGAATGCGCCGTCCACGGTGGAAGAGAGAAAACGGGGGCGCGCAAGTAGTACCGACTGTTGATACGCATGTCTCCAGCCCGCGGCGTGGTGCGAGCGGGGGTTTTGGTGGCCGTCGAATTGACTCTCTCCTCTTTTCGCTGCCGCTCACCTGGCGGTTGCGGGGAAAAAACCTCCTTGTGGGGCCAGCAGCCCTCTGCTGGCCATTTCTCCAGGCCCCACCCTGCTACTGGTAGAACAGAGCCTCTGTCCCCCTACACACATTATCCATTGTCCATTATCCATTATTCCCCTGCCGGCCGCCCCCGTAGGGGCCGCCGCCCTCGGCGGCCCGTTTCTCCAGACCTTTTGAATAACGCGCATCCCTGCCGCAGGGAGAAAAGGGAAAAGCCGCGCCCTGAGAGGGGCGCGGCTTTCCTCAGATCCTCCTCCGAGCGGAGCCGATCATATAATCGAGAAAGGCGGGCACGTCCCGGGCGTCGGAGAGGCTGACGCAAAACCCCTCCTGGGTGGGACGCATGACCCGGAGCATCTGGCGGGCGGTGTGGTCCCGCTTCAGGTCGCACCGGGTATCGTCCGGCAGGTGGAGCAGCACCTGCCCATAGCTGCCCTCTACCACCTTCAGGAAATTATCCGCGTCGGGAAGCATCATAATCTGAAACATTGTCGGCCTCCTTATTATAATCCATTTGACCTCTTGTGGTTCTCGCCGCCCTGTGCTATGATAATACCATCAAAAATCCCAGGGCGGTAGAAAGAACCAGCCATATTTCTCGTACAAAACCGTCAGAATGGAGGGAAGTATGAAAACGAGCCTCTGCGGTTCCTCCGCCGACGCCCGGGGCCGGGAGCTGGTGGAGCACGGGACGGCGCTGTTTCCCGCCGCCTGCTACCGCCACGGTCCGGAGACGGTGAACATGGTTCCCTGGCACTGGCACGATGAACTGGAGGCCATCCTGGTGCGGGAGGGCCTCCTGACCGTCTCCGTGGAGGGGGAGAGCCGGACGCTGGAGGCGGGAGAGGGCTGCTTTATCACCGCCGGGGCCCTGCACCACGTCCATTGGGAGGGGGAGGAGCCGGTGCTTTTCCTCTCCATAGTGTTCCACCCCCGGCTGGTGGGCGGAAGCGTGGAGAGCATTTTCTGGCAGGGCTATCTCCAGCCCCTGCTGTCCGGCGGCGGACGGCGGGTCTGGCTTTCGGGGGAGGTCCCCTGGCAGGCGGAGGCTCTGGAGGCCCTGGAGTCGGCCTGGCGGGTCTGCGTGGAGGAGCCCCCCGGCTTTGAGTTTATGGCGCGGGACCGCCTCTCCTGGCTGATTTTCCTCCTCTCCGCCCACAGCCCGGCGGCGCGGAAGGCCCCCTCAGAGAAAGTCCTCCGGGATGGGGAGCGGATTAAAACCATGCTTCGATACATAGAGGAACACCTCGGCGAGGCGCTGACGGCGGCCCGGATTGCCCAAAGTGCCGCCGTCAGTGAGAGCGAGTGCCTCCGGTGCTTCCGGTCCATGATCGGGACCTCGCCGATTCAGTATGTCCGGCAGCTCCGGGTGCAGCGGGCGGCGGAGCTGCTGGAGGCCACGGATTGGAAGATCGCGGACATTGGCGCGGCCTGCGGCTTTCAGGAGATGGGCTATTTCGCCAGGACCTTCCGGGCGCTGAAGGGCCGGACCCCCAGCCAGTACCGGGAGGAGTGCCGGAACAGGAAGAAAAAGGATACTACTTGTAAAACGCCGCCGCCTGTGGTAGAATCAAAGGGAAACTTTTGAGAGGGAACGGTAGCCGTATGGAGAATTATTCTTTTAAGAGCGTGGCCTTCGGCGGGTTTGACAAGCAGGACGTGGTCCGCTATCTGGAGCAGTCCTCGGAGAAGGCCGCCGCCGCCCAGCAGGCGCTGGAGGCGGAGAACGAGGCCCTGCGCAAAGAGGCCGGGGAGCGGGAGGCGGAACTGGAGGCGCTCCGCGGACAGATAAAGGAGCTGACGGCCCAGCGGGACCGGCTCCAGGAGAAGCTGGAGACGGAGGCTGCCGCCCGGGCGGATCTGGAGCCCCTGCGGGCCCTGGAGCAGGACGTGGCCCGGATCACCGCCGAGCGGGACGCCCTCCGGCCCGACGCCGAGAGCTACGCCCGCTTCCGGGAGCGCCTGGGGGCCATCGAGTGCGAGGCCCGGAACCGGGCCGAGGACCTGGAGGAGGAGGCCGCCGTCCAGACCCGCCGGACGCTGGAGGCGTTCCGCAGCCAGTACCTGCGGCTGATGAGCGACTTCGAGTCCACCGCCGGGCACGTGAACAGCGAGCTTCGGAAAATCGAGGTGACCCTGAGCCAGCTTCCCCGGGCCCTGGACCAGACGGGGACGGGGCTGAACGAGCTGGCCTCCCGGCTGGAGAAAAAGCCGGAGAAAAAATCTGACAAAAAACCGGAGGAGAAGGGCTGAGAACCTCCGGGAATGAAACGCCCCGGCCTGGGAAAGCTACTGCCGAAAGGAGAGATTCCCATGGCCCATTTGAGCACCTATTTTTCCCTGGAGAACGCCGGGGACAAGCACGATGAAAAGCTGCTGAAGCAGGGGCTGGACATGCTGCCCGGCGTCACCTCCGTCAGCCTCAGCGACCGGGGCTGCGTGGCGGTGGACTACGACTCCACCGGCGTCCGCCAGGAGCAGATCCGTCAGAGAGTCCAGGAACTGGGCTACCAGCTGAAAGGTGAAGAGTAATAACCCGGAGAGAATTTCACCGGATACGCCTTGACACGCCGGACAAATCTTGCTAATATACTGGAAGAGTCAAGTGAATACCGCGATGATCGGAAAGAGTACCAGTCACCCCGAAGAGCAGAGAGGGCGCGTCACCGGCTGCAAGCGCGCCTGCGGAGGGAACTGTGAAGTGCGTCCGTGAGCGGGAGGGTGAATCCCTCCGCCCGGCCCCCGTCAAGGGCCCCTTGAGTGATAAATGAGAGTGGAACCGCGATTCGTCGCCTCTCGTACTTCGGTACGGGGGGCGCTTTCTTCGTCTCCCGGCCTGACAAGGAGTGAACTGGAATGTATTTGACTCGTCTCGGCGGCCTGCTGGCCGCCTACCAGCGCCGGGACCCGGCGGCCAGGAGCAAGCTGGAGATTTTCCTCCTCTACCCCGGCGTCCACGCCCTGCTGTGGCACCGGGCTGCCCACTGGCTGTACCTCCGCCGCCACTACTTCCTGGCCCGCTGGATTTCTCAGCGGGTACGGAAAAAGACCGGCATTGAAATCCACCCCGGCGCGACGATTGGCCGCCGGCTGGTCATAGACCACGGCATGGGCATCGTCATCGGCGAGACCGCCGAAATCGGGGACGACTGCCTGCTCTACCAGGGCGTGACCCTGGGGGGCACCGGGAAGGACCAGGGAAAGCGGCACCCCACCCTGGGGGACAACGTGATGGTGGGCTCCGGCGCCCGGGTCCTGGGCCCCTTCAAGGTGGGGGACAACGCCCGCATCGCCGCCGGGGCCGTGGTCCTCAGCGAGGTTCCGCCGGGCTGCACCGCCGTGGGCGTCCCCGCCCGCATCGCCCGGGTGAACGGCTGCCCGGTGTACTACGCCGACGACGTGGACCAGATCAACGTCCAGGACCCCGTCCGGGAGGAGCTGGAGCGCCTGGCCAAGCGGGTGGAGGCGCTGGAGCGGACTTTGGAGAACGAAAAGAAACCCAAGAGAAAACAGCCCGCCTGACGGGCGTGAGAGGGGGGAGCGCCCATGCTGTTTCAGCGGATGCACCATGTGGCCGTCATCGTCTCGGACTACCAGCGGGCCCGGGAGTTCTATGTGGAAAAACTGGGCTTCCCCGTCCTCCGGGAGAACTTCCGGGAGGACCGGGGGGACTGGAAGCTGGACCTCCAATTCGGGGACAGCGAGCTGGAAATCTTCGCCATCCCCGGCGCGCCGCCCCGGCCCAGCTATCCCGAGGCCCAGGGCCTGCGCCACCTGGCCTTCCGGGTGGAGGACATTGACGAGGCGGTCCGGGCGCTGGAGGCGCGGGGGATTCCCTGTGAGCCCATCCGCCGGGACCCCTATACGGAGAGCCGTATGACCTTTTTCCGCGACCCGGACGGACTGCCCCTGGAGCTGCACGAATAAACATGAGGAGGAACGACGCCATGTATCTATACAATTCCGCGACCCACAAGAAAGAAGAATTCAAAACCCACACCCCAGGCCGGGTGGAAATGTATACCTGCGGCCCGACGGTGTACCACTTCGCCCACATCGGGAACCTCCGCAGCTATATCATGGAGGACGTGCTGGAGAAGTATCTGCGCTATGAGGGATACAACGTCAAGCGGGTCATGAACATCACCGACGTGGGCCACCTCTCCTCCGACGGCGACACCGGTGAGGACAAGATGCTCAAGGGGGCCCGGCGGGAGCACAAGTCCGTCATGGACATCGCCAAATTCTACACCGACGCCTTCTTTGACGACTGCCGGAAGCTGAACATCAAGACCCCCGACGTGGTCCAGCCCGCCACGGGGTGCATCGACGAGTATATCAAAATCATCTCCAGGCTGGTGGACACCGGCTACGCCTATCTGGCCGGGGGGAACGTGTACTTCGACAGCTCCAAGCTGAAACGGTACTACATTTTCAACGACCACGACGAGGAGGACCTGGCCGTGGGCGTCCGGGAGGGCGTGGAGGAGGACTCCAACAAGCGGAACAAAAACGACTTCGTCCTCTGGTTTACCAAGTCCAAGTTTGAGGACCAGGCCCTCAAGTGGGACTCCCCCTGGGGCGTGGGCTACCCCGGCTGGCACATTGAGTGCTCCGGCATCTCCATGAAGTACAACGGGGAGTATCTGGACCTCCACTGCGGCGGCGTGGACAACGCCTTCCCCCACCACACCAACGAGATTGCCCAGTCCGAAAGCTACCTGGGCCATCCCTGGTGCCCCCAGTGGTTCCATGTCCACCACCTGAACGACCCGGCGGGGAAGATGTCCAAGTCCAAGGGGGAGTTTTTGACCGTCTCTTTGCTGGAGGAGAAGGGGTATGACCCCCTGGCCTACCGCTGGTTCTGCCTCCAGAGCCACTACCGGAAGACCCTGGTGTTCTCCTGGGAGAACCTGGACAACGCTGCGGCGGCCTATACGAAGCTGCTGAACCGCGTCGCGGCGCTGAAGCCCGAGGGGGACGTGGACCAGGCGGTGTTCGGCGAGTACCGGGAGAAGTTCCTCCAGCAGGTGGGGAACGACCTGAATACCTCCATGGCGGTGACGGCGGTCTTCGACGCTCTGAAAGCCAAGACCAACGACGCCACCAAGCTGGCCGTCATCGGGGAGTTCGACAAGGTGCTGTCCATGAGCCTGCTGGAGAAGGCGGCGGCCCTCCGGGAGAAGGCGGCCCAGGCGGTCCAGACCGGCGGCGGGGACTATGTGATCACCGGAGAGGGAGACCCGGAGATTGACGCCAAGGTGCTGGCCCGCTATGAGGCCAAGAAGGCGAAGAACTTTGCCGAGGCGGACCGCATCCGGGACGAGCTGAAAGCCCAGGGCATTGAGGTCACCGACGTGAAGGGCGGGGCCTCCTGGAAGAGAATCTGATTAAATAAGAAAAGCCCCCTGCCAACGGTAGGATCTCATAAAGAAGTTAAGGCGCGGCAGACCATAATGGTTTGCCGCGCCCTTTTTATACTATGTAACCCCCATGACACTTTTGGGGAAAATGTTATAGTGGGGTGAGCGATAAATCTCTGTTTCATCGTTCAAAAAGCCCCTCTGCGATCAGCAATTCAAGCACACGGGCCTCGCGTTCAAACATGATTGGATTATATGGGCTTTGTACTACATGGCGATTTTTCCTGATCGCAACATCTGGCTCAACATACTCTAAAGTATAGGTTTCTTCCGCCTCATAGTCGTCAAGCTCTTGGGAAACGGACTCATCCGCTTTTTCACAAAGATAGTAATAGTTATCCTGAATAAAACATTCTGCCTCGTCCTGGTCGCTTCTTTGAATCCGATGCACATATCCGTATTCTTTAATGGTATCGGGCAGAACGACTAACCCCGATTCTTCACGGGTTTCCCGGATCATCGCGTCCACGGGATTTTCGTGATCCTCAATTCCACCGCCCGGAAATTTATAGTAGTCATACTTAGCACTATAAATCATTGCTACCTTTTTGCCTTTGATAATAATGCTTCTGGCAGAGTTGCGAACAAACGAATGGGTACATTTATCGTAGTTCTTTTCGTCCATTTCAAACAACAGTCTCATGGCGGCCTCCATAATTGCATGGTCTGGTTTGTCAGTGAGTTCATTATAAAAAAACACCCGCCGAAAAGCAACTACTTTTCAGCGGGCGTTAACTTTCTTAAGGGATTTTCCCCAGCGGCAGGGGGCTTTTTTAGTTCCTTCCCACGGCCCCGGCGGAGTCTTTCAAGAGCACGTCGTGGGCCCCGCCCTCCACGATGGAGACGGAGCTCACCAGGGTCAGCTTGGCCTTGTCCCGGAGCTCTGGGATGGTCAGCGCGCCGCAGTTGCACATGGTGGAGCGGATCTTTGCCAGGGTGGTGGCCATGCCGTCCGCCAGGGCTCCGGCGTAGGGGACGTAGGAGTCCACGCCCTCCTCAAAGGAGAGCTTCGCCGCGCCGCCCAGGTCGTAGCGCTGCCAGTTCCGGGCCCGGGCGCTGCCCTCGCCCCAGTACTCCTTCATATAGCTGCCGCCAATGAGGATTTTGCTGGTGGGGCTCTCGTCGAACCGGGAGAAGTACCGGCCCAGCATGCAGAAGTCCGCGCCCATGGCCAGGGCCAGGGTGATGTGGTAGTCCTGGACGATGCCGCCGTCGGCGCAGATGGGGACGTAAACGCCGGTTTCCTCAAAATGCCTGTCCCGCGCCGCCGCCACGTCGATGACCGCCGTGGCCTGGCCCCGGCCGATGCCCTTGGTCTCCCGGGTGATGCAGATGGAGCCGCCGCCGATGCCGATTTTCACGAAGTCCGCCCCGGCGTCCGCCAGGAAGCGGAAGCCCTCGCCGTCCACCACGTTGCCCGCGCCCACTTTTACCGTGTCGCCGTAGCGCTCCCGAATCCATTGCAGGGTGCGAAGCTGCCACTCGGAGTAGCCCTCGGAGGAATCGATGACCAGCACGTCCACCCCGGCGTCCACCAGGGCGGGGACCCGCTCCGCGTAGTCCCGGGTGTTGATGCCCGCGCCCACCACATAGCGCTTCTGGCCGTCCAGCAGCTCCAGGGGGTTGCCCTTGTGGGAGTCGTAGTCTTTGCGGAAGACGAAGCTGACCAGATGCCCGTCCGGAGAGACGATGGGCAGGGCGTTAAGCTTCCGGTCCCAGATGATGTCGTTGGCCTCCTTGAGGCTGGTGCCCTCCGGGGCGTAGATCAGCTTGTCGAAGGGGGTCATGAAGTCCGTGACGGGGGTGGCGGGGTCCAGGCGGCTGACCCGGTAGTCCCGGCTGGTGACGAGGCCTAAAAGCCTGCCCGTGCCGGTGCCGTCGTCGGTGACGGCCATGGTGGAGTGGCCGGAGCGCTCTTTCAGGGCCAGCACGTCCGCCAGGGTGTCCCCGATCCGCAGATTGGAATCGCTGGTGACAAAGCCCGCCTTGTAGTTCTTCACCCGGCGGACCATGTCGGCCTGCTGGTCGATGGGCTGGGAGACGAAGATGAAGGCGATGCCGCCCTCCTTGGCAAGGCCGATGCCCATCTGCTCGCCGGAGACCGCCTGCATGACGGCGGAGACCATGGGCACGTTCATGGTCAGGGGGCACTCCTCGCCGCGTTTGAACTTCACCACCGGGGTTTTTAGGGTTACGTTGGCGGGGACGCACTCGGCGGAGGAGTAGCCGGGGACCAGCAGATATTCGCTGAATGTGCGGGAGGGCTCGGAGAAAAAGTAAGCCATGGGACGACACCTCATTTCTATAAATTTTAGGCAGTATACACGACGCGGGGACGTTTGTCAAGCCCTGTTTCAGAGGCTGAAATAATCTTTCGCGGCCTCGAAGAGATGGAGGTCGTAGTCGCCGGGGACGTTCCGATAGAGGCCGGGGCCGATCCGCTCTGCGTGGCCCATTTTGCCGAAGACCCGCCCGTCGGGAGACGTGATGCCCTCCACGGCCCAGGCGGAACCGTTGGGGTTGAAATCCGGGTTCATGGTGGGCAGGCCCGAGAGGTCCGCGTACTGGGTGGCGATCTGGCCGCCCTCCGCCAGCTGTTTCAGCAGGTCCGGCGGACAGAGGAAGCGGCCCTCGCCGTGGGAAATGGGCACGGCGTAGACCTCGCCGGGCTTCACACGGGCCAGCCAGGGGGACTTGTTGGAGACGATGCGGGTGCTGACGATTTTGGACTGGTGCCGCCCGATAACGTTGAAGCTCAGGGTGGGGCTGTCCTCGCCGCAGTCCACAATCTCGCCGCAGGGGACCAGCCCCAGCTTCACCAGGGCCTGGAAGCCGTTGCAGATGCCAAGAGCCAGGCCGTCCCGGTTTTTCAGCAGATCCATCACCGCCTCGGAGGTTTCCGGACCCCGGAGAAAGGCCGTGATGAACTTGCCGGAGCCGTCGGGCTCGTCGCCGCCGGAGAAGCCGCCGGGGAGGAAGAGAATCTGGCTCTCCCGGAGCTTCCGGGCAAAGGCGGCGGCGGAGTCCGCCACGCCCTGGGCGGACTGGTTGTTGATGACGAAAATCTCCGTCTCCAGGCCCGCCCTCTGGGCGGCCCGGGCGCTGTCGTATTCGCAGTTGGTGCCTGGGAAGACGGGAATCAGGACCCTGGGTTTCGCCGCGCCCGCCTTGGGGGCCGGGCGGGTGAAGGCCGGGCAGTCCAGGACCGGGGCCTCGCCGGGGGCGGGGGCCTGGGTGGGGTACACGTCGGCCAGGACGGACTCGTTCAGGGACAGGAGTTCGTCAATGGGGGCGGAGTCCTCGCCGATGGAAATTACCGGTTCGGCTGTGGTGACGCCGATGCGCTTGGCGCAGGGGAGGTCGATCTCCTCCGCCAGCTCCGCCACGATGGTCCCCCGGTTCAGGCCGTACCAGCGGTGGGGGACGGCGGCGTCGGCGGCAAAACCGATCCGGTTGCCGAAGGACATATTCATGACCGCCTCCGCCATGCTGTGCTCCACGGCCCAGGCGGCGGTTACCTTGCCGCTGTGGCCCAGTTCATGGAATGCCGCCCAGGCGGCTTTCAGGTTTTCCGCGTTGCCGCCGTCAAAGCAGTACACCGGGTGTCCTGCCTCTTTGAACTCCGGGGTAATCACCTCTCCCGCCTGAATGGGGGCGATAGCAAAGGAAATCAGCGTGGGGGGAACGTCCAGGTCCAGGAAGGAGCCGGACATGGAGTCCTTGCCGCCGATGGCCGCCGCGCCGAAGTCCATCTGGGCCTCCATGGCCCCCAGGAGGGCCATAAAGGGCTTGCCCCAGCGGGCCGGGTCCGTCCGCAGTTTTTCAAAGTATTCCTGTAAGGTCAGGTAGGCGGCCTTGTAGTCCGCGCCGGAGGCAGCCAGCTTGGCCAGGGAGATCGCCACGCTGCTATAGGCCCCCATGTAGGGGTCCTCGCTCATGATCTCCGGGTCGAAGCCCCAGGCCATGACGCTGGCCTGTTCCGTCTCCTGGCCCGGCAGTACCGGCAGGAGCGCGGCCATGGACTGGGCGGGGGTGCGCTGGGTTTTCCCGCCGAAGGGCATGGTGACGCTGCCCGCGCCGATGGTGGAGTCGAACCGCTCCACCAGCCCCCGGCGGGAGGCGCATTGCAGGCTGGAGGCCGTTTCCCGGAGGCTTCCTGGATCGCCGGTGAGCAGATGGCGCTGAATTTCCGGGACGGAGACCTTGGCGTGCTTCACCGCGCCGTTGGAGTTCAGGAACTCCCGGCTCAGGCTGACAATGGTTTCCCCTTGCCAGTGCATGACCATGCGGGGCTCCGCCGTCACCACGGCTACCTGGTAAGCCTCCAGGTTTTCCGCCCTGGCGGCGGCAATGAAGGCTTCCGCATCCTCGGGGGACACCACCACCGCCATGCGCTCCTGGCTCTCGGAGATGGCAAGCTCCGTGCCGTCCAGGCCGTCGTATTTCTTCCGCACGGCGTCCAGGTCGATGGTCAGGCCGTCCGCCAGCTCGCCGATAGCCACGGAGACGCCCCCCGCGCCGAAGTCGTTGCAGCGCTTGATGAGGCGGGTGACCTCCCCGTCCCGGAAGAGGCGCTGAAGCTTCCGCTCCTCCGGGGCGTTGCCCTTCTGGACCTCGGAGGCCATGGTTTGAAGGGATTTGGCATTGTGGCTCTTGCTGGAGCCCGTGGCCCCGCCGATGCCGTCCCGGCCCGTGCGGCCTCCCAGGAGGATGACCACGTCGCCGGGGGCGGGACGCTCCCGGCGGACATTCTCCGCCGGGGCCGCGCCCACCACCGCGCCCACCTCCAGGTGCTTGGCCACGTAGCCGGGGTGGTAGACCTCCGCCACGTGGCCGGTGGCCAGGCCGATCTGGTTGCCGTAGGAGGAGTAGCCCGCCGCCGCCGTCTGGCAGAGCTTCCGCTGGGGCAGCTTGCCGGGCAGAGTCTTTTCCAGGGGCGTCCTGGGGTCGCCGCAGCCGGTGAGGCGCATGGCCTGGTGAACGTAGGCCCGGCCGGACAGGGGGTCCCGGATGCAGCCGCCGATGCAGGTGGCCGCGCCGCCGAAGGGCTCAATCTCCGTGGGGTGGTTGT
>CAJUJW010000032.1 GCA_910586735.1 uncultured Oscillibacter sp. | reverse complement strand
TCCCCCACCCTTCTGCTCCTATCGGCAGAACATTCCGTAGGGGCCGCCGCCCCCGGCGGCCCGCTCTTCCGGGACTGCCTTGCTTCCAGAAAACGGAACCTGTCCCCCCACACCTTATTCATTGTCCATTATCCATTATCTATTGTCCATTCCTGCCGCAGCATCCCCCACCGCGAAACCCCCACCAGCCCTGGCTTCCCCTTTGTCAAGCCATGATTTTCACGAATATCACTTCCTTTTTTCTCCACTCCCGTCATTGCTTTTGCCCGTGGGATGGACTACAATATCTAGCGGTTGCTTTTTTAGAACGATAGGAGGATATCGCAGATATGGAATTGGGTTACGATCCGCTTTGGGACGAGCAGGGCCGCCTGCGGCAGGGCTGCACCGTGGGTGAGGCGCTGGCCTGGATGACAAAATTCGGCGGCCACACCGCCGGGGAGTCCGTGTGCATCAACGGCGTGGGGTACAAAATCGGACGGCTGCTCTATGGGCCGGAACGGCCCGCCGTGGCGGACAAGCCCATCTCTCGGGTCTATGACGGCTATTACAGCCAGCTGAATTTCAGCGTGTGAGGTCACAGCGGTTCAGGCGCGCGGCTTTCGGGGCCGCGCGCCTGTTTCTTTTCCCTCAGAAACCCCTCTCAACGGTTGACATAGAGTCCTTTTGCAGTTAAAATATAGGATTGAGAAGAATTCGGCGGGGCGACTCCCCTCCCCCCTGTGAAAACCCGCCCTTTACACCCAGCCATATGGGACGATATGAAGGAGAACACCTATGTATCATTGTCATCTGCGGCTCTACTGCGTCGGACGCCGGCGGGAGCTCTTCGCCCCCCTGCGGGACGCCGCTCCCCTGGACCACTTCACCCACACCTTCCTGGAGAGCGAAGAGCCGGACTCCGCCCTGGCCGCTCAGGCCGGCGCGATCTTTGCCGACCTTACGGGGCTGGACGCCGCCCAGGCCGTCCGGGATCTTTCGGCGGGCAGCGGAGAGCTTATCGTCCTGGCGGACCGGGAGACGGACCTGACGGGCCTGCTCCCCGCCCTGATCGACGTGTGGACTCTGCCCATGAGCGGGGAGGAGCTCCTTTTCCGCTTCCAGAAGTGGCAGCGGACCTTCCGGCAGGAGAAGGACCTCTGGGAGGCGCGGCAGTACCTGGAGGCCGCCATAAACAGCGTGCCCAATCTGGTCTGGTACAAAACCAAGGACGGCGTCCACGAGAAGGTAAACGACAGCTTTTGCCAAACCGTGAACAAAACCAAGGAGCAGGTCCAGGGCCGGCGGCACGCCTACATTTGGGACGTGGAGTTTGACGACCCCGGCTGCATCGAGTCCGAGCGGATCGTCATGGAGACAAAAAAGACCAGCGTGGCGGAGGAATCCGTTCAGACCGGCGAGGGCACCCGGCTGCTGACCACCTACAAGTCCCCCCTGTACGATTTGGACGGCAGCGTCATGGGCACCGTGGGCGTCGGCATCGACGTGACCCGGGAACGGGCCTATGAGGAGGAGCTCCGCCGGGAGAACCAGACTCTGGAGACCCTGTTCACCACCATGGACTGCGGCGTGCTGTGCAGCAGCCTGGACGGGTCTCGGGTCATCAGTATCAACCGGGCCGCCCTGGAGATTCTGGGGTATCAATCCCAGGAGGAAATGGTTCAGGACGGTTTTGATTTCATCGCCACTTCCGTGATGGAGGAGGACCGGGAGATGCTGCGCTCCTGCATCACGTCCCTGAAAACGCCGGGGGACAGCGTCAGCGTGGAATACCGGATCCGGCACGACAACGGGAGCATCCTCCATATCATGGGCAATGTGAAGCTCATTGAGGAGGGCGGCGAGCTGGTCTACCAGCGCTACCTCCTGGACTGCACCGCCCAGAAGCAAAAGGAGCAGGAGGAGCAGCTCCGCAAGGAGCGCCGCCACCAGGAGCTGGTGCAGGCTCTCAGCACGGACTATAACCTGGTGTGCTATTTCGATCTGGATACCCGCAGAGGCAGCGCCCTGCGGACCCACGCCTGCCCCTACGGCATTTTGGACCGCCTTTTTCAGGGAGAGCTCCCCATGGAGGAGTCCATGGAGAACTACATCCAGACCTGCGTTTACGTGGACGACCGGGACCTGATCCGCCGGATCTTCACCGGGGACGCTCTGGCCCGGGAGCTTCAGGACCGCGGCATATACTATCTCAACTACCGGACCGTCTGCGGCGGCGAGGTCCGCTATTTCCAGATGAAGGCCGTGCCCATCGGGGACTGGGTGACCAGCCGGGGCGTGGTCGTCGGCTTCCGCAGCGTGGACGAGGAGACCCGGTCCGAGATGGAGAAGAAGAGTCTGCTGGAGGACGCCCTGGCCCAGGCCAACCGGGCCAGCAAGGCAAAAAGCGTCTTCCTCTCCAACATGTCCCACGACATCCGCACCCCCATGAACGCCATTATAGGCTTCACAGCCCTGGCCAGCACCCACATTGACAACCGGGAACAGGTGGAGGAGTACCTGAAAAAAATCATGACCTCCGGCAACCACCTCCTCAGCCTCATCAACGACGTGCTGGATATGAGCCGCATCGAAAGCGGCAAGATGTACCTGGACGAAAAGCCCTGCTCCCTGCCGGACATTCTCCACGGCCTGCGGAGCATCGTCCAGGCGGACGTCCACGCCAAGCAGCTGGAGCTTTACATGGACGCCGTGGACGTGATTCACGAGGACATCCTCTGCGATCGGCTGCGGCTGAACCAGATCCTCTTGAACCTGCTGGGCAACTCCATCAAGTACACCCCCGCCGGGGGCATCGTCAGCATCCGGGTAACGGAGAAGCCCTCTGCCCCGGCGGGCCACGCCGCCTATGAGTTCAGCGTCCGGGACACCGGCATTGGCATGAGCGAGGAGTTCGTCGCCCACATCTTCGAGCCCTTTGAGCGGGAGCGGAACTCCACCACCAGCGGCATCCAAGGCACCGGCCTGGGCATGGCCATTACCCGGAACATCGTGGAGATGATGAACGGCTCCATCCACGTCAAGAGCCGCCAGGGCGTAGGGACGGAATTCTCCGTGGACCTCACCTTCCGTCTCTGCTCCGACGAGAAGCAGCCCACCACCATCCCGGAGCTCTCCGGCTGCCGCGCCCTGGTGGTGGACGACGACTTCAACACCTGCGACAGCGTCTCCTGCATGCTCCAGCAAATCGGCATGCGGGCGGAATGGACCCTCTCCGGCAAGGAGGCGGTGCTGCGCACCCGCCAGTCCGTCATGCGGCGGGACAACTACTCCGTTTACATCATCGACTGGCTGCTGCCGGACATGAACGGCAGCGAGGTCACCCGGCGCATCCGCAAGGAATGCGGGGAGGGCGTGCCCATTATCGTCCTCACGGCCTACGACTGGGCCGACATCGAGGAGGAGGCCAAGGAGGCCGGAGTCACCGCCTTCTGCGGCAAGCCCCTGTTCCTCTCCGAGCTGCGGGACTGCCTGCTCTCCGTGGTGAGCGTGGACGAATCCTCGGAGAAGGACGGGGAGGAGGCCGGGAGAGAGGCCGAGCCGCCCCTGACCCTGGGCCGCATCCTGCTGGCGGAGGACAACGAGCTGAACCAGGAAATCGCCCAGGCCATCCTGGAAGAGGCGGGCTTCACCGTGGAGATCGCGGAGAACGGGCGCGCCGCCCTGAACATGCTGGCGCGGTCCGAGCCGGGGTACTATCAGCTGGTGCTGATGGACGTGCAGATGCCTGTCATGAACGGCTATGAGGCCACCCGGTCCATCCGGGCCCTGGAGGACCCGGCCCTCTCGGGCATTCCCATTCTGGCCATGACGGCCAACGCCTTCGAGGAGGACAAACAGACGGCCCTGAAATGCGGCATGAACGGGCACATCTCCAAGCCCATCGACATTGAGAAACTGCTGGAGACCCTAAAAAACGTCATCAGGAACCGATGACGCCGCCGATACACAAGAAAAACGGGAGGGAGGCACAGCCTCTCTCCCGCTTTTTATCTCCGCTCAGTCGGCGCTCAGCACGCCGGACAGGTCCAGGGGCTTCCCGTCGGACCAGAGGCGCTCCAGGTCGTAGAACTCCCGGGCCTCCTGGGAGAACACGTGAACCGCCACGCAGCCGTAGTCCAGCAGTACCCAGGTGCCGTCCCGGTGGCCCTCCCGGTGGAGGGGGGCCTCCCCGGCCTGTTCCTTCATGGCCTTTTCCACCGAGTCGCACAGGGCGTTGATCTGGGTGTTGGACCCGCCGGTGGCAATGACAAAGTAGTCCGCCAGGGTGGTCAGGTCCGTGATTTCAATGGCGCTGATTTCCTTTCCCTTCTTTTCGTCCAGGGCCTTGGCGGCGATGATGGCCAGCTCTTTCGGTGTCATACGCGTTCCTCTCTTTCCAGATAATATGTCAATGGTGTTCTCACGCGGCGGGGTCGGGCCCGATGAGGGCAAAGCCGGGGTCCGCCGGGGGCTGGGGGTCCGAGGGGGTCTCCGGCGCGGGGGCGGGCTCCGCGGGGGCGGGGGGCGTCTCCGGGTTGGACGGTTCCTGCCCAGAGGGGTCCGCCGTCCCTCCGGCGGGGGTCTCCGGCGCCGTCGTTGTGCCGGAGGACGGCGGATTGGAGGGGTCCGGGGTTCCGGTCTCACCGCCGGTTCCGGTCTGGCCGCCGTTTCCAGCCTCTCCGCTGTTTCCGGTCTGGCCGCCGTTTTCAGCGGGGTTGGCGGTCGTGTCCGGCGGGGTGAGGGGCTCTCCGGTCTCCGGGTCAATGGGGATGATGGGCTCCCCGGTCTCCGGGTCCACGGTGATGGGCAGGCCCGTCTCCGGGTCGATGGGATAGCCGTTTTCGTCCACCTTGGGCGTTTCCTCCTCAGTCTTGGGGCTGAGGGGCGGGAGGGCCGCCTGTTTGTCCTCCACATAGCCCGTGGAGGAGCTGACGGACCCGTCGGCGTTGACGGACATGATGTCCAGGTCCCGCATGGTGAAGACCTCGGTGAAGGGGCTGAGCTCGTTGTTCACCAGGTCCAGCAGCTTCTTGGCGCTGGGGACCACGTAGGACTGGGTCCGCTGCCGGCCGCCGGTCATTTTGTCCACACTGCGGCTGTAGGCGTATTTTCCCACGTTGGGCATGGTGAGGAAGTTCACGTTCTCCATTTTCAGCCCGCCCAGAACCGCCGACTGGGCGAACCAGAGGATGTTCTGGAAGCTCAGGTCCGTCTCCACGTTTTTCTTGAAGACCTCGATGAGGGGACCGGCCTTGGTCATGTTCTTGGGCTTCAGCACCTGCTCCACCATGGCTTTCAGGAATGCCTGCTGAGTCTTGATGCGGCCCAGGTCCCCGTCCGGGTAGCCCTTCGTCACGCCGTTTCTCCGGTTGTCGTGGCGGTAGCGGAGAACCTGCATGGCGTCGTCCCCGCTGAGGAGGCGGTAGCCCTTGGCCTGGTGGATGACCAGGTCCTGATAGGGGTCTTCATAGTTCATGTCCAGGGGCACGTCGAAGTAGACCCCGCCGATGGCGTCCACAATGGCGCCCACGGCGTCCCACTCCACAACCACCTGGAAGTCGGGCTCGAAGCCCACCAGCTGGGCGATCTCCTTGTAGAGGTGCTGGAGGCCCTTTTCCCCGCCGCCGTAGTAGTTGTAGACGGAATTGATCCGTTTGATGTCCCAGGGGACGTTGACCATGGTGTCCCGGGGGATGGACATGACGGTGGCCTTTTGGTTCGTCACGTCGTAGCTGGCCAGGAGGATGGTGTCCGTGTTTCCTCCGCCGCCGGTGTCCCGGCCCAGGATGAGAACCGTATAATAGTCCGCGCTCTTGCGCTCTCCGTCGCCGCCCCGGGGGCGGATGCCGTCGCCGTAGTCGATTTCCTCCGGCCCGTCGGGCTCTCCGCCGCCGTCGGCGTCCACGGTTTTCTGGGGGTCGTTCCGCGCGGGCAGCTCGGGCCGGACGAACAGACTCCGAACGGCCAGCACCGCCGCCAGGAGGACGGCCAGTAAAATGACAACCACAATTAAAACAATCTGCTGGCGGGTCAGCTTTCCCTTCCGCTCGGGTTTTTTCTCGCTGGACGCCAGCCGCTTTCCAACCTTGCTCATGCCTCTATCTCTGTCCTTTCAGCGCGTCCCTGGCCTCCAGGGTTTTGGGGTGTATGGGAGCGTTCCGCTCCTCCATCTCCCGGATGGTCATCTCCAGGCCCAGCAGAAGTCCCGCGTCCAGGTCCTCATAGCAGCGCCTCCGCAGTTCCTCCACGCCGGGGAAATCCCGGGTGGGCTCGATGTAGTCCGCGAGATAAATAATCTTCTCCAGCAATGTCATGCCGCCTCTTCCGGTGGTGTGCCAGCGGATGGCGTTCGTCATCTCCCCGTCCGTTCCGAAGACGGCTTCGGCGATGCCCGCGCCGGTCTTGGCGTGGAGGAGCTTGATCTCCCGCCGCTCCATCTCGTCCAGGGGGACATGGAACCGTTCCGCCACGGCCAGCTGTTCCGGGAGGTTCAGCTTTTTGGTGCAGTCGTGGAGCAGGGCGGCCCGCCGGGCCTTGTTCACGTCCGCCCCCCAGCGTTCCGCCAGGTGGATGGCCTCCTGCTCGGTGCCCAGGACGTGGGGAATGCGCCGGTGGTTCAGGCAGCTGAGGGCCACGGGCCGCAGGCGCTCCAGGGGCAGATGTTTCAGGTCCTCCGCCGTGCCGTAGAGCTTTTCTCGGAGGATGTAGCCGTACACCGCCGGGGCCAGGAGGCCGCCCCCCTCTCCCCGGACCAGCTTTTCCCGCAGTTCGGAGGAGGACACGTCCACCACGCCGGGGACGCTGAGGGTGAAAATCCGGGCCTGGGGGTAGGCACGGTAGAGGTAGTCCCGCTGGACGGAAAACAGCGCCTCCGTGTCCGCCTCGCTTCGCCCGAAGGCAGCGATGCCCGCCAGGGAGAGGATGCGTTCCGGCTCCCGCCAGGACTGGAGGGTGAGGAACATGTCCGCCCCCATCAGCAGCCAGAGCTCGTCCTCCGGGTACTGCTCCTTCAAGCGGGCCAGGGTGTCGGCGGTGTAGCTGTTCCCCTCCCGCCGGAGCTCCATGTCCGAGACCTCAATCCGGTCTCCCAGGCCGGTCTGTTCCGCCGCCAGACGGCTGAGCTCCAGCCGCTGGTCCGGCGCGGGCGTGCCGGGGGGCAGGGTTTTGTGGGGCGGGCGCCCCGTTGGAATTATCAAGAGTTTATCCAGCTTCAAAAGCTCGAATACCGCCCGGGCGGCGGTAATATGTCCCAGGTGCGGCGGGTTGAAGGCGCCGCCGTATACGCCGATCTTCAAAGTGGAAGCCTCCTTGCAGATAGGATCAAAGTTTCTTCTTTCGCTCTTTTACCAGCTGAATGCGCTTTTCTTTCGGCTTGGAGTGACTCTCCCGGTAGAGGACGAACTTGGTCCCGATGACCTGGACCACCTCGCTGCGGGTGGCCTTGGCCAGCTCCTCCGCCGCGGTCCGGGCGTCGTATTCGAGGTTGTTGTCCAGGACCTTGCCCTTGATGAGCTCCCGGGCCTCCAGGGCGTCGTCCGCCTGTTTGACGAGGTTCCCCCCGATGCCGTCCTTGCCCACCTGTAAGATGGTGTCGATGCCGTTGGCCAGGCCCCGCAGCTGGGCCCGCTGTTTGCTTGTTAAGTCCATACGTCTTTCCGGCGCGGTCCGCGCCGCCTTTCCTTTCTAAATCGGGGTCTCAGCCGTCAAGGGTGAAAACCAGGAACTCCTCCAAATCGCCGTCATACTCCACATCGAAAATGTGGCCGTCCAGCGTCTGCTCCATATAGTGTATGACGCTTGTGTCCAGGTCGATCTGGGGCTTCCCCAGGGCGGCGGTGAGCTCAGGGACCGTGAGGGGGCCGAAGCCCAGGCCGTCGGTCTCCATCTCCTCCAGGATAAACGCCGCCAAATCGGGCAGCCGGGCCTCGTAGACCTCCGCCAGCCGTTTCGCCGTCTCCTCCAGCTCCTCCGAGGGCTTCTCGCAGATAAACTCGATCCCGTTCAATTCCGCCAGGCAGGCGTCCCACTCTTCGTCGTGTTTGAACATCTTCGATTCTCCCTCTCAGACGTTTATTTCCCCAGATAAGCTCTCAGCTTTTCCGCAAAGGCCGCCAGGGCCTTGCCGCGGTGGGAGATGGCGCTCTTCTCCTCAGCGCTCAGCTGGCCGAAGGTCTTGCCCTTCCCCGGAACCAGGAACACCGGGTCATAGCCAAAGCCGCCGTCTCCCAGGGGGGCGAAGGCGATGGCCCCGTCGCATCGGCCCTCCGCTGTCAGCGTGTCCCCGTTGGGGAAGGCGCAGGCCACGGCGCAGGAGAAGTGAGCCGCCCGGGTGCCCTGGCCCCGCATGCTGTTCAAAAGCAGCATGCACCGCCCCCGGTCGTCCAGGCCCTCCCCGCCGTAGCGGGCGGAGTAGACGCCGGGGCCGCCGTTCAGGGCGTTGACGCAGAGGCCGGAGTCGTCGGCAATGGCGGGCAGGCCCGCCGCCGCGCAGACGGCCTTGGCTTTCAGCATGGCGTTCTCGGCGAAGGTGGCCCCGGTCTCCTCCACGTCCACGCTTACCCCGGCCTCGGCGAGGCTGATGACCTCCACGCCCAGGCCGGATAGGATTGCCTTCATCTCCGCCAGCTTTCCGGGGTTGTGGGTTGCCAGCACAAATTTTTCCGCCATCAGAATTTTCCTCCCAACGCTTCCTTCTGGGCCGCCAGCAGTTCCTTGCAGCCCTTGGCGCACAGGCGCACCAGCTCCTGCTGTTCCGCGGGGCTGAAAGCCCGGCCCTCGCCGGTGCCCTGGATTTCAATGAGCTCGCCCAGCTCGTTCATCACGCAGTTCAAATCCACCTGGGCCCGGCTGTCCTCGCTGTACCGCAGGTCCAGCAGCGGCGTGTCCTCCACGATGCCCGCCGACACGCCAGTGACATAGTGCCGGATGGGGCTGGCCCCCAGGTCGCCGTTCTCCACCAGCCTCCGGCAGGCCAGGGCCAGGGCCACAAAGCCCCCGGTGACGGAGGCCGTCCGGGTCCCCCCGTCCCCCTGGAGCACATCGCAGTCCACGGTGATGGTCCGCTCTCCCAGGCGGCTCAGGTCCACGGCGGACCGGAGGGACCGGCCCACCAGGCGCTGAATCTCGGCGCTCCTGGGGGAGAGCTTCAATTTGGCCACGTCCCGCTTGCTCCTCTCCCGGTTGGCCCTGGGCAGCATAGAATACTCCGCCGTCACCCAGCCCTCCCCGTAGGGGACGTGGGGCGGCGTCTTCTCCTCCACGCTGGCGCAGCAGAGGACCATGGTGTCCCCGCACTGGATGAGGCAGCTGCCCTCAGCGAATTTCACGAAGTCCGTGGTCATGGTCACAGGCCGCAGTTCATTGAACGCCCGGCCGTCTTCTCTGGTCAAGTCGATTCCTCCTCTTAATCTGATATCTCCCCAGGGAACCAGCGTCCCCAAGGGGGTCCAGGGGTCTCCCCTGGTTTCTCCGCGCAAGCGGAGAAATAAAGTTGAATCATTTTCCTGACGACATGCGCGTCAGGAAAACACTTTGACCCCAGCCGCCCTGGGCGGCGTCACCAGTGACCGATGTCACTGGTGGTGGGGTGGTTGGGAGGGGAGCCTGCTCCCCTCCCAGGTCAAATGATCGCTTCCGCGTATTCCTCGGAATCGAAGGGCCGGAGGTCGTCGATGCCCTCGCCCACGCCCGCGAACTTCACCGGGACGCCCAGCTCCTGGGCGATGGCCACGGCGATGCCGCCCTTGGCGGTTCCGTCCAGCTTGGTGAGGATGATGCCCGTCAGGCCCGCCGCCTCCTTGAAGGTCCGGGCCTGGACCAGGCCGTTCTGGCCCGTGGTGGCGTCCAGCACCAGCAGGGTCTCCCGTGCCGCGCCGGGGCACTCCCGGTCGATGATCTTCGAGAGCTTGGCCAGCTCCGCCATGAGGTTGGCCTTGTTGTGGAGCCGCCCCGCCGTGTCGCAGAGGACCACGTCCACGCCCCTGGCCTTGGCGGCCTGGAGGGCGTCGAAGAGCACCGCGCCGGGGTCCGCCCCCTCGTGCTGGCGGATCAGGTCCGCCTGGGCCCGCTGGGACCAGATTTCCAGCTGGTCCGCCGCCGCCGCCCGGAAGGTGTCCGCCGCGCAGAGGAGGCACTTCTTGCCGCCGTAGCGCAGGAGATTGGCCATCTTCCCGATGGAGGTGGTTTTGCCCACGCCGTTGACCCCGATGAAGAGGAAAACGCAGGGGGAGGTGGAGACGTTGACCTCCGTGGTGCCCACGTTCAATGCCTCCACGATGATCTCCCGCAGGGCGGCGCGGACCTCCTCCTGGCTGGAGAGCTTTTCCTTCCGGACCTTCTCCCGCAGCTTTTCCACGGTCTCCACGGCCACCTCCATGCCGAAGTCGGAGAGGATGAGGGTCTCCTCCAGCTCCTCGAAGAAGGTCTCGTCGGCCTCGGTGTAGGTGGAGAAAATGTTGGTGGTGATTTTTTTCAGCTTGTCAAAGAAACCCATAGGTCCTCCTTACTCAATATCCAATTCCTTGGCCATGTCGTTCAGGTTGATGGTCAGGATTTTGCTGACGCCCTTTTCCTGCATGGTCACGCCGTAGAGCACGTCGGCCTCCTCCATGGTGCCCCGGCGGTGGGTGATGACGATGAACTGCGTCTTCCCCGCCAGGCCCCGCATGTACCGGGCGTACCGGGTGACGTTCACGTCGTCCAGGGCCGCCTCAATCTCGTCCATGACGCAGAAGGGCGTGGGGTGGACCTTCAGGATGGAGAAGTACAGGGCGATGGCCACAAAGGCCTTCTCTCCGCCGGACAGCAGGGAGATGGTTTTCAGAGCTTTCCCCGGCGGCTGGGCCTTGATCTCAATGCCGCAGTTCAGGATGTCCTCCGGGTCCTCCAGCTCCAGCTGGGCCTGTCCGCCGCCGAACATCTCGACGAAGGTGGCCTGGAAGCTCTCGTTCAAAAGCTGGAACTGCTCGGCGAAAATCCGGGTCATCTCCCCGGTGATGCCGCCGATGATGCCCTCCAGGTCCGCCTTGGCCTTTTCCACGTCGTTCCGCTGGTCCGTTAAATAAGTATACCGGGTGTTCACCCGCTCATACTCCTCAATGGCCCCGATGTTGGGTGTGCCCAGGGCGGAGATGCCCTTTTTCAGCTCTCCGATGCGCCGGGTGGCCTTGGGGACGCTCTCCAGCTCGATGCGCTGGGCCTGGGCGTCGGAGTGGCTCAGCTCGTAGTGTTCCCAGAGGCGGTCCAGAATCTGCTTTTCCTCCATGCCGGAGGTGGCCAGCTTCTGCTCCAGCCGGGAGGCGGAGCGCTCCAGGTTCAGGAGGTTCTCGTTCATCTCCTGGCTGGCCTTGTTCTGGGCGGTGCGCCGGGCCTCCAGGGCCAGCTTCTCCTCGTTCAGGGCCGCCAGGCGCTCCTGACAGTCCTGCCGCCGCCGGTTCAAGGCGTCCATGGACTCCCGGCGGCTTTCGATCTCCGCCAGGGCCTTCCCGATGGCCTCCTGATACCGCTCCAGGGTCTCCTCCCGCTGTCCACGGTTCCCCGTCAGTTCCGCCGCCAGGCGTCTGAGGTCCCCCGCCCGCTGGAGGGCGGCGTCCCGCTCGGCGGCCAGGGCGGCCAGCTCCTCCTTCTTGGCCGTGACCTCCTCGGTCAGGGCGCTGGACTGGGCCAGCAGTTCCGACTGGTCCGAAAGGGCCCGGCCCGCCTGTTCCCTATACTGGGCCGCCAGGGCCTCCTGCCGGGCGATGGCCTCCTCCGCCCGCGCCTTGCGCTGCTGGTTGTCCGCCAGGTGGCCGGTGAGGCTCTCCAGCTCTCCCGTCAGATTCTCCAAATTCTCTTCCAGAGATTTGATCAAAATGTCAAAGTGATTTTGCGTGCCCTGGAGGCGCAGTACCTCGTCCTCCGCCTGGCGGCGCTGGCCCTCGGCGGTCTCCAGGTCGTAACGGGCGGCGGAGAGGTCCCGGTTGACAGCCTCCTCCTCCCGCTTGGCGTTCTCCAGGTCCTCCCGCATTTTCCCGGCCCGGCCGTGGAGCTTTTCCAGTTCCGCCGCCCGGCTCAGCACGCCGGCGTTCCGGGACACGGACCCGCCGGTCATGGAGCCGCCCCGGTTGATGACCTGGCCGTCCAGGGTGACGATGCGGAAGGCGTTATGGTACTTCCGGGCCATGGCGATGCCGCAGTCCAGGTCCTCCACGATGACCGTCCGGCCCAGGAGGTTATAGAAAATATTTTGATACTTGGGATCGAAGCTCACCAGCCGGGAGGCCACGCCCACAAAGCCGTATTCCTTCTCCACGCCGCCCTGGCGCAGCTCCTCCCCCCGGATGGCGGTGAGGGGCAGGAAGGTGGCCCGGCCCCCGTCCCGCTGCTTCAAAAAGCCGATGGCGGCCTTGGCGTCCTCTTCCCGGTCCACCACGATGTTCTGGAGGCCCGCCCCCAGGGCGATCTCGATGGCCACGGTGTACCGCTGCTCGGTCCTCATCAGCCCCGCCACGGGGCCGTGGACTCCCCGGAGGCCTCCCTGGCACACCAGCTTGACGGCCTTGGAAAAGCCCTCGTAGTCCCGCTCCATCTCCGTCAGCAGGCGGATGCGGTTCTCCAGGGCCCCGGCGTCCATGGTCAGCTTCATGCGCCTGTCGGCGGCGGCGGCGGCCTTTTTCTCCCGCTCCTCCATCCGCAGGCTGTGGCCCGCGATGATGTTGGCAGCGGCCTGGGCGTCCTCCTGGGCGTCCTCCAGGGCGCGGCGGTTGACCTTGGCCTCCTCCCGGGCCCGCTCCAGCTGTTTCTCCCCGGCGGCCTTTTCCTCCTCCACAGCGGCGCGGCGCTCCTCCAGCTGCCCGCTCTCGGCGGCGACGGCGGCGGCCTCCGCCCTGGCGTCGGCGGCGGCGGCCACGGCCATGGCCTCCCGGCCCCGGAGGGCCTCCGCCTCGGACTGCTGGCCCCCCGCCTGCTCGGCGGCGGCCCGGGCCCGCTCCAGCAGGGCCTCCAGTCCGGCGTTCAGCTCCTCCAGGCGCTGGGACAGGCCCTCCGCCCGTTCCTTCTCGTCAATGGACTGGGCCGCCAGGCCGCCGGCCCGGCTGTCGGACTCCACCAGCTCGGTCCGGGCCCGCTCGATGTTCTCCTGATTGTGGGCGATGCCGCTTTCCAGCACGGCGATGGCGGCGGACTGGTCCTTTGCCTGGGCGTCCAGCTCTCCCGCCTCCGCCCGGACCTGTTCCGCCTCCATGTCCTTGCGGCGCATCTCCTCGCCGAAGCGCTCGCCCTCGGCGTAGAGGGCGTCCAGGGCGGCCCGGGCCTCGTCCCGCTCCTTCTCGGCGGCGCGGAAATCCAGCTCCAGCTTCCGGGCGCCGGCTTTCAGGGCGTCCAGGTTCTCCAGCCACACGGAGATTTCCAAAAGGCGCAGCTCGTCCCGGAGAATCAGGTACTGCTTGGCCTTCTCCGCCTGGTCCCGCAGGGGCTCCACCTGGAGCTCCAGCTCGGCGATTTTGTCGTTGACGCGGACCAGGTTCTCCTGGGTCCGGTCCAGCTTCCGCTCGGCCTCCTCCTTCCGGTGACGGAAGCGGGAGATGCCGGCGGCCTCCTCGAAGATCTCCCGGCGCTCGCTGCTGCGGGTGGAGAGAATCTCGTCAATTTTGCCCTGGCCGATGATGGAGTAGCCCTCCCGGCCCAGGCCCGTGTCCAGAAACAGCTCGGTCACGTCCTTCAAGCGGACGGACTGGCGGTTGATGTAGTATTCGCTCTCCCCGCTGCGGTAATACCGCCGGGTGACGGCCACCTCCGCCTCCTCCATGGAGGGGAAGATGCGCTCGGTGTTGTCCAGCACCAGCGTCACCTGGGCAAAGCCCACCTGGTTCCGCTGTTCCGTGCCGCCGAAGATCACGTCTTCCATCTTGGCGCCCCGGAGGCCCTTGGCGCTCTGCTCGCCCATGACCCAGCGGATGGCGTCGGAGATGTTGGATTTGCCTGAGCCGTTGGGGCCCACGATGGCGGTGATATCCTCCCCGAAGTTCAGCACGGTCTTGTCCGGGAAGGACTTAAAGCCTTGAATTTCCAGCGCTCTTAAATACACGTTTCCACCTCTGCGGAAGCCTTGCCGAAGGCGGCTTCAATAATCAATTAACTATATCAGAGAACGCGCCGCATTTCAAGACAAAATATGTAAAGGCAGCGTCCCCCCAATCCACAACTGGAAAAGAAAGTAAAACTCTTTTCTTGACAGTATGATGTCTGCGTGCCATAATAGACATATGAACGCAAGCGACCCGGAGTCCCGCGGTCCAGGCGGTTTTAAAGAAGGGGGAGCCAGATATGAAACGGAAAACCATGGACGGCAACGAGGCCGCCGCCTACGCAAGCTACGCCTTTACCGAAGTCGCCACCATCTACCCCATCACGCCCTCCAGCCCCATGGCGGAACACGTGGACACCTGGGCCGCCAACGGGATGAAAAACATCTTCGGCCAGCCGGTGCGCCTCATGGAGATGCAGAGCGAGGCCGGGGCCTGCGGGGCCATGCACGGCTCGTTGGAGGCCGGGGCCCTCACCACCAGCTACACCGCCAGCCAGGGCCTCATGCTCATGGTGCCGCCCCTGTACCGCATCGCGGGGCAGCTCCTGCCCGGCGTCATCCACGTGGCCGCCCGGACCGTGGGCACCAGCGCCTTCTCCATCTTCGGGGACCACTCTGACGTGATGGCCTGCCGCCAGACGGGCTTTGCCCAGCTGGCCTCCTCCTGCGTCCAGGAGTGCATGGACCTGGCCGCCGTGGCCCACCTGTCCGCCATCAAAAGCCGGGTGCCCTTCATGCACTTCTTCGACGGCTTCCGCACCAGCCACGAGATTCAGAAGATCGACGTGCTGGACTACGGCGACCTGGCCGGGATGCTGGACCAGGAGACCCTGGACCGCTTCCGGGGAAACGCCCTGAACAGCGAGCACCCCCTCATGCGCTCCACCGTCATCAACCCGGACACGGCCTTCCAGCTGCGGGAGGCAGTGAACCCCTACTATGACGCCGTCCCCGGCATTGTGGAGGACTACATGGCCCGGATGTCCGCTCTGACCGGGCGGGACTACCGGCTCTTCAACTACTACGGCGACCCGGAGGCCGAGCAGGTGGTCATCGCCATGGGCAGCGTCTCCGGCTGCCTCCAGGAGGTGGTCAAGTATCTGAATGCCCAGGGCCGCAAAGTCGGCTTCCTCCAGGTGCGGCTGTACCGGCCCTTCAGCGCCAGGCATTTCCTGGCCGCCCTGCCGGAGAACTGCCGCCTGCTGACCGTGCTGGACCGGACCAAGGAGCCCGGCGCGGGAGGCGAGCCCCTCTATAAGGACGTGTGTTCCGTCCTCCAGCACGGCAGCCGCCAGGTCCAGGTGCTGGGCGGGCGCTACGGCCTCTCCAGCAAGGACACCACCCCGGCCCAGATGATCGCCGTCTACGACAACATGGCGGGAGCGCAAAAGGACCACTTCACCGTGGGCATCACCGACGACGTGACCCACCACTCCCTGCCCGTGGGGGAAAACGTGGTGACGGCGGACAGCCGGACCATCAGCTGCAAGTTCTGGGGCCTGGGGTCCGACGGCACCGTGGGAGCCAACAAAAACTCCATCAAAATCATCGGGGACAACACGGACCAATACGTCCAGGCCTACTTTGAGTATGACACCAAAAAGTCCGGCGGCGTGACGAAAAGCCACCTCCGCTTTGGCCACACGCCGATTCTCTCCACATACTATGTCACCATGGCGGACTTCATCGCCTGCCATAACCAGAGCTACATCGCGAAATACGATATCGTCAACGAGCTGAAACCCGGCGGGACCTTCCTCCTCAACTGCAACTGGCCCGACGCCGGCCTGGAGGCCCACCTGCCCAACAAAGTCAAGCGCCTCCTGGCGGAACGCAAGGCGAAATTCTACACCATCGACGCCAACGCCGCCGCCGAGGCCATCGGCCTGGGGAACCGGACCAACAGCGTCTTACAGGCCGCCTTCTTCAAGCTCTCCGGCGTGCTCCCGGTGGACCAGGCCGTGGACTACATGAAGGCCGCCATCCAAAAGACCTACGGACGGAAGGGGGAAAAGGTGGTCAATATGAACTGCGCCGCCGTGGACGCGGGGCTGACGGGCCTCCATGAGATTCCCGTCCCCGCCGCCTGGGCGGACCTCATGGACGAACCGGAGGAGAAGGACACCACCTCCCCCTGGTACGTCCGCACGGTCATGCGGGCCGTCAACGCCCAAAAGGGCGACAGCCTCCCCGTCAGCGCCTTCAAGGACGCGGCGGACGGCAGCGTTCCCATGGCCACCTCCCAATACGAGAAGCGGGGCTTTGCCGCCCATGTGGCCAGCTGGCTTCACGAGAACTGCATCGGCTGCAACCTGTGTTCCCTCATGTGCCCCCACGCCGCCATCCGGCCCTTCCTATTAAATAAGGAAGAGGTCCAGAGCGCCCCGGCGGGCTACGTCACCAAGGAGGCCAAGGGCAAGGGCTTCGAGGGCCTCCGGTTCCGCATCCAGGTGGACCCCCTGGACTGCACCGGCTGCGGCACCTGCGCCGCCGCCTGTATCGCCAAGGAAAAGGCCATCGTCATGCGGCCCATCGAGGAGGAGATGCCGGAGCAGCCCAACTGGGATTACAGTCTCTCCCTCTCCCCCAAACAGAATCCCATGAACAAGTTCACCGTCAAGGGCAGTCAGTACGAACAGCCCCTGCTGGAGTTCTCCGGGGCCTGCGCGGGCTGCGGCGAGACGCCCTATATGAAACTGCTGACCCAGCTCTTCGGCGAGCGCATGATTGTTGCAAACGCCACAGGCTGCACTCAAGCCTGGGGGTTCAGCGTGCCCAGCTACCCCTATACGACGAAACCCAACGGCCGGGGCCCCGCCCTGTCCAACTCCCTCTTTGAGAACAACGCCGAATACTCCCTGGGCATGGTGCTGAGCGTCCGCCAGCAGAGGCTCCACCTCCAGCGGGAGGTTCAGGGGCTCCTGGAGGGAACCAAAGACGAGACCCTGAAAGCCGCCCTGGCCGCCTGGCTGGAGGGCTTCGAGGACAAACAGCGGACCATTGAGCTCAGCGACGCGGTGATTGCCGCCCTGAAAAACACCTCCGAGACCGGGGAAAAAATCGAGGCCGTCCGCAAGGCCCAGGACCAGCTGGTGAAAAAGAGCATGTGGATGTACGGAGGCGACGGCTGGGCCTATGACATCGGCTACGGCGGATTGGACCACGTGTTAGCCTCCGGGGAGGACGTGAACATCCTGGTGGTGGACACGGAGGTCTACTCCAACACCGGCGGGCAATCCTCCAAGGCCACGCCCTTCGGTGCGGTGGCCCAGTTCGCCGCCGCGGGCAAGCGGACGGAGAAGAAGGACTTAGGGATGCTGGCCACCCAGTACCAGAACGTGTACGTGGCCTCCGTGGCCCTGGGGGCGGACCCGGCCCAGTACATCAAGGCCCTCCGGGAGGCCGAGGCCCACGACGGGCCGTCCCTGATTGTGGCCTACGCCCCCTGCATCAACCACGGCATTGTGAAAGGCATGGCCTGGGCCCAGGAGGAGGCCAGGCTGGCGGTCCGCAGCGGCTATTGGGTCCTCTACCGCTACGACCCCAAGCTGAAACTGGAGGGCAAGAACCCCTTCATCCTGGACTTCAAGGAGCCCCGGTACGACCTCCGGGAGTTCTTCATGGGCGAGGTCCGGTTCAACTCCCTGCAAAGGACCTTCCCCGAGGCGGCGGAGGCGCTGCTGGTGGAGGCCCGGAACCAGTGCCGCAACCGCTGGGCCCGGTACACGCACCTGGCGGCCCAGGATTATTCCCGGCTGCTGGACGTGCTGGAGGATTACCCCATTCACGACCAGGAGAAGGTGTGATAAAAAACCCCGGGCGCTCCATTCGGAAGCGCCCGGGGCTTTTGATAACTGCGTATTCGCCCCGGCACAGGGGGTGACAAATAGCGCAAAGCGTGGTATAATCAATACGGCTTAAAGGGAGCGTACGCTCCCTTTGCCCAGCGTCTAGACGCTGGAAAGGAGACGGCGCTATGATCAATTTTTCCCTTATGCGCGAACGCCTGGTAAAACGCGAATACGACCGCTTCCTGGCCAAGCGGCGCGCCCGGCTGAGACGTTCCGACTTCTCCATCATCTGCACCAACTGCATCGGCGGCGTCATGTACCATGATTTGAGCCTGGAGTTTCTCACGCCAACCGTCAACCTTACCATCAGCATGCCGGATCTGGTCAAGCTGGCCGGGAATTTAAAATGGTATATGGAACAGCCCTTGCTGGAACTGGACCTCGGCAAGCCCTATCCTGTGGCCCAACTCGGGGAGGGGGACGACTCCATTCAGGTGGACTTCATCCACTACGACACCTTCCAGGACGCCCAGGAAAAATGGGAGGAGCGGAAGCGAAAGATCAACTATGACCGCCTCGTCCTGATCGGCGCGGAAAAGCAGGGCTGCAACTATGAAATTCTCCGCCGCTTCGACCAGCTCCCGTGGCCCAACAAGCTGATCTTCACCCGTGTGCCCTACCCGGAGTTCTCCTCCGCCTGTTATATCAAGGGCTTCGAGGACCAATCCGAACTGGGCACCCTGACGAACTTCAAGCCCCAGTTTTTCAAACGCCGCTACATGGACGACTTCGACTACGTGTCCTTCCTGAACGGCCTGCAATGATCCCCGTCTCTCCTCTCCGGCGGCTCGCCGGGGAGGGGGCTTTTTTTCCGCCAGCGAAAAAATTTTCTTCCGCCGCGTCACGTTTCGCCGGGCCAAAACGTCTAAGAGTATAGAGACGAAGGGAGGCGGCAGGATGCTGATTTACCTACAGGCCATAGACGACCCCCAGGACCGGACGCGGTTCGAGGCGATGTACAGCGCCTACCGGGGGCTCATGTTCCACGTGGCAAACCGCGTCCTGCAAAACACCCAGGACGCGGAGGACGCGGTACACCTCGCCTTTCTCAGTCTCGCGAACTGCCGCCTTCCCCCGGAGCTGGGGCCCCAGGCCCGGCACCTGGCCGCCGTGACGGCGGAACGGAAAGCCATCGACCTCTACCGGGCCCGGCGGAGGCGGCCCGAGGTGTCGCTGGAAGAGGAGGAGGAACGTCTCCCCGGCTGCGCCCCGCCGCCCTCCGACGGAACCCTGGCGGGGGCCATGGCGGCTCTGCCTCCCCGGTACCGGGAGGCCCTGCTGCTGAAATACTACAACGGCTATTCCGCCGCCGAAACCGGCCAGCTCCTGGGGACCACGGCGGCGAATGTGCGCCAGATTCTCGCCAGAGCCAAGCGCAGACTGGCGGAAGAACTGGCGGAAAGAGGGGAAAGCGTATGAACTTTACAGATGAGGCCCTGCGGGCTGCGGCGGCGGAAGCGGCGGAACGCTGGCTGGATACCCTCCCGAAACGGGAGGACTGCGGACACGATTTTTCCCTGACCTTCCAGGCGTCCATGGGCCCCTTGCTGCGGCGGGGGCGGCGGAGGCGCTGGCGGACCCTGGCCCTGCTGGCGGCGGTCATCGCAGCCCTGGCGGCGCTGCTGGTGGGCGTGGGCGCGGAACGAAAGGACGACTACCAGGTCTACGCCGCCCAGGAGGAGGGCTTTGTCACCTACGTAATCCGGCCCAGGGAGGACCCTTTCTCCCGGCTGCCCCACCAAGTGAGGCCGGGCTGGCTCCCGGAGGGCTTCGTGCTTGAGGAATCCGTCGACCTGGACCCCGGCTACCGCACACGCTACGTCCACAGCAGCGAGCCAAAGTATATCACCCTGTATCAGCGCTGCGCCGGGGACGACGCCGGCACACTGCTGGGCGATTACGAAATCAAGGAGGTTCAGGTGGACGGAACGGACGCCCTCCTGCTCTCGGAGGCCGGCGGCGAGCGCCTTCTGCTGTGGTCCAACGGCCCGAACGTCTACAAGCTCTTCGCCGGCGGTCTGGAGGAGGAGGACCTGCTCCGCGTCGCGAACAATTTGAAATGGTAAAGGAGAATGAAACATGCGTCACGGCAAACGAGAAATGAGAACAGTGAGAAAAAATTACACCCCCTTCCTGGCGGGCATGGCCACCATGGTCCTGCTGATCGGGCTGATCTCCGCGTCCTTTGCGACCAACAGCGACGCTAAGGACCAGCCCTCCGGCGGAGTGGAACCCGCCCAGATCGGCGTGGGCATCTTCCTAAAACAGCAGATCGCCCCCGGCGAGACCCTGACCACGGAACAGGGCGGGACGGCCCCCAAGGTCTTGTCCTATGCCGACAGTAAAGGGGAAATCCATTACTATATTGAGGCCGCCGCCGTGGCGGAATTGTTCGACGTGACCGGCGGCGTCAACTTCCACGAGGAGGCCAACCAGCTGGAATTTGGAGCCGCCCCCCGCAAAAAGGACGGCAAGGAGGACTGGAGCAACGAGCTGTATACCGTCCGGGAGCGGACCGACTTCATGCTCGCCGTCGTAACCGACGGCAAAGGAAACAACGTGCTGACCGGGGGAAACCTCCCCAGCAGCAGCGGCGCGCATACCCTCACCTACACAGATACGCCTCCGGAGGTGCTGCCGCGGATATGGGAGAAGCACAAGGAATACCTGAAGGCCGCGCCGGTGTACGGTGAAACCGGCGGCATGTTCACCGAGGTGGACCCGGCGGAAATCAACATCGGAAGCCTCTCCGGCATCGCTATCAAGGAGCGGGAGTACAAGGACCCCGAGGAGGTCGACCGGACCATTCACTTCACCTCCCGGCTGGGGAAATACGCCGCCATCACCATTGAAAATACCGGCGCCTCGGAGGCCGAAATCCGGGTTGCCCGGCCCTGCGTCGTGGGCGACGGCTATGACGACACCTTCACCGGCATCTACCTCCCGGCGGGACAGAAAATTACCCGGGCCTTCCGCATCGATGAGAACAAGCCCCTGGAGAACCAGCTCCAAGTGAAGGCCACGCCCCTGGGCCCCGGCGGGGTCAGCGTCAAGCTGACGGCGGAGCAGTACCGCAGCGGCGTGTGACGAACCGCTGAAATCCCATACGGAATGCATCAAATTTTTAGCTGAACCTAAAGGTATCACCTTTTCCCCCTTGCCTTTTTCTGACGGTTATTGTATAATATTGTTACAATAATCACAAAGGGGAGGGAGCCCCATGAGCGGACAGCTGGAGGATACCGTAGCCATCAGCCGGGAGATCACCCACGGTTACTACGCCGGGAATTTTGAGCCCTATTTATCCCGCCTCTGCTCGAAAAGCGTGTGGCTGGGCACCGGGGGACGGGTGCTGATGGGCGGCGACATCATCCGCGCCCGGCTGGAGGCCGGGGTGGAGCAGCGGACAAAAACCTATCAGATTTTTCAGGAGGAGTACACCCCTTTGTCCATCACCCCCCGCTGCCAGGCGGTAATGGGCGAGGTGCGGTCCTGTGTTCCGGATCACCCGGAGGAGGACACCGTTACCGCCTCCTATACCTTCCTGTACCAGCTCATCGGCACGGAGACCAAGCTGGTGCTGCTCCACGCCAACTATGAGTTCCTCCATCCGTTCTCTCTGAACGAGGGCGGGCCTAAGCTGGAGATGTCTGCCTATCAGTTCGTCCGGGATGTGCTGATCGAGATTCCGCCCAAGAAGCGGCTGGCCGTTCCCTGCGGGAGCACGACCTTGTTTGTTCAGCCCGACATGGTCTTTTACATCCAGAGCCGGAACCGGAAGGCGGAGTTTCACTGCGCGGACAAAATCATCCAGAGCGACCTGGGCATCAGCGAGGTCAACGCCATGGTGCCGGAGACCTTCTGCCCCATTCACCGCTGCTACACGGTGAACACCCGCTATGTGATGTCCGTTCGCCGCTATGAGGCGGCCCTCATCACCGGCGAGGTACTCCCCATCCCCTTCCACAACTACATGCAGGTGAAAGGAGACCTGGAGCGCCGGATTACCGGGTAGTGTAAAGCATATCTACATTACATATATCCCGCAGCGAGGCCCGCCTTTCGGCGGGCCTCGTTTCATTCCGCCAGCCGGACGGAGAGCATGGTTGCCGCGTTTTCCTCCACGCCGTTCAGGATGAACCCCGCCAGGTCACAGGCGTAAACGCGCCCCGCCGTCTCCAGCCCCCGGTCCGCCAGGTGCCGCGCCAGGGCGGCGTAGCCCTGGGTGAGGTCCCACCGGCCCCGGCAGCAGAGGTACAGGTAGGTCCCGGCGGCGTCCTGCCCCCCGGAGGCAGCGGCGGATCTCCTCCAGGGGCGTCCCCGTCTGGCGGAAGACGGCGATGGCGTAGTAGTCGTAAAACTGCTCGGCATCGTAGTAAAAGTACCCGTTCTCCCCCCGGTGGGCCGGGGCCAGGAGGCCCAGGTCCTTGTAGTGCCGCAGGGTCTCCTTGGTGGTATCGCACAGGGCGGCGAAAGCCCCGGAGGTCAGCCAGCCCATTTTCCGCTCCATAAAATTTTCCTCCTGAATTTGTAAATTCCCTCTTGACTGTGTGGCGGCCACACGGTTTATGATACCTCTCACAAGGATTTTTTACAAGCCGAAACGGCAAGCTAGCAAAAATGGAGGTATCACACCATGAATTATGGATGCAGCAGCTTTTCCTGGCAGACGAAGGACGGCCGCCACCTGCTGGGGCGGACCTACGACCAGTTCGGGGACCTGAGCGCCAACCGGGTCCTGGCGGTTCCCGCCGGGGTCCCCTGCTCTCCCGCGCTCCACCCGGCGGAGGAGAGCCTCCGGGGCCGGTACGGGTACACGGGCATGGCGGTGCTGGGCTTTGGGGAACCCATCCTGGTGGACGGCGTAAATTCCGCCGGGCTCATGGGGGCCTTGCTCCACTACCCGGAGTACGCGGTGTATGACGAGGCCGCCGGGCCGGGAAAGACGGCGGTCCATCCTGGGCGTCTGCTGGCCTGGACGCTGAGCCGGTGCGCCTCTTTGGAGGAGACGGCGTGTCCCGGATGTTCCGGGCCTTCGCCCCGGTGGACATCCCCGAGGGCCTGGCCAAGGCCGGCCCGGATTACGACGTGTACGAGCAGACCCTGTGTACCAGCGTCATGTGCGCCGAGAGCGGCGTCTACTACTTCGCCCCGGCCTGGAACCGCCGCGTCTCCGCCGTCCGGCCCCTGGCGGAGGGGAACGAGACCCGGTACTTTGACCTGGGGGACGGCCAGGACGTGGACTATCGGAACTGAGGAGGGACCAAAATGGAAACCAAGCTGGACTCCTATCACCTGCCGGTAACAGGCCGGAACATCCTGCGCTTCGCCCTGCCCACCATCGTCATGACGGTGTTCAACACCTTCTACACCATGGTGGACGGCCTGTTTGTCTCCAACCTCATCGGCACCGCCGCCCTGTCGGCCATCAACCTCACCGCCCCGGCCATCGGGCTCATCACGGCGGTGTCCGGCATGCTGGCCACTGGCGGCAGCGCCGTGGTGATGAAAAAGATGGGCGAGGGCCGGGAGAAGGAGGCCCGGCAGGATTTCACCCTGCTGATCTGGACCAACGCCGCGGTGGGGGCCGTCATGATGGCCTTGGGCTATGGGCTGATGGACACACTGCTGGGAACCATGGGCCTGTCGGCGGAGGTCTTCGGGTACTGCCGGGCCTATCTGGGGGACTACCTCCTCTTCACCATCCCCATATTATTAATGTATAACTTCTCCCTCTACCTCATCGCGGCGGACCGGTCCAAGCTCTCCCTCATTTGCACCGTGGCGGGGGGCGTGACCAACATCATCCTGGACTACGCGCTCATCGCCCTGGCGGGCCTGGGCATCCGGGGGGCCGCCATTGCCACGGGGCTGGGGTACTCCCTCACCGCCGCGGCGGGCCTCCTGGTCTTTCGGAAGCGGGACAATCTGCTCCACTTCCAACGGCCCGTGTTCCGGGGGAGCGTGCTGTTCCACGCCTCCACCAACGGCCTGTCCGAGCTGGCCACCTCCCTGGTCTCCGGCGTCACCACCCTGCTGTTCAACCTGGCCATGCTGAAATACATAGGGGAGGACGGCGTGGCCGCCATCACCATCATCATGTATGTGTTGATGTTTGTCAGCGCCCTGTTCATCGGGTACTCCTACGGCGTGGCCCCCATGATCAGCTACTACCATGGGGAGGGGAACCACGGGAAGCTGAAAAAGCTGGTGGGCTTCAGCGTGAAGTTCATCCTGGGGGCCTCCGCCCTCTGCGCCGCCGTCTCCATCCTGGCCACCCCGGCCCTGGTGAGCATCTTCACCCGGCCCGACAGCCCGGTCTACGCCCTGGCGGTGACGGGGAACCGGCTGTGCTCCATCGCCCTGCTCTTCCTGGGGCTGAACGTCTTCGCCAGCGGCATGTTCACCGCCCTGTCCAACGGGGTGGTCTCCGCCGTGCTGGCCTTCTCCCGGACCTTCCTGTTTACCGTGGCCTGTGTTCAGCTCCTGCCTCTCCTGCTGGGTGTCACCGGGGTCTGGCTGGCCACCCCGGCGGCGGAGTTCCTGGGGATTCTCATGGCGGCGGCCCTCATGATGAAGTACCGGAAGCGCTACGGGTACTGACTCCGGGCCTCAGGCCGATTTTGTAACTTTTTGTCACCAAATGTAATTATTTTGTCACGAATTCCTCTCCAATCCGTACTAGAATGCGGATAAGATTACAGCCCGTTGTGAAATTGGGCCATGGGGAGGGGTTATTTTGGACAGTGTCTGCGGAAAAAGCCGCGAATCCTGTGTCTGGAAGGAGCAACTGGGCTGTTCCGGCTGCCGGGCGGACATGGGGCGGCCTTTTTCCGGTCCCTGCGGCATTTCCGCCTGCTGCCGGGAGAAAAGACGTGACAAGCGTTAGTCCTGTACACGCCTCTCCCAGTGCGGCCTCCGGTCCCCTCGGGGGCAGACGCCTCCGGCCCCGCCCTCTTCCATCGCCCCCTGAGCGCAAAAACGCGGCGGACCCGCTGAGGGCCCGCCGCGTTGTTTTCTCCTTCCCTTCCGCTCACACACCCCGCAGATCCCCGTCCAGCCAAGTGTCCGTGGGGGACAGCCGGGCGGTGAAGGCCCGGGACCGGTCCTCCGGGTACTTGTTCTGGTGGAACTTGAAGAGGATCTCCCCGTTTTCCAGCTCACAGACAATCTCAATCTTGCCCCTGGGGTGGCTCATGGCGTAGCGCACGGCCTTGCCCAGGCCGTTCTGCCGGGACTTGGCCTCGTCCACGATTTTCACGCCCTCGGTCAGGGGCACCTGGAAGCGGCCCTTCACCCCGGTGACCGGGCGGCACTGGAAGATGTAATAAGGCATGACCCCCAGCCGGGTGAGGCCGGAGAGGAGCTGCCCCAGGGTCTCCCCGTCGTCGTTGATTCCCTTGGTGAGGACGGTCTGGTTCCGCACCGGGACACCCCGCTCAATCATGGCCCGGAGGGCTCGGGCGGCCTGGTCCGTCAGCTCTCTGGGGTGGTTGAAGTGAGTCACCAGAACCAGGGTCTTTTTCTTCCCGTACTCCTCAAAGAGGGCCAGGAACTCCGGGTCGCCGTAGACCCGTTCCGGCAGGGTCACCGGCACCCGGGACCCGAAGCGGATCAGGTCCAGATGCTCGATGGCCGTGAGTTCCCGGAGGTAACGCTCCAGGATGTGGTTGGGGTTCATGAAGGCGTCTCCCCCGGAGACCAACACGTTGTTGATTTCCGGGTGGGCCGACACATAGGACACGGCCTCGTCCACCCGCTTGTTCAACTCCGCGTCGGTGAGCCCCACCATCCGCTTGCGGAAGCAGTGGCGGCAGTACATGGCGCACTGGTTGGTGGAGAGGAGCAGGGCCGTCTGGGTGTACTTGTGCTGCAGGCCCTCGATTTTGGTGTTGTCCGCCTCGCCGCTGGTGTCCCGCTCGCCCCCGGCGTCCAGCTCCGCCAGGGAGGGGACGCACAGCCGGGCGATGGGGTCCTCCGGGTCCTTGGGGTCCACCAGGGACAGGTAATAGGGTGGGATCAGCATGGGGTACTTCTCAATCACTTGGGCATATCGGGCGGTTTCCTCCGGCGTCCATCCCAGGACGGGCGCCAACTCTTCCGCCGTCCGGTATCCGTTCCTCAATTCGTCCTGCCAGCTCATTCGCTGCACCACCTTTCTAAAAAGATAAAAAAACGCAGACCCGGCCCTGACCGTCCGGCTCTGCGCTTTACATAAACGTTGTTTTGATCTTTTTCAAATCGGGCCCCTCTGAAACCACGGGCCCAAAATAAGACGCTTTAAACGGTGTTCATATAATGCCGAATGGTCCTCCCAAATTGCGCGGCCCGCCGCCGGGGTCCCGGAAAACAATCAGCCGCAGGTGTTTGTTTTATCTATTATAACTGAAAATCCCAGAAATTTCAAGTCCAATTTTGTATTAATTTTCGCGAAAATCTGACAGACCTTTCAGGAGGGGGGATTGTGTTCGCCCTTGCGGGCGGGGAGGCTTTTTCTCCCCCGTAAGGGGAAGCCTTTACTCGCCCTGACGGGCGGAGAGGTCAACAGCCCTTTGGGGGCTGGTGCGCCTACCGCTTTCTATCGGTAGAACCCTTTAGGGGCGGCAACCTGCCGCCCGTCCCCCACCCTCCTGCTCCTATCAGTAGAACATCCCGTAGGGGCCGCCGCGCTCGGCGGCCCGCTTCCTCCGAACCCGCACCCTACACACATTGTCCATTGTCAATTATTCCCTTATCGTCAGAACCCCCCCCGCTACAAAACCCGCAAACCACCCCCTCCCGGGCCGTGGAATTCTGTTGCTTTCCGGCCAAAAATGTGATATAACAGCAGATGACGGAAACAACGGAAAATTTTACGATGGAGGACAGTCTATGAATAACAACACCCGTCCCGCAGACATGAAGCGGATCAACTCCCCTCAGCTGGCGGAGGCGTTTATCGCCGAGCAGGTGGCCCAGGTCCGGGCCCAGGTAGGAGACAAGAAGGTGCTGCTGGCCCTCTCCGGCGGCGTGGACTCCTCGGTGGTGGCCGCCCTGCTGATTAAGGCCATCGGAAAACAGCTGGTCTGCGTCCACGTGAACCACGGCCTCATGCGCAAGGGCGAGAGCGAACAGGTCATCGAGGTCTTCAAAACCCAGCTGGACGCCAACCTCATCTATGTGGACGCCACGGACCGCTTCCTGGACCTGCTGGCCGGGGTGGACGAGCCGGAGCGGAAGCGGAAGATCATCGGCGGCGAGTTTATCAAGGTCTTCGACGAGGAGGCCCGGAAACTGGAGGGCATCTCCTTCCTGGCCCAGGGGACCATCTATCCCGACATCCTGGAGAGCGACGGCGTGAAGGCCCACCACAACGTGGGCGGACTGCCGGAGGAGATGAACTTCGAGCTGGTGGAGCCGGTAAAGCTGCTGTTCAAGGACGAGGTCCGGGTTGTGGGACGGGCCCTGGGCCTGCCGGCATCCATGGTGGAGCGTCAGCCCTTCCCGGGCCCCGGCCTGGGCGTGCGCTGCCTGGGGGCCATCACCAGGGACCGACTGGCGGCCTTGCGGGAGTCCGACGCCATCCTCCGGGAAGAGTTCGCCAGGGCGGGCCTGGCGGAGCAGGTCTGGCAGTTCTTCACCGTGGTCCCGGACTTCCGGTCCACCGGCGTGCGGGACGGCAAGCGGGCCTTTGACTGGCCGGTGATCATCCGGGCCGTCAACACCGTGGACGCCATGACCGCCACCGTGCCGGAGATTCCCTGGCCGGTGCTCCAGACCGTCACCAGCCGGGTGCTGTCCGAGGTGCCGGGCGTGTGCCGGGTGCTGTATGACCTGACGCCGAAGCCAGTGGGGACCATTGAGTGGGAATGAGCGTCAAAACGGCGCAAACCCGCATGAATACAGGGTTTTTGACCTGTCACTTTGCCTTGTGATACTGGTTTGATACTATTCGTTTCAACCCGGTCACACAAGAGAATGATTGCAAAGGGCAAGCGAACCGCCCTGCTGAACGACAAATTCAGCAGGGCGGTTTTGCTTGCCCTATTTTTCTTTTCTCCAAGGAATATAGTTGTCAAACCGTTTGCTGTCATCACAAGTAAGCGGCCAGTTGATTTTCCATTCAAAGTACTCCTCCCTGGTGATTTCCCCGGCGTGTAGCTCCTGCTGGCGCAAGAGCCATTCCCGCATGAAAACATCAACGAGGCCATAGTTGAAGTAGATACCCACGGGAGGTTGAGCGGGCCAGTCGTCTGTGTCGTTGTATCGGACGGCGGTATCATCGGAGGCCCCTATCTTGCCAGGGTTGCGGACGAGCTGAAACAGGCGGATAGAGCCGGGGCTGTCCTCGTCCAGCCAGAAGAACGTCCGCATGAAGTCCTCGGCAC
>CAJUJW010000031.1 GCA_910586735.1 uncultured Oscillibacter sp. | reverse complement strand
GGGCCATTTGTCCAAAAGGAGGTGCAAACATGGCAAAGGTTACTGCCAATTACGAGGTCGTGTATATCATCGACCCTGCACAGGGGGAGGAGAACATCGCCGCTCTCGTGGCGAAATTCAAGACCCTGGCTGAACAGAACGGTTCCGCCGTCGAGGTGGAGGAGTGGGGCGCCCGGCGTCTCGCCTATCCCATCGACTATAAGAACGACGGCTACTATGTGCTGATGAGCTTCACCAGCGAGCCGTCCTTCCCCAAGGAGCTGGACCGCGTTCTCGGTATCACCGACGGCATCATGCGTTCCCTGATCGTCTGCAAGGGCGAGTGAGGAGGAATCCCGGATGCTGAACAAGATCGTCATCATGGGCCGTCTGACCCGTGACCCCGAGCTTCGCCGCACCCAGAGCGGCACCGCCGTCACGTCCTTCTCCATCGCCTGCGACCGGGACTTCAAGTCCCAGAGCGGCGAGAAAGAGACGGATTTCATCGACGTGGTTGCCTGGCGCTCCACGGCGGAATTTGTCAGCAAGTATTTCTCCAAGGGCCGCATGGCCGTGGTGGAGGGCCGCTTGCAGATCCGCGACTGGACCGACCGGGAGGGCGGCAAGCGCCGCAGCGCCGAGGTTGTGGCGGACAACGTCTACTTCGGGGACTCCAAGCGGGACAGCGGCGGAGAGTACGGCGGCTCCTCTTACGGAGCGCCCCCCGCCTACGGCGCCCCCGCCGCGTCCGGCAGGGCACCTGCCTCCGGCTTTGGGGGAGGGTCTGATTTCGCCGAGATCGGCGAGGAGGACGGCGAGCTGCCGTTTTGAATTTGATAAGGAGGAAAACTCATGGCTTTCGATCGTGAATCCCGGCCCGCCCGCCCGACGCGGGGCAAGCGCCGCAAGGTCTGCCAATTCTGCGCCGAGAAGTGCGAGCACATTGATTATAAGGACGCCGCCAAGCTGCGCCGCTTCATCTCTGAGCGGGCCAAGATCCTGCCCCGCAGGACCACCGGCACCTGCGCCATGCATCAGCGCCAGCTGACTGAGGCCATCAAGCGGTCCCGTCAGATTGCTCTGCTGCCCTACGTCACCGACTGACGGAGGAACGAGGACAAAAAGTCCGGTCCGTCCCCGGAGGGGCGGGCCGGGTTTTTCCCCAAGGAAAAATTTCGTTTCCCGGCGGAAAAAGACTTGATTTTTCCCGCGGGTTCGTTTATAATAACAGCGTTGTGACAATGACAATTAAACAAGCAGGGTTAGTACATCGGTAGTACAACGGCTTCCCAAGCCGTGGAGGCGGGTTCGATTCCCGTACCCTGCTCCAAAAGGAAGAGCACCGCTTCGCGGTGCTCTTCCTTTTGGAGCAGGGTACACCGGTTTGCGCAGCAAACCGGCCGCTGCGGCGGGGCTTATTGAACACGCAGGAAAAACCCGCCGTGGTTTTTCCCGCATACACCCTTTTCCTCGCGTTCTGCTGATAGACAGGTAATTGGGGGAATGGTCTGCCGATAGAAGGGTGGGCCCTGGAGGAGCGGCTGCCGAGGGCGGCGGCCCCTTGCTTTTCTCTTTTGGACCGTGCACGGCCCGTTTTCTCTTTTCATTCCGGGAATGAAAAGAGAAAATGGGGGGTGCAATGAACCAGCCATCGCTGGTTGCCAAGCCCCCCGCCCGTCAGGGCGAGTAAAGGTCCCCCCTTACGGGGGAGAAGAGACCTCCCCCTCACCCTGGAGGGTTGTCCAAATCCAAGACAAACCGCTCATAGGCGTTAATAATGGTGGTCTCCCCCCGGTGGAGCACCCGGGGAATATCAAACCCATAGTTCACATGGACGTGTCCATGAATCAGATACCGAGGCTGGTACTTGTCCACCAGCTCCAGCAGGCACGCGAAGCCCCGGTGGGCGTAGTCCTCCCCGTCCCCATAGCCCTGGATGGGCGCGTGGGTCACAACAATGTCCACACCCCCCGCCTTCCAGATCCGATACCGGAGGCGGCGGATCCGCCGGGCCATCTGGGTCTCCGTGTACTGGTGGGGGCCGCCGCTGTACAGGGCGCTCCCCCCCAGTCCCAGAATGCGCAGCCCCCGGATGTTGACCAGCCGGTCCTCGATGCAGTCGCAGCCCTCCGGGGGGTGCAGGTCATAGGTCTTGTCGTGGTTCCCATGGACGTATAGCACGGGCCGGCTGGCCATGGTCACAAGAAACGAGAGGTATTTTGAGCTCAGGTCGCCGCAGGAAATGATCACGTCAAAGTCCTTCAGGCGGCCCGGCTGGTAGTAGTCCCACAAATACTCGCACTCTTTGTCCGACAGCAGAAGCAGCTTCACAGGATGGGGTCCTCCTTCTCCGGGGGGATGGCCTCCCGGTAGACGCCCTGGAGCCGGGCGAGGGACCGGGCCATGGGCAGCAGCTCCTCGTATCGGGGGATGCTGCCATGGACCCAGTCCAGCAAGGTGTCCATGTGGAGAATCTTCTCCGGCGTGGCCTCCGGGAAGGGCTGGATGGACCCGTCGATGATGCCCCGGCGGAGTATCCCCGCCAGCTGGCGGACCCCGGCGGGCAGGTCGTCCCCCAGGAGAATGTCCACGGCCCGGCTGTCCATGCCCCACCAGTAGTTCACCGCCTGACCCTCCGGGGCGGAGAGGGACTCCCAGCCGCCGCTGAGGATGCTGCGGATCAGGTTCGTGTAGACGCTGCCCCAGTGCCAGTAGGGGGAGGCCAGGGAGTGGAACTTCCCTTCCTCAATGCGGCACAGGCCCCAGGGCTCCCGGATGCGGTCCGGCGTGGGGATGTCCCGGTTGGAGATCAGGGAGACCCCGTCCCAGGCCAGGGCGTCCATGGCGTTCTCCTCCACGCAGGACCAGCGGAGGACAATCTCCGCCCTGGGATTGGTGAGCCGGGCCCCCAGGGCAAAGGCGTTGATGCTGGCGGGGACGCCGAAGATGGGGTTGCTGGCCACGTACCCGATGCGCCCGCTGCGGCTCAGCACCCCGGCGATGGCCCCGGCGATATACTTGGCCTCGTAGATGCGGCTGTAGTAGGTGCGAACCCCGGCGTAGGGCATGGAGACGGAGCAGTTCAGAATGCGGACCTCCGGGTGCTTCGCCGCCGCCTTGCGGCAGGCCCCGATGAGGGGCGGCGTGATGGCGAAGATGAGCTGCGCCCCGTTCTGGGCGGCCTCCTCCATGGCGGCCTCCGCCTCGGCCCCCGGATGGACGCCGTAGAAGGTTTCCGTCTCCACCCGGTCCTCCATGACGGTCTCCAGATACTCCCGGCCCAGGTCGTGGGCCCGGGCCCAGTCGCTCTGCTGGGGGAGCTGGTCGCTGATGAAGGCCACCTTTAAGCGGCTGGGCTGCCTGGGCTTGAAGATGCGGCCCAGGAGGTTGCTCTCTTCCTTGGCCTCCGGCGTGTCCGTGCGGACGGAAATGGGTTCCGACAGGGCCTTGATGTCCGCCCAGACGGCCTTGACGCTCTTCTGAAGCTCCCCCGAGGGCAGCTTGATGAGGTCGTCGAAGCTGTAGACCTTCAGCCACACCAGCATGGCGTCCGCCACGGTGATGGGCAGGTCCCCGCCGCCCAGTTTCAGGAAGGGCTCCTGGAAGTAGGTGTAGCCCGCGGCGAAGCGCCGCCGCTCGTCCTCCGTCCAGACGTGATCCGGCTCATAGCCCAGGGCCTTCTGGAGCTTGACGAAGCTCCCCGCCCGGCTGAACCGGGTGCGGTACAGCTTGGTCAGGGGGAAGGACTGCATGAACTCGTAATAGGCCGCCACGACCGGGTCCTCGGTCCACACGGGAATCATGCGGATAACATAGGCCAAGATGGTGGGCGCGCCGTAGCTCCGCAGGACGCTGACCCGCTTGTTTCCCTCCTGGACGTAGAAGCGGCCGAAATACTCATAGCACCGGATGGGGTCCCGGATGCCCTCGTCCCCCAAATGGCCCTCGCAGAGGCTGACCCACTTGGCGGCAAACTCCGTGTCCGGGTCCAGCAGGGGCAGGAAGTCCGCCGAGAAGGCGGACCGGCGGCCCGCCGTCTTGGTGCCCACAATCTGGCCCACGGGAATCTCCATGACGCCCAGTTCCGTCTGGCCCGCCACCATGGAGTCGTTGATAATCTCGTCCAGCACCTGGGGATAGGGGTAGCGGCCCCGGACCAGGGCCTCCTTGTAGGACTTGCGGCCCTGTTTCAGGGCGTTTGCGTATTGGGACACGGCTTCCTGACGAGCGCTCATATAGGCGTCCTCCCTCCACGATTTTGACCATTGGCTTTTCAAGGCTTCATTGTACCCTGCCGGCCCTGAAATTACAATGTCACTTTCCGCCAAAAGAACAGGGCCGCCGCCGGTCTGGACGGGCCTTTTGCAAAAAAACGCCGGACGCGCTGGCGTCCGGCGTTTTGGGGGTCTGTCGCTTTTCTCAGAGTTCCGGCTCCTTGCTCAGGTCCAGGCTGCGGATAATCTTCCGCAGGGGCAGGACGGAGGCGGGGGACACGGACAGTTCGTCCACGCCGTACCGGAGGAAGGTCTCCATCAGCGTCTGGTCCGCGCCCAGCTCGCCGCAGATGCCCACCCAGCAGCCGTGGCGGTGGCCCGCCTCGATGGTGTGCTTGATCATGCGGAGAACCGCCGGGTGGTGGGAGTCGTAGAAGTTGTCCAGCTTGGGGTTCTGCCGGTCGATGGCCAGGGTGTACTGGGTCAGGTCGTTGGTGCCCAGGGAGAAGAACTCCACTTCCTCGGCCAGCTCGTCGGCCATCATGACGGCGGCGGGGGTCTCCACCATGATGCCGATTTCCACGTTGCCCATGGCCACGCCCCGCTCCTGGAGCTCGGCCCGGCATTCCTCCAGAATCTCCTTGGCGTCCCGGACCTCCCGGACGGAGATGATCATGGGGAACATGATGGACACGGTGCCGAAGGCGCTGGCCCGGAGAATGGCCCGGAGCTGGGTCTTGAAGACCTCTTTTCTCGTCAGGCAGATGCGGATGGCCCGATAGCCCAGGGCGGGGTTCTCCTCTTTGTCCAGATCGAAGTAGTCCGCCTGTTTGTCGGCGCCGATGTCCAGGGTGCGGATGATGACCTTCTTCCCGGCCATGGTCTCCACCACCCGCTTGTACAGCATGAACTGCTGGTCCTCGGAGGGGTAGTCCTTGGAGTCCAGGTAGATGAACTCACTGCGGAAGAGGCCGATGCCCTGGGCGTCGTTCTGGAGGACGAGGCCCACGTCCCCGGCGTTTCCGATGTTGGCGTAGACCTTGATCTCTTTTCCGTCCAGGGTGACGTTGGGCTTTTTCTTCAGGCTCTGGAGCAGGGCCTGCTGTTTCAGGTCGCTGCTGCGCTTTTCCTCCATGGTGGCCAGGAGCTCGGCGGCGGGCTCGATATAGACGCAGTGGTTGTACCCGTCGATGATGGCCAGTTTGCCGTCCCAGTCGTCCTGGAAGTCCACGCCCACCAGGGCGGGGATGTTCATGGTCCGGGCCAGAATGGCGGTGTGGCTGTTGCTGGAGCCGTGCCGGGTGATGAAGCCCAGCAGCTTGGATTTATCCAGCTGCACGGTCTCGCTGGGGGTCAGGTCGTCGGCCACCAGGATGGCGGACTTGTCGTCCATCATGTCCGCGTCTTCCACGCCCATCAGGACGTTGACCACCCGGCGGGAGATGTCCTTCACGTCGGCGGCCCGGGCCCGCATGTACTCGTCCTCCATGGCGGCGAAGGCGGCGGAGAAGTTCTCCCCGGTGGTGGTGACGGCGTACTCCGCCGTGGCCCCCTGGGTGTCCAGGATGCCCTTCACCGCGTCCAGGTAGTCGTCGTCGTCCAGCATCATCTGGTGGATTTCAAAGATGGCGGCGTTGTCCTCGCCCACCTCGTCCAGGGCCTTGTCGTACAGGGCCCCCAGCTGCTCCTGGGCCTTGGTCCGGGCGGCGTCAAAGCGGGCGTACTCCTCCTCGGGCGTGAGGTTCGAGGTGACGGCGGTCTCCGCCTCCTTCTTTTTGTAAATACGCAGGGGTCCGATGGCAATGCCGTTCAGAATGGATTTTCCGGTTGCGACTTGCATAGCTGTACCCTCCCGGCGCTCTTACATATTATCCTTGCAGAACTGCTCCATAGCGGCGGCGCTGGCTTCCTCGTCTCCGCCCTCGATGGTGAAAGTAATGGTCTCGCCGGTTTTGACGCCCAGGCCCATAACGGCCATCAGCTTAGCGGCGGCGGCGGATTTCTCCCCCTTGGTAATGGTGACGGTGCTGTCCAGGGCCTTGGCGGCCTTGGCCAGGAGGCCGGCGGGACGGGCGTGGATGCCGATGGGGTCGGTGATGGTGTAAGTGAACTGTTTCATGAGACTCTTCCTTTCTGATCGTGGTGGCCGGAGCGTCCGGCGTCATGCCTATAGGATAGCACCTCTTTGGCGTTTTTGCAAATGTTATTTAATCGTTTACCTAGATTTTTATGAAAAGAGCCCACCCCCACTGGGGGCGGACCCTTTCCGAAGCACCGCAAGGGTGGATATTCTCATGGCAGGCGCGGCGATCCCTGGCCGTCGAACAGTTCCGCCAAGGCCGGCATGGCGGGAATGGCCCCGCTGCGGGAACAGGTGAAAGCCGCCGCCCGGTTGGCGAAGGCCAGGATATCCTTCAGCTCCGCCCGGGTCAGACCCTCCAGGGGCTTTTCCCCCCGCTGGCACAGGCGGCTGAGCACCGCGCCCAGGAAGGTGTCCCCCGCGCCGTTGGTGTCGGCTACCTTCACGGGGACGCCGGGCTGATGCCAGGTCTCCCCCTTCCAGCGGCAGAAGCAGCCCTCGCCGCCCAGGGTGACCATGACCAGGGAAATTCCCCGCTCCTCTAAAATCCGGGTCCCCTCCTCCAGGCCGGCGGTGCCGGTGAGCAGGGGCAGCTCCTCCTCCGACGCCTTGAGGATGTCCACCAGGGGCAGGGGGATGGTCATCCACTCGGAAGCCTCGGCCTCGCTGGCCCAGAGGGCGGGGCGGTAGTTGGGGTCATAGCTGACCACGCCCCCGCTGCGGTGAGCCGTGCGGGCGGCGAAAATGGTGGCGCTGCGGCTCAGTCCCGCCGTGAGGCTGACGGAGCCGAAGTGAAGAATCTTGCTGTGCAGGACCTCGTCCTCGTCCACGCCCTCCGGCGGCAGGTCCCGGTCGGCCCCCCGGACGAAGCGGAAGCTGCGCTCCCCGGTCTCATCCACGGAGACGATGGCCATGGTGGTGTGCTGGTCCCCGGTGCGCAGTCCCCGGCTGTTCACGCCGTTATCCTCCAGCACCCGGCGGAGGTACGCGCCGAATCCGTCATTGCCCACCTTGCCCAAAAAGGCGGTCTTCGCCCCCAGCCGGGCGGCGGCCACGGCCACATTGGCGGGCGCCCCGCCTGGGTTGGCGGAGAATTGAGGCACGCCGGCCTCATTGACCCCAGTTTGGGTCAGGTCGATTAAGATCTCACCGATTGCTGTCACGTCCATGAAAACGGCCTCCTGTCATCATATTTTTGCCGGAGCGGAAGCGTCCTTTTTCTGGAAGTTCCTGGCTCCGTAATCGATTTTCTGGGATTATATCAAACTTTCAGCCGGTTGTCTAGTCGTTTGTTCGCGCTAACATGCAATTTTTTCGGGCTTTTTCCAGAGCCTGGCGGGGCGGGGCCCTGCCGGGAGGAGGTGTCCTGTTGAGAGACATTGTAATAAGAATGGCAGGAATGGAGCGGGCGCAGTCCTCGCCGCCAGGCGGGGACGGAGCAGAGCGGAATTTCTTCCGACGAAATGGGGGGTGCATTGCACCAGCCATCGCTGGCCTCCATTCTTCCCCGCCCGTCAGGGCGTGTACAGGCTCCCCCTTTCGGGGGAGAAAAAGCCCCCCGCCCGCAAGGGCCGGAACAACCTCCCCCGATAAAATATGCGCCGGAGGCACTCTCCTCCCTGTCGGATATTGACTCAAAAGCAAGCCAGTAGTATAATTTGAAAAATTACTGAGACTAGAGAATGGGGGACATCCTGGAATGAGACGATGGATCGCGATGACTTTGACCCTGCTGGCGCTGTGCGCCCTGACCGGCTGCGGCGGCCTTGGCGGTTCCGGCGGCGCCGGCAAGACCGGCGAACCCGGCGGCGAGGAGATCTGGGCGGAGGACGGCTTTGCCGAGGCCCGCGCCGGCGACCTGGTCCATTCCTACTTCATGGACTTCACCGTGAACAGCGCCTACACCGCCTCGGAGTACCACGGCCACGTTCCCCCGGAGGGCCGGAAGGTGCTGGTGGTGGAAATCACCATCAAAAACACCAACATAGAGACCATCCCCATGTACGACGACGACTTCCAGGGCCAGTGGAGCGCCAGCCCCGAGACCGACGAGTTCGCCTGGCCCATCACCGAGGGGGCGGACGGCAGCGACCTGGACGTGGTGTCCGAGGAGCAGCTCCCCGCCCGCTACGACCTGGCGGTGGACGAGACCCGCACCGGCGTCCTGGTCTTCGACGTTCCGGCGGACGAGAGGGACTTTTCCATCTCCCACCGGGAGCTGTTCGGGGACAACAGCGAGGGGGACACCTTCTTTGTGTATTTCACCGCCGAGGAGAGATGAGCCCGACAAAGACAGAAAAGCGGAACGGCAGGGCTGTTCCGCTTCAGGCTGTCAAAAAGAATTTTTGCCAGCCTGAGCAAGTTTTCAGCTGTGCTGAAAACTTATGATTGAAAACGAAAGGAACCCCTCCTGGGTTCCTCTCGCAGCTCTCTTCCTTCCCGTCGAATTGGCCTCCATGTTTTTTGACAAGCTCAGCGGAACGGTTAAACCGTTCCGCTTTTTCCTATCCCCCCAGGCGGCGGGCCAGCAGGAACAACAGGGCCGTATGGGCGGGATAGTAGGCATAGAAGAACCACTTCCAGCCCCGGCCCTTCTCCCCGTTGTACCGGAGCATCAAGGGCAGGGCCAGCGCCATCATCCACTGGACGGGGAAGACGCCGTAAAGCGCCTCGGCGCTGAACTGCCAGAGGCAGAAGATCAGATACACGGCGGCCAGGGCCTCCCGGCGGTCCCGGAGGAAGTACAGGGCCAGGCCCAGGGCGATGAACTCAAAACCGAACTCGTTGACGGCCAGGTTGGGGACCACCCCGGTGAGCACGTCCCCGCTGAGGTTCCGGGTGAAGGGCAGCAGGTTGGGCAGGAGGGCGTAAAAAACCTGGACCAGAGCCAGGGCCCCCAGCAGAAGCCCGCCCCGCCTCCGGTCCCGCTGGAACAGCTCCACGGCGCTGATCAAAAGCCCCGTCAGGAACAGGGGGACGAAGATGTTGTGGTTCCCGTAGCCCCCCTCCGAGGGAAAGCGAGCGTCCAGAAACAGGCCCCAGGCCGTCATGAAGAGGCTCATCAGGTAGAGCCGCAGGAGATAGCGCTTCCGGCTGCGGGTGTGGGCGTAGCCCTGGACCATGCAGAAGAGGAAGAGGGGGTAGGTCCCCCGGCCCAGCCAGCGGAACCACGCCGGGGCCGCCGGGAAGTACATGCCGATGTGGTCCAGGGTCATGAGGGCCGCCGCCGTCAGCTTCAGGGTAAAGTTGGTCATGGGATCAGCTCCTTTTTGGGAATGGCGGCGGAAGGGCCGCTGTCTATAGAACGGAGGAGGGGGCCTGGATTCTTCAAACGCGTCCCTCGATTTTCCCCGTTGCGTTCCCCACCCATTTTTGCTATAATGCCCTTATAAAAAAACGGACCCCCGGGTCCGGGACGGACAGAGAGGAGATCACTATGGATCGCTGCGCGATGGCATATCAATACCACAAGGAGGGCTGGAACTGCGCCCAGTCCGTGGCGGGGGCCTGCGCCGATTTGGCGGGCCGGACGCCGGAGGAGGTCCTCCCCCTCATGGGGGGCTTCGGCGGCGGCTTCGGCGGCAGCCACGAGGAGGTCTGCGGCGCCGTCAGCGGCGGCGTGCTGATTCTCAGCCTCTGCTTCCCCCACGCCCAGGGCGGGGACCAGGAGGCCAAGCGGAAGGTCTACCGCCTGGCCAAGGAGTACCGCCGCCGCTTTTCCGAGGTCTTCGGCCTCACCCGCTGCGGAGAGCTCCTCCGGGTCCGGCCCGGCGTCACGGAGAAAAACCCCGCCGCCCAGCGCCTGGGCGTCACCGCCCACTGCGACAACATGATTGTCACGGCGGTGGAACTGCTGGAGGCCCTGGTCCAGGAGGAGCGGGCCGGACAGGCGGTATAAGCAAAGAGCGCGAGAAACGGCGGCGGGGAAGTTCCCCGCCGCCGCGTTTGCATCTCTAATTCAGATCAGGCCCTGCACCAGAATAATCAGCACCAGCACCGGCAGGACAAACTGGAAGTAGGGCCACAGCCACCGGGGCATTTTGATGCCCTCTCCCGTGTTGGCCTCCTCCAGATACCGGTCGTAGCCCCAGCCGCTCTTGCTGACGCAGAACAGCAGGTACATCAGGGACCCCAGGGGCAGCAGCAGGTTGCTGACGATGAAGTCCTCGCTGTCCAGCACGTCCCGGCCCCCGATGAGGCGGAGACTGCTCCAGACGTTGTACCCCAGGACGCAGGGCATGCTGGCAATCAGGATAAAGACGCAGTTCACCAGGGACGCCTTTTTCCGGGTCCAGCCGAAGTTGTCGATGGCGTTGGCCTGGAGGTTCTCAAAGACGGCGATGACCGTGGAAAAGCTGGCGAAGGTCATGAACAGGAAGAACAGGGACCCCCACAGGCGCCCCCCCGCCATGTTGACGAAGACCTTGGGCAGAATCATGAAGATCAGTGCCGGGCCCTGCCCCGGCTCCACGCCGAAGGCGAAGCAGGCGGGGAAGATGATGAGCCCCGCCATCAGGGCCACGAAGGTGTCCAGAAGGCAGATGCGCACCGCCTCGCTGGTGAGGGTGTTGTCCCGGCTCATGTAGCTGCCGAAGATCTCCATGGCGGCGATGCCCAGGCTCAGGGTAAAGAACGCCTGGTTCATGGCGGCGGTGATGACATGGCCCAGGCCCGCCTCCGCCGCCCGCTGGAAGTCGGGCAGGAGGTAGAACTTCACGCCCTCCATCCCGCCGGGGAGGGTCAGGCTGTGGACGGCCAGCACCAGGATGAGGCCCAGCAAGCCCAGCATCATCCACTTGGTAATCCGCTCCAGGCCCTTCTGGAGGCCGAAGCTGCAAATCAGGAAGCCCGCCACCACGGTGGTGACCATCCAGGCGGTCATCTCGATGGGATTGCCCAGCATGGCGGGGAAGACGCCCTCCACCGCCTCGGCCCCCAGGCCGTCGAAGGCCCCGCCGGCGAACTTGAAGAAGTAGCCCAGCATCCAGCCGGACACCGTGGTGTAGTACATCATCAGCAGGCAGCAGCCCGCCACGCAGAACCAGCCGTGAATGTGCCACTTGCTGCCGGGCTTTTGCAGGGCCTGATAGCCCTGGACGGCGCTCTTGCGGCTGGCCCGGCCCACGGCCAGCTCCATGGTCAGCACCGGCACGCCCATGATGGCCAGAAACAGCAGGTAAAACAGCACGAAGACGCCGCCGCCGTTCTCCCCGGTGACATAGGGGAATTTCCATACGTTGCCGATACCCACGGCACAGCCCGCGCTTACCAGCAGGAAGCCCAGGCGGGATTGAAAGCGCTCCCGTTTCATAAAATACTCGTCCCTCTCTCATATGTTTGTTGCAGCGCCCAGGAGCGAGGGGACCGCCCCGGGCAGATTCTCTCATGATACCCGGCGGCAGCGGAAATGTCAATACTTTCGTACATGAAAGCGGGCTTTCCTTTTGGGCTCCGCCGTGCTATACTGGCCCTAAGAACCCCCCGACACCGAAAGGAGGCCCCCATGACGGACTGCCGGACCCGATATCCCATTCTGCTGATCCACGGCCTCAACTGCCGGGACGACTGGGTTTTCCCCTACTGGGGCCGGGTGGCGGACATCCTCCGGGCCCGCGGGGCCGCCGTCTTCCTCAGCGGTCAGGACGCCTGGGGCAGCGTCCCCGGCAACGCCCGGGCCCTCCTCCGCCGGGGGGAGGACATCCTGGCGGAGACGGGCGCTGAAAAGCTGAACCTCATCGCCCACTCCAAGGGCGGGCTGGAGGCCCGGTATTTGATATCCTCCCTGAACTTCGCCGGGAGGGCCGCCTCCCTCACCACCGTCTGCACGCCGCACCGCGGCTCCAGGGCGGCGGAGGCGTGGCTGAGGCGGGAAAGAATCTGCCGCGCGGCGGGCGGCGGGATGGAACGCTTCTGGCGGGCCAGGGGGGACCGGGAACCGGATTTTTACGCCGCCGTCTCCGCCCTGACGCCGGAGGCTATGGTCCGCTTCAACGCCCAGAACCCGGACAGCCCCCTGGTCTATTACCAGAGCTGGGGTGCCCGGCTGAACGGGCCCGGCTGGGACCTCATGGACCGCTTCCAGCTGTGGCTCACCAGGGCCGACGCCCCAACCGACGGCCTGGTCTCCCCGGAGTCCGCCGTCTGGGGGCGCTGGCGGGGCGTCCTGGAGGGCGTGTCCCATCAGGACGCCGTGGGGGGGCGAAAGCGCCCCGGCTTTGACGCGGGGGAGTTTTACGTCCGCCTGGTTCAGGAGCTGGCGGGCATGGGATTTTAGCGCGCTCTCGGCCCCGGCGGAAACATGGGCGTTCCGCACGGTAACGAGGGCCGGGCAGAAAGAGAAGCCGCTGAGAGGGGAGTATCATATGAAGAAAAGCACACAAGACGCCCCGGCGAAGGTCAACCTGGCTCTGGACATCCTGGGCCGCCGCCCGGACGGCTATCACGAGATGCGCATGGTCATGCAGACGGTGAGTCTCCGCGACACCGTCTCCCTGGAGGAAGCCGGGGAGGGCTTCACCCTCTCCGCTCAGGGCCTCGTCCTGCCCGAGGGGAAGACCCTGGAACAGCGGGCGGCGGAGGCGTTTTTCGCCGCCCTGGGGCGGCCCCTGCCGGGCCTCCGGGTGACGCTGGAAAAGCGCACCCCGGCCTACGCGGGCCTGGGGGGCGGCAGCGCCGACGTGGCGGCCCTGCTGCGGCTTCTGCGGGCGCGGTACGCCCCGGACATGCCGGAGGAGACCCTGGAGGCCGTGGGCGGGCAGGTGGGCAGCGACATGCCCTTCTGCGTCCGGGGGGGCACGGCCCTGGCGGAGGGCCGGGGAGAGCGATTGACGGACCTCCCCCCTCTGCCGGAGTGCCGCTTTGTCGTCTGCAAGCCGGGGTTCGACCTGCCCACGGGGCCCATGTTCGCCCGCCTCCGCTTTGACGGGACCCTCCCCGCCATAGACGCGGACGGCATGGCTTCCGCCCTGGCCCGGGGGGACCTGGAGGGCGCGGCGAAGCGGGTGGGCAACGCGTTCGAGGCCGTCCTGGCCCCGGAGGAGCGGCGGGAGATCGAGGCCGTCAAGGAGACGCTCCTCCGCCACGGGGCCTTGGGGGCGGCCATGTCGGGCTCCGGCCCGGCGGTGTTCGGGCTCTTCGCGCCGGGGGCGGAGACTGCGGGGGCGGCGGAGGAGCTGAAGCGCCGCTATGCCCAGGTCTTTGAGGCGGAACCGGTGAGGCGGCTGCTTTGATTTCTCAAAGCAGCCGCCTCAGTCTTTCTATTCCCCTTACCGCAGCAACGACATGCTGCCGGTCAGCTTATTGACCTTTTTCTTCGGGCCGCAGATGGCGACGCCAATATATTGCAGGGCGCTTTCGGGGGCCCGGCCCATCTTCTCAACAAATTCGTCATAGGTCCTGCACCCCTGGGCCAGGTCGGAGAAGTCCACCACCGTCAAATCCTGAAAATCGGACTGGTAGAGCTTTTCCCGTATCTGCTTAATCATTTCCGGCGAACCCCGCAGTATGGGCACAGGAAATTCGATGATGCCAAGATGCTCGTTTCCGCTTTGATCGGTCACGTCGGCCCCCACCATCTCCGGCAGTTTCTTCCCCAGGGTGATGCCCAGGATTGCCGCCGTGTTGGCGATCATGCCCGCGGGCAGGGTCTCGTCAATCACCATGACGCACTTTTCATTTTGCATGTTCCTTCCCCTCCGTGTGTTTGAAGATTTCCCCATAAGCGCCGGGGGGCAGCCCAATTAACCGGCTCCAGTAGTTGGTGAAATGGCTCTGGTCGGAGAAGCCGGTCCGCAGCGCCGCCTCTATGGGGGGAACCCCCTGCTCCAGCAGTTCTTTGGCCCTGCCGACGCGGATGTTCTCCAGATACCGGTACGGCGTGACGCCCTTCGACCTCGTGAAGGCCCGGATCAGGGCGGACTTGCTCAACCCGGCGCAGCGGCAAATCTGCTCCAGGTAAATTCGCTCGGCGTAGTGCTGTTCCATAAAGGCGCAGGCTTTTTCGATTTCCGCCCGGCACTCCGGCACGCAGTCCTCAAAGAGCTGGCCATACCGCCGGATCAGCAGGGAGACCAGCAGCAGAAGGGCCTCCTCTTTTTCAAGCTCGCCGGAACCCCTCATCACCAGCTCGTGGAAGGAGCGCAGACAGCAGGCGGCCTCCTCATCGGAAACGACACTGCGTGAAAAGCCGGGCAGCTTCCGCCTGCCGGTGACCTCCTCCGCCAAATCCAGCATGACCTCTATGGAGATGTTGAGTCCCCGGTAGTCCAGCGTGCCGCCGCCCCTCTGGACACAGCCGTGACTGTCCCCCGGATTGAACAGGAGCACGTCTCCCTTTTTGATATTGTACGCCTGATTTTTGCAGGACAGCGCGCGCTCTCCCTCCTCCACCAATCCAATCACATAGTGCTCATGGAAGTGGTTTGGAAAGGGCCGCGCGATTCCCTCAAACCGGTAGACCTCAACGCGCAGCCGGCCGTCGCGGACCACCGTCCGCGCCTCTTTTTTCATACGGCGTTCCCCCTTGACGGCGCCTATTATACCAGACAGGCTTTCCGCAGGCTTGTAAAATATCTTCATTTTCGTCCGCGCCGGGCGGAGGGGCCCCGGTCTCACAGCAGTACCGGCACCTCCCGCCGGATTTCCAGGCTCTCCGGCGTGACGGCGCAGTCCCAGGCGCAGACCCTCACGCCATGGGCCGCCGCCTCCCGCAATGCCGCGCCGAAGGCGGGGTGGGTCTCGTCGTTGGGGGCCACGCTCTCCATCCCTTCCATCTGCACCACGAAGAACAGCGCCGCCCCCAGCCCGGCCTCCGCCGCTCTCTGGAGCTCCCGGAGGTGCTTCACCCCCCGTTCCGTGGGCGCGTCGGGGAAGCGGGCCGCGCCGCCCTCCTCCAGGGTGACGCCCTTCACCTCAATGAGGCAGCGCCCCCTCGGGCTCTCCACGCAGAAGTCCAGCCGGGACTCCCCATACCGGTACTCCCGGTGAAGGACCGCCCCGGTTGGAAGCTGGGGGATTAACCACTCGGCGAAGACCCGGTTGGGGGCCTGGGCGTCCATGTTCACCAGCAATTCCCCCTTCTGGACGGCGACGAGGTCATAGGCGGTCTTCCGCCGGGGGTCCGCGTTTTTCTCCAGATAGACAGCCGCTCCGGGAATCAGCAGTTCCCGGCAGCGGCCCGTGTTTTTCACGTGGACGGTTTGGACGGCCCCCTCCGCTTCCACCTGGGCGATGAAGCGGTTGGGCCGGGCCAGAAACCGGCCTGGGACCACGGCCTGATAGCGCATAACGGGCTCCTTTCCAGGGGGCGGGGGAATCTTTGTCAAGTTCTTAACGGACAAATCCGCCCCTTCTCTCCGCAAATTGGTAAAATTGTACCACATTTTGGTCCTCAAGTCCACCCTCCCGGAAAAATCTGGAAACGGGCGGAAAAAACCCTGATAAAATTTTGCCAAAGTCATTGTTTTTTCGGAGAGAAGTTGGTACAATAGTCCCGCTATTATTTTTTGGGAGGGAGTATATGGAACCTTCAAGTCTGTTTGTCTGCCTGATGGGCATGGGCACCGTCTTTTTCGGGCTCATCTGCCTCATCGTCCTGACGATGATCATGGGCAAGATCGTGGGAGGACACGCGGCCCCCGCCGCCATCCCCGCCCCGGCCGTGACGGCCCCCGCCGCCCCGGAGGGGAACCGCCAGGAGATCGCCGCCGCCGTGGCCGCCGCCGTGGCGGAGGAGCTTGGGACGGACATCACGGGCATCCGCATTCTGTCCATGAAAAAGCTGTAAGCCAAGAATCTTAGGAAACGAAGAAGGAGAGCGTATCACTATGAAAAAGTACAGAGTTACCGTCAACGGCACGGCCTATGAGATTGAACTGGAAGAGCTGACCGGCGCGGCCCCCGCCGCTGCCGCCGCCCCCGCCGCCGCTCCTGCGGCCCCCGCTGCCGCCGCCCCCGCCGGAGGCGAGCAGGTTACCAGCCCCATGCCCGGCACCATCCTGGACGTGAAGGTCTCCCAGGGCGCCGCCGTGAAGAAGGGCGACGTGCTGATGGTTCTGGAGGCCATGAAGATGGAAAACGAGATCATGTGCCCCTGCGACGGCAAGGTCGCCTCCATCCACGCCTCCAAGGGTGCGGCGGTGGAGTCCGGCACGCTGCTGTGCGTCATCCAGTAAGGCGCTGGAGGGTTTCAAATGGAAGCTATACTGGATTTTGTAAACAGCTCGGGATTCGCGCTGTTTACCCAGGGGGACAACTGGAAGTGCCTGCTGATGATTGTCATCGCCTGCGGCCTCCTCTACCTGGGTATCGTCAAGAAGTTTGAGCCGCTGCTGCTGGTGCCCATCGCCTTCGGCATGCTCATCACCAACCTCCCCGGCGCGGAGATGTACCATGAGATCTTCTTCGCCGGAGGACACATTCACTGGGACCTCATCGGCGGGGCCCCCGTCACGGCGGAGTTCCTGGCGGAGCTGGCGGCGGTGGACGTTTCCGACGCCGTGCTGGCTACCGCCACGGTGGGGCAGTCCATCACGCCGGGCCTTATCGACATCCTGTACCTGGGCGTGAAGCTGGGCATCTACCCCTGCCTCATCTTCATGGGCGTGGGCGCCATGACCGACTTCGGCCCCCTGATCGCCAATCCCAAGAGCCTACTTTTGGGCGCGGCGGCGCAGCTGGGCATCTTCATGACCTTCGTGGGCTGCCGCCTGTCCGGCATCTTCTCCTCCGCCCAGGCCGGGTCCATCGGCATCATCGGCGGCGCGGACGGCCCCACGGCCATCTACGGCGCGACGAAGCTGGCCCCGGAGCTCCTGGGCCCCATCGCCGTGGCGGCTTACAGCTACATGGCCCTGGTGCCCGTCATCCAGCCCCCTATCATGCGGCTTTTGACCACCGAGGCTGAGCGGAAGATCGTCATGAAGCCTCTGCGGCAGGTCTCCAAGACCGAGAAGATCATCTTCCCCATCATGGTCGCCATCTTCGTGGCCCTGCTGGTACCCTCCGCCGCTCCTCTGATTGCCTGTTTGATGCTGGGCAACCTCTTCAAGGAGTGCGGTGCGGTGGAGCGCCTGAGCAAGACCGTCCAGAACGAGCTGATCAATATCGTGACCATCTTCCTGGGCGTGTCCGTGGGCGCGACGGCCACGGGCCGGACTTTCCTGAGCCTCCAGACTCTGGCCATCATGGCCATGGGCATCGTGGCCTTCGGCTTCGGCACGGCGGGCGGCGTGGTCCTGGCCAAGATCATGAACCTGTTCCTGAAAGAGAAGATCAATCCCCTCATCGGGTCCGCCGGCGTGTCCGCGGTGCCCATGGCCGCCCGGGTCTCCCAGGTGGAGGGCCAGAAGGCCAATCCCAGCAACTTCCTGCTGATGCACGCCATGGGCCCCAACGTGGCCGGCGTCATCGGGTCCGCCATCGCGGCGGGCGTCATGATTTCCCTGTTCGGCTGATAGATCGGAGGTACTGTTATGGCTATGGAATTTTTGTCTAAGAAACCCCTGTATATCACCGACACCATCCTCCGGGACGCCCACCAGTCCCAGGCGGCCACCCGCATGCGCATTGAGGACATGCTGCCCGCCTGCGAGGTGCTGGACTCCATCGGCTACTGGTCCCTGGAGTGCTGGGGCGGCGCCACCTTCGACTCCTGCATGCGCTTCTTGAACGAGGACCCCTGGGAGCGTCTGCGGAAGCTGCGCAAGGCCCTGCCCAACACCAAGCTGCAAATGCTCTTCCGGGGCCAGAACATCCTGGGCTACAAGCACTACGCCGACGACGTGGTGGACGCCTTCTGCCGGAAGTCCATCGAAAACGGAATCGACATCATCCGAATTTTCGACGCCCTGAACGACGTGCGGAACCTGGAACAGGCCATCAAGTCCACCAAGAAATACGGCGGCATGGTGGAGGCCACGCTGTCCTACACCATCTCCCCCATTCACAGCGAGGAGTATTTTGTCAAGCTGGCCAAGGAGCTGGAGCAGATGGGCGCGGATGTCATCTGTGTCAAGGACATGGCGAATCTGCTGCTGCCCATGGACGCCTATTCCCTCATTAAGAAGCTGAAGGAAACCGTGAAAATCCCCATTCACCTGCACACCCACAACACCACGGGAACCGGCGACATGGTCTATCTCATGGCGGCCTACGCCGGGGTGGACATTGTGGACACGGCCCTCAGCCCCCTGGCCAACGGCACGGCTCAGCCCGCCACGGAGTCCCTGGTGGCCACCCTCCAGGGCACCGTCCGGGACACCAAGCTGGACCTGAACAAAATGAGCGAGGCCGCCGCCCACTTCCGCAAGGTGGCCCAGCGGCTCAAAGAGGCGGGCAGCCTGGACCCCAAGGTGCTGAACGTGGACACCAACACCCTGCTGTACCAGGTCCCCGGTGGCATGCTCTCCAACCTGATTTCTCAGCTGAAGCAGGCCAACAAGGAGGAGAAGTATTACGACGTGCTGGCGGAGATTCCCCGTGTCCGCAAGGACTTCGGCTATCCCCCGCTGGTCACGCCCACCAGCCAGATTGTGGGCACCCAGGCCGTCATGAACGTGGTGGTGGGCAAGTACAAGACCTTCCCCAAGGAGTCCAAGGGCCTCCTCCGGGGCGAGTACGGCAAGCTGCCCGGCGAGGTCAGCGAGGAGGTCCGGGCCCTGGCGGGCATCAAGCCCGAGGAGGTCATCACCTGCCGCCCGGCGGACCAGCTCCAGCCGGAGGTGGAGAAGTACCGGGAGGAGTTCAAGGACATTGCCAAGAGCGACGAGGACGTGCTGTCCCTGGCCCTGTTCCCCCAGGTGGCCCCCAAGTTCCTGGCCTGGAGAGACGGGCCCCATGACGAGCCCGCCGCCGCCCCCGCGGCTGCCCCGGCGAAGAAGCCGGCGGACCCCAACGCCGTGCGGGAGCTGTTTGTGGAATTTAAAGGCTAATCCGATTTAATGAAGAGAGGACGGTATCGTAAAGATACCGTCCTCTTTTAATAGTTGCCGTACAGCTCATAATTGTCAATGGACAGCTCCAGGGTGTCCAGCACGCCGCCCTCCCCGTCGTACAGCGTCACCTTTACCGGAAGGTCCCCGTGGAGGATGCCCCGTCCCCCGTCCCGGTTTCCCTTGGTATAGCTGCTGTACCAGTTGTAGGCCGCTCCCTCCAGGCCGGTGTAGGGGCCCCAGGCTCCCCAGGAAGTCATGCCCTCCTCCCCTTCCCGGTAGCGGAAGGAAAACAGGGCGTCGCCGGCCTTCTCCCCCTCATAGGAGAAGGTCTCTTTCTCCTGGGTGACCAGCTCGTACTCCTCCGTCTCCGGGTCGTACATGCGGGTGGTCCGCTGGGCCGTCACCTCCACGGCGGCGGAGGCCGCTTCCGTGAAGTCCCCGGCCACGTACAGCGTCCCGTTCAGGCCCAGGCACAGGGCGTCCCGGCCCATTTTCGTGCCCCGCCGGTACTCAGGCCGGACCTCCAGGCCGTGGCGGGTGAACTCGGTGTAGATATAGGAGTCCCCCGTCCGGGCGATCAGATGGGTGGTGTGATGGGCCAGGAGGTCGCCGCTGTACCGCCAGGAGCTTCGCTCCACCAGCACCGGCTCCAGATCGGAGAGGAGATACCGCCGCTCCACCCGGTCCAGCATTCCCCGGACCGTGTAGGGCGGGAAGCCCAGCATGGCGTACACCAGGGCGGCCAGCAGGATGCACAGCAGCGCGTTTCGGAGGGTCTTTTGTCCCCGTGTCAGCCTCATGACTCCGCCTCCCATTCCACCCGCAGGGTCCAGTCCTGGCCGGAGAGGGGATACGATATCTCCGCCCACCGGGGCGGCTCGTCCAGCACCAGCTCCACCGACTGGCGGTATCGGGTCCAGCCGAAGCGCCCGGCGCCCAGGGCATTCCAATACCGGCTCGGCGCCACCCTTGTGAGGGGGTCCGCCTCATAGGGCGGCACTTCCCCCCGCTCGTCCCGATAGGTGAAGAACCAGTTCTTGATGCCGTAGCTGTAATAGGGGTCCACCCCCAGGGGGTCCCGCGTTTGCAGCCACAGCCGGATTTCCGCGAACGCCTGGCCGCCGGGGTCCTGGGTCACCTTTCCCGGCGCGGCGTAAAGGGTCCCGTGCTCCAGCTCCACTTTCGCGGCGGAGGCCGGGGGCTCCTCCCAGCAGAGCTCGTCCACAGTGCGCCGCAGCAGGGAACTCCAGCCGACGGTGTGGAACAGCGTCACCAGGGCCAGCGCCGCCAGCACCAAGGCCAGGAAGCGGCTGGTCTCCCACAGCCAGCCCAGCCAGGGCTTATGTACCCGGTCCAGGGCCCAGCCCACTTCCTGGGCGTTCCCCATGGCGGCCAGGGCCCGCTCCTCCGCCAGCTCCTGGGACCGGCCCAGGCGGAGGAGGTCTTTCACATGGTCGTCGTAGTGGACCCGCAGCTCCCTGGCGATGGCCTTCCGGTCGGGCCGGAAGCGGACCTGCTCGCACACGGCGTCCACCCAGATTTCAAATTTGCTTCGCATAGCCGTCCCCCTCACGCCAAGGAGGCGCTGTTCACCACCGCGTCCACCTGCTCCCGGAAGGCCACCCATTCCTCCTTCCGGGCGTCCAGGGCCCGGCGGCCCTTCCGGGTGACCCGGTAGTATTTCCGGGTCCGGCCCTCCGGGGACTTCTTTTCCCGGACGCTGACCAGCCCCTCGGCCTCCAGGCCGTGGAGGATGGGGTAGAGGGTGCCCTCCTTCAGGTCGAAGACGTGGTTGGACCGCCGGGCCAGCTCCGTGATCATCTGGTAGCCGTACATCTCCTCCCCCGAAAGCAAAGAGAGGACCAGCAGCGTCGTGCTGCCGCTCATCAGGCTCTTGTCGATTTTCATGGTGCGCCTCCTTTCACAATGCCTCGGTCATCTATGGTTATTATACATAGATGGCCGAGGTTTGTCAAGAAAAAAGAAGAGCGCCCCGAGGGACGCTCTTCAAATCACGTATAAGACCGCTCCACCCGCACCTTGGCCTGGAAATTGCTGTCCAGCACCTGGACGGCGCTTTTGATCTTCTCTTCCACCTCCTGGTCCGTGAGGCGGAAGTCGAAGGGCACCGCCGCGTCGAAAATCAGGTGGGCGTGGTCCTTCCGGGGGACCACCTGGAAGTCGTGGATGGTGATGCCCCCGTCGATGCAGCGGACCAGGGCCTCCACCCGCTTCCGGGTCTCCTGGGTGACGCCGTCGTCCACGGGCACCGGGTCCATGTGAATCACCGCCTCGCAGCCCAGGCGCTCCCGGAGTTCCCGCTCCACGTGGTCGATGCGCCCGTGGAGCTCCAGGAGCTCGCCCCGGGCGGGGACCTCGGCGTGGAGAGAGACCATCCGCCGGCCGGGGCCGTAGTCGTGGACGATGATATCGTGGACGCCCAGGACGGGCTGGTGGGAGAGAACCAAGGACTTGATCTCCTCCACGAACTCCGCCGAGGGCGGCGTGCCCAATAACGGGTCCATGGTGGTCTTGACGGCCCGGACGCCGGACCAGAGGATGAACAGGGCCACCAGCAGGCCCCCCCAGCCGTCCAGAATCAGGCTCGTGTACCGCTCAATCAGAGAGGCGATCAGCACCGCCGACGTGGCGGCGCAGTCCCCCAGGGAGTCCATGGCGGCGGCCTCCATGGCGGTGGAGCCGATGCGCTTCCCGACCCGGCGGTTGTAGAAGGCCATGTAGAGCTTCACGGCGATGGCGGCGCAGAGAACCGCCGTCACCTGCCAGCCGGCATCCGCCGGGACGGGGTGGAGAATCTTCCCCACGGAGGACTGGGCCAGCTCGAAGCCCATCAGCAGAATCAGCATGGCCACCACCAGGCCGGACAGATACTCCATCCGGCCGTGGCCGAAGGGGTGCTCGTGGTCCGGCTTCTGCTCGGCCAGCTGGAAGCCCACCAGGGTCACGATGGAGGACCCGGCATCGGAGAGGTTGTTCACCGCGTCGGCCACCACGGCGATGGACCCGGAGGCCAGGCCCGCCAGCAGCTTGCCCAAAAACAGCAGCAGGTTCAAACACACGCCCACGGCGCCGCAGAGCACGCCGTAGCCCTTCCGCAGCTGGGCCTCCGGCTTGCCCTCCGGCTTGAGAAATATCCGGGCCAGCGTCGTAATCACAAGATCAGCTCCCCTCACAGGACTTGGCAAACATCACAGGATATGCAGGAGAGCGGCATGTTGATACCGCTCTCCCCGTTTTATTTCTTCCCCGGAAGCACCAGCTTCATGTGGCAGCACAGGTCGTCCAGGTCCCGGTCCGTGGCGGCGGGCACCCGGAGCTTGGCCCCGCAGTCCCGGCAGATGAGGTCCACGGCGGACCGCCGGATCTCCATGCCCCAGCGGCCGCTGCCGCAGGCGCAGGTGATTCCCCCCGGCCGGGCGGCGATGTCCCGCAGCTCGGAGAGGACCTCGTACATGATGACGTTGTCCAGGAACGCCTGGTCCCCATCCTGCCGCCGTTCCTTCTCCGCCAGGACAGCCAGCTCCCGCAGCTGCTTGTCCACCGTCCCCTCGGGGCCGATGAAGCAGCAGAACTGCTTCGTCCTGGCACAGGCCAGGGCGGCGGCCCCCTCCAGCACCTGGGCCCGGGAACAGACGGCGGCGTGGGTCTCGCCGCAGAGGCCGCAGGGGACGGTGAGATGGTAGCGCTCCCCGTCGAAGGACGCGGTGAGGGCGGAACCGCCGCAATCGCACTCCACCTCCGCGCCGGAGGCCGCCAGGGCAAAGACGGAACGGCTTCTCATGACGGTTTTTCCGCACTTGGGGCAGAGATAGCCGAAGGTGCGCATCTCCTCGCGCATGGCAAAGCACCTCGTTCTGGACTCCCCGGCGGGGCCGGGGAGCCGGTGTAGTTAAATGTAAATTATAGCATAATTTTATGGGGAAGTCCAGTGTTTTTAGGGGGGCCTAAGGCAGCAGATTCACCGCCAGGGGGCACAGCAGTGCCGTCAGGATGCCCGCCACGGCGATGGACAGACTGCTCATGGCCCCCTCCACCGGCCCCAGCTCCAGGGCCCGGGCGGTGCCGATGGCGTGGGCGGCGGAACCGATGCCCACCCCCTTGGCCACGGGGTCCGTGACGCGGAACCATTTGCACACCGCCTGGGCGGTGAGATTCCCGAAAATGCCCGTCAGGATGATGACGGCGGTGGTCAGGGCGGGGATGCCCCCCAGCTCGCCGGAGATGTCCACACCGATGGCGGTGGTGACGGACTTGGGCAGCAGGCTGACGGCGGCGGCCCGGTCCATGCGGAACACCCAGGCCAGGGCCAGAATGGCCCCCAAGCTCACCAGCACCCCGGCGGCGATGCCGGAGAGGATGGCGGCGGCGTTTTTCCGCAGGGCCTCCCACTGCTCGTAAAGGGGCGCCGCCAGGCTGACCGTGGCGGGCAGGAGGAGCCAGCTCACCGGCCCGGCGCTGGCCTGATAGTCCGGGTAGGAAATCCCAAACAGGCGCAGGAAGAGGATGACAAACAGGCTGCCCAGAAGCAGGGGGTTGCACCAGGCCCGCCGGGTCTTTTTCTGGAGGAAGGTCCCCAGGGCGAAGGCCCCCAGGGTCAGCAGCACGCCCCACACGGCCCCCTGGGTCAAAAGCTCATTCATGCCGCCCCCCCTTCCGCCGGGAGACCGCCTGAACCGTCCGGCCCGCGGCGGCCATGACCAGCACCGTCACCAGGGCCACGGCCAGCAGGACGGGCAGGGCGTTCCTGGCCAGCACCGGCCCCAGCTCCATGATTCCGGCGGCGCCGGGGACGAAGAGCAGGGGGAATATGGCGATGAGAAACCCCGCCGCCTCCCGCACCTGCTCCAGCTTCACCAGGCCCGCCCGCAGGGCCGCCAGCAGGAGGGCCAGGCCGTAAATGCTGGCGGGGATGGGCAGGGGGAGGAGGCTGTGGAGGACCTCCCCCAGGAAGCAGAAGGCCAGGATGCGGAGAAATTGGAAGACGTATTTCATGGCTGTCACCTCGTTCCGGCGGGGGCGCCGGAGAATAGTTTTATTATTATATAAAATTGGTTGGCGCTTGTAAAGGGCTTTTCCTGCCCGTTCCTCCGGGCCCGCCATGTCCTAGGGCCTGTTCACATAAGCCCTAGGGAACGGGACCCGCTCCCCTGTGCGCCCCATTGTCCATTATCAATTGTCAATTGTCCATTCCTACTATAGAATCTCCCAATCGGACGCTCCCCTCCCCAGGTTGCCAGCCCCATCCTTTCGTGCTATACTGTTCTCACCTCACACAGAAAGCGGCGGACGGAGAGTGCCGGATCACCACCGTCCTGTTTGACAATCACTGCCGGCTGCTCCACGACCGCGTCGACATCCAGGCCGTCAGCCCCATGACGGAAAGCGAGTACCAGGAGGGCGGCTCCACCGCCCTGCTGGACGCCGCGGGCAGGACCATTCAAAAGCTGATGAACGTCCAGAAGAGCACAGCGGAGGCGTACCGGGCCCAGCAGGTGCTGTTCGTCATCATCACCGACGGGGAGGAGAACGCCATTCGGGAGGACATGAAGCGGCGGGGGAGGCGGCGGTGAGGGGCGCACGGAACACCCCAGCACCGCATAAACTGGGGAAACACCCAAGGGGAGGGCCGCCCATGCTGAGGACCGTGTACATCTATGGCGCGGAGGAGCGCTTTGCAAACTACCGCCGGTGGGTGGAGTCCGCCGGGGGCCGGGCGGTGTTCGGAACCGCCGTCCGGGGCCCGGCGGAGGCGTGGGACGCGCTGCTCCTCCCCGGCGGCGGGGACCTGGAGCCCTGGCGCTACGGGCAAGAAAACACCGCCTCCCGGGGGCTGGACCCGGAACGGGACCAGGCCGAGCTCCTGCTGCTCCAGGCGTTTACCGACGCCGTGAAGCCGGCGCTGGGGGTCTGCCGGGGGCTCCAGGTTGTCAACGTCTTCTTCGGCGGAACCCTGGCCCAGGACGTGCCGGGCCACAGCGCCCTGGAGGACGGGGACCGGCTCCACGGCGTGAGGACCGCCCCCTCCCCCCTGCCCCTTCCCCGCGGGGCGGGGGCCCTGGTCAACAGCGCCCACCACCAGGCGGCGGACCGGCTGGGCGGCGGTCTCCGGGCGGTCCAGTGGGCGGAGGACGGCGTGGTGGAGGCCCTGTGCCACCGGCGGCTGCCGGTGTGGGCAGTGCAGTGGCACCCTGAGCGGCTGGAGGACCCCCTTCCGGGCCGGCGGCTGATGGGGGCCTTTCTGGAGCTGGAGGCCGGAACCTGAGAAAAAAATTCCGAAAAAATTCCGGGAAAAGAGGCCCAGACCGCTTGACAGCCGGGAGGTTTCATGGTATGATGTCCAAGCTGACGATTTCCGGGAAGGGTCAGACCCTCAGGTCTACGCAGGTGTAGCACAATGGTCAGGGCACCAGCCTTCCAAGCTGGGGATGCGAGTTCGATTCTCGTCACCTGCTCCATCCAAAATTCGCGCCAGTAGCTCAGCCGGATAGAGCAACTGCCTTCTAAGCAGTAGGCCAGGGGTTCGAGTCCCTTCTGGCGTACCAGACCCCCCCTCGGGGCGTTCGCCATGCGGGTTCCAGACAGTTGATATGTGGTGGGTGTAGCTCAGTTGGTTAGAGCACCGGATTGTGGTTCCGGGTGTCGTGGGTTCGAGTCCCATCTCCCACCCCACAAGAGCAGGGGATCGGGGCGCTTCCCCGGTCCCCGCGCTTTTTCCCAGCCGGTACGTCCCTGTCTGGAAGACGCCCCCTGGACGGATCGTTTCAAGCAAGCCCTGAACACGGGGACGTAGCCAAGCGGTAAGGCAAGGGACTTTGACTCCCTCATGCGCTGGTTCGAGTCCAGCCGTCCCTGCCAGCACGTCGGGGCGAAATCCGCTCCCTCCCTGCGGGGGGACGGGAGACGAAGGGACGAGGGACGAGGGACGCAGGACGAAGGTTATCAGCGCGGCAAAGCCGCGCGCAGCGCAACCCCCGCAAAATCCGCAGATTTTGTGGGGAGAGGAGGAACAAATGGAACGGAGTGAAGCCTGCCCGGAGGGCGGGATTCACGCAGTGCAATTTGTTCCGACGACGACCCGGTAGCTCAGTCGGCAGAGCAACTGCCTTTTAAGCAGTGGGTCCGGGGTTCGAATCCCCGCCGGGTCACCAGGGAAAATCCCTTGTAGTCATTGCGGTGCAATGGTTACAAGGGATTTTCTTTTTGCGCGCTCTTGGAAAACACGCTCCAAAATGGCCCAAAAAAACCGATACTTTTTTGATGCGTGCAAGTCAAGATGCAAGTCACCGCTGTTCGCCTAAGTAAGAATACCCACAACCGATTCCGTCTTACAGACCCGGCAGTACACCGCCAGATTTTCGGCCCTGGTTCCTGGACGGAGCTTGAGGACCTTCCCCCGGCGGCGGCGGGAGAGACTTTGCCGGTATTCGTTGGTAGAGCGGTAGAGACACAGGCCCAGCGGGACAGCATTGCCCGGAAAATGAAAAAAGCCCCTGACAAGAAGTCAGAGGCTTGACAGAAGGGCCGACACGGCCTATAATAAGCATAGAAAGGGCGCTGCCGGTAGACGGTTGGCCCTAGCCTAAGTTACAGAAGTAACCGCCGGACTGTGGGCACAGGGGCGGTTACTTCTTTTTGTACGCCTGAATGAACAGGCCGCAAATACCGATGATAACCAGGGAGTAAGCGAAAAGCTCACTGTATGTAACCATAGGGCAGCCCCCTTTCCAAAGATCAGGGGGCAAGAAGGTGCCCCCTGTCAAGGGGCCAACCGTCCGCCGTTACTGGCAGCGCTGAAAGATGATTCTTTCCTGCTGTCAGAATACCACGATTTTTCGCAGAAGGCAAGGGCCGGGGAATGATCCCCGGCCCTTTGTTTGTCAGAAGGATTCAATCGTTGCCTCGGTCAGCCGCTCCCACGTCTTGGAGATGGAGGCAACAAAGCTCGGGTCTCCATGCTTCTCTCCACGTCTGCGCCCGGAACAGACTTTAGCCGCTTCCAAAAGATTGTCCCAGGTCTGGAGAACAACGCCCGGGTCTCTGTCCGCTGCCCGGCTGATATTCACCAGCCGCCACCGGGCCTCTGCGTCCTCCGCTTTGTCGGCGGCGGCTTTGGCATGCTGGGCCAGAATCCGCAGCATTGTATAATTTTCGGCATACCGTTCCGCAAAGGCTTCCAGTTCATCGACCCGCAGGATACCGGATTGCAGCAAGGTCATGCCGTTGGGGTCAATGTCCTCCGGGGCGGCGATGGTGTCCGCCTGGATCTCCGCCCGCAGCTTTGCCGTCAGTTCGTCCCGGACTTCATCAAAGGCGGGCCAAATCACATCTGCTGTGCGCTCAAAGACAATTTCAGCTTTGCGAAGAGCCGTCGCACATTCGGCCCGGTGGATGTCGGCGTCTCCCCGGAAATATTCATCCTTCTCGTTTTTGGCGTCTTCAACCCGTTTTTCCGCCGCTTTTACGGCGTCATAGACGTCCATATACTTTTCTCGCGCGGCCTTAAAGGCCGTATCCAGTTCTTGGGCATATTGTGCATACTTGCTCATGGTTTTCGATCTCCTTCTATGATAATTTCTTGTGCAGAAAAACGCCGTTTCTTACGGCCTTGAAAGCATTTTTTGAACATCCGGACGGCTTACAATATGTTTTAGCATGGACAACGCCGCTTCAAGTTTGGCCTGAGTGGCGGGGCGCTGGTATGCGGCGATGATCTCGGAGACGTTGAGCTCCAAGTCTCCCATATCCATTTGTTCAAAAGGCGGCATGGGTTCTGCAATGCAGTCCTTGACAAAGCTGTATTGTTCTTGCCGGGCCTCCCTACGGGTGATTTCGCCGGCCTTGACCATCCGGTCAAGGCCCCGAATCGTGTCGATCCGCTCATCCATTTCCAGTGTCCGGGCGGGTAGCGTACAGGTTTCACCGTTGACGATGATAAAATACTTCATTGAAATTTCCTCCTATTTTTATTTAAACTCCGGGCCCAATTCGCCGGTTCTCAATGTCTATAACGGGTTTTAGCACCCGTCCAAGCTGGGCCAAGTCTCCAGTGAAATTGATCGTGATAGTCTGCTGGGTCGGCTGTTGCACGGGCTGGCGATAATCCGCGCCGCCGCCGGAATGGGCCATAGGCGGCGGAGAGTACCCCGCCGCCGGGGCCATAGAGGCGTTTGCCAAGGCAACCCGGCTTTCTACGTTGGGGATCGCGCTCTCCAGGGCCCGGATTGCGGAGGCACGGGAGAAGGTCGAGGCCGTGACGCTGGCCCCTTCTTCGCCTCCTTCCTCACTGGCGGGCCCTGCTGCCAAAAGGGCTGGGGGCGCCGCTTTAGCCTTTGCGCGGGGCTTCATGGCCCCTCCCCCATTCATGCCGTTCATTGCTCCACCCATGGAATTCAGCGTCGATTTCATGTCGTCGCCTTTTCCCATCAAGGTGTTGATCATTGCGATTAAAAGCGTAAGGGAGGCAATGATAGCAATGATAATGACGGACCACTTTAAGAACGTGTTGTAAACGTGGTCCCCGGCTCCGGTGCTGAACGCAGAGGCAATCTTTCCAACCCCGGATACCGCGCCGCCGACGGAAGAAATTGCGCTGCCCAGTTTCCCAACAGCCACGATAGCCCCCAGGAAGCCCACCAAAAATAGTTTTACTTGCGGGTTCATCCGCTCGAAGAATCCAAAGAGCTGTGCCCCAAACTCCGCAACAGTGCTTACAACCGGGGCTATGGCTTGTGCAAAGGAAATTAGCCCGCCGATGATATCCCCGATGGTGTCAAACAGGGAATCAAAATCCACGTTCCTAAGAGCGTTTTCGATGGTGTCAAAAATGGAATCCAAGTCAATGCTTCCAACAAAGTCACCAACCCTGGACGCCAATTCTTCCCAGTCAACAGAGGCGGCAAGTTCCGCGAACTTCCCTGCAATTTCGGAGATAACAGGAGACAACTCATTCAAAAAAGAATTTTTGATTTTGGAAATGGTCTCTCCCACCGTGGCCATTGCCTCGTCCAGTTGGATTTGGTTTTCCCTGGCCGCTATGATCTCTTTGTTGTTCCGATTAAAAGCTAACGCCGCCTCAGCATAGGCAACGGAAAGTGTCTTCATGATACGCTGATTCCGCATGCTTTCGGACCCGGCCCACTTCAATTCCTCATTGAAGTAGTCTTCACTGATTCCTGCCCAATTTAAAGCATCGGCAAGCACGCCGGTAACTTTCCCGGTTTTTGCAGTCTCGTTCGCGGCTTCAATCAATCCTTCAATGGGCAGAGCATCGCCAAAGGTGCCAAAGACGCCAGCGGCAATGTTCGTCCATGTAGCAAGGTCTTCCTCGCTGTTCGTCAGGGTTGCCAGCAGCTGGGACGCCTCTACAGCGGTATCCGTGTCGCCCAGGATTTTGTAGAAATCAGAATACAGCTGTTTTGCGGCCTCCGGGCCCAAATGGGCGGCTTCAAACGCCGCGTTTAGCTTGCCCTGCCCCTCCCGGAACTCCTTTGTGGCGTCGTCCAGATTCCAGAACTCCCCAACCAAGTCCTTGATTCCGCTGATAGCCGCTTGGACACCGCTGGAAATCAGGTCACCGAGTGCCACGCCTTTGATGATATCGCCGACACTGGTATAGGACCTTCCAAGATCATCGGTCGCATCCTCCAGGTCTTCGGTTGCGCCCTGCCCATTCTTCAGCTTGGCGGAAACATCATCCAATTCCGCTTGCATGTTCTTGGCTTCCGCTTCGGCGTTTGAAAACTCAATCACAAGTTTCCGGTATGCCTCCGCATTTTTCTCGACCTCTCCAGACGCCTTTGCACTTTTCAGGGCGGAATTGAGTTCATCCGCCTTTTTGGCAGCAGCGGAAACGGCGGATTGTAGGAGCTTTTGCTTCTCAATGAGTAAGTCCGTGCTTTTAGGGTTGAGCTCCAGGGCCCGGTTCAACTCCTTGAGGGAAGTCACGTTTTTCTGCGCTTCCCTTTCAAGGTCATCAAGCCCCTTTTTGAATTGGTCGGTGTCGGCCTCTACAGGAACTTCAACCGGATCAGCGTCCTTCCCAAGTTTTGATAACTCAGCGGAAAAACCTTTTTTGTCAACCTCAATGTCGACTGTAATGTTATTGAGGGCTGATTTCGCGGTTTTGCTCAGTTTAGAAAGCCCGGACTTAAACTCTTTTTCATCAATCTCCGCACCGATCCTTACAGTGCCATCATTCGCCATGTACCCGCTCCTTTACCCCCACCAGGGCACAGCCGCCGCCGACATAAAGGGCACAACCATCCCCGCAGGATTGACGGTTTTGGAATGGACAGGTCACCCCGGTCCCCATCCGATGCTCCACGATTCCGCAGCCGGTCCCGGTATAGAGGGCACAGGAAACGGAACAGAGGTTGTCATACCGTTCGCCACGAAAAGGGCATTTTTTATCTGGCCGCTGCTGTGGTTTCTCCGGCTCAGACGGCAAAGACGCAAGCGCCCTATGGACTGCCGGGAGTGCGTTGTTAGGGACCTCCCCCAACGAAGTAACCACCTTCAGCTCATGCTCAATCAGAAAATCCCTCATGTTTCCCTCCTACCAAATGATTTTTTTGTTTTCTCGAACGTTGGAGATTAACCGTTCCAAGTCCTCCGGCTCCAGGCCAGGCCCCCGGCCCCGTCCTCATCTTCCTGGTTCAACTCTGCCAGGAAAGCAGCCTTGCCCAGATCATCCAGGCCCAAAAACTCACCCTCC